>CAZTGV010000058.1:0-14836 GCA_964613475.1 uncultured Gemmatimonadota bacterium
GAGTGGTGCTACAGAAGCTCCGCCACCCAACGATTGGTCGCGCTCAGGCACGCGAGCACGACACCCTCCTCCACGGAGTCGTGGATCTTGCTGACCCCTGGAAGGGCGATCGCGTGTCGGCCGGAGAAACCCTGGACGAGGACGGCGATCAGTCGGCGGCCGAAGACCTCGACTTCGGCGACCCCCTCGACCGCGAAGGTCGCGCGGCCATCGGATGCCTGGTTGAGGGCGTTCAGGAGCGCCTGGGCGGTGACCTCGAGCCGGGACTTGGAGTAATCGGGGCCTTCGTGCGCGCCCTCGAAGACCTCGTCATCATCGACGTCGCGTAGCCGGACCTTGCACAGGACCCGCTCCCCGGCGCGGCGCTCCATCTGGAACCCCTCGAGCAAGATGCGGCGGGCGCCGTCGGGTCGGCCGGCCTCGGCGGCCTCGGCCTCCGCTTCCTCCTCCTCGTCCCGTCGGGGGAGATCCCGGGGGCGCACCTGGGCGACGGAGATCTTTCGGTGATCGACCTGCAGGCCGAACTGGGCCAGGAGCGCGGATTCGATGTTGCGGACGATCTGCTTCGCCCCGAGATCGGAGCTGCTGAGGACGTGCACCTCGTCGATGCCGCCTCGCGTATCCGGAACGATCTTCAGGGAATCGACCCCCTCCACCGTATGGAGCAGGCGCTCGACCCGACGGAGCCCCCAGGGATCCACCCCCGCGACATCGACCTCGATCTCCCTACTCTCCTGGGTCATCCGGTCGGCTCCTCCCTAACGACGGGATGGACGCGGTTCCCCCCATGCGCTTTCGCAATGTACAGGGAGGCGTCTGCTTCGGCGAACAGGTCGTCCGTGTTCAACAGCGATCGCTCGGTCCCGGAGTGGAATGCCAGGCCGATGCTCGCGGTCGTCTGCGTATGTCCATTGGGCACTTGGATTTGGATCTGCGCGATCCTCTGGCGGATCTGCTCGGCGACGCGAACAGCTCCCTGTGGATCGGCGTTCACCAGGAGCACGACGAACTCGTCGCCGCCGAACCGGCCGGCGATGTCCGTGCTCCGGATCGTCTGCCGCAGGACGTCGGCGACGCGCCGCAGCATCTCGTTCCCGACCGGGTGGCCGTGCTCGTCGTTGATCTCCTTGAAGTTGTCGAGATCGACGAAGATCATGGCCAGCGTGGTTCCGGCCCGGTTCGCCTGGCCCATCTCCTCTTCCAGGCGCTCCACCAGCGCGCGATAGCTATAGAGGTCCGTCAGGGCGTCGTGAGACGCGTCCCGGATCGCCTTGGAGTAGGTGCGGCTCATGTGGAACAGTCCGACCGCGAGCTCGGGCCGCTTGCGGAGAATGGCCTCCGCGAGCGACAGGTAGCCGGCGTAGCCGACCGGATCCCGGCGCCAATACTGTCCGTCGTGCTGGTTTCCGACCTCCTCGAGCACCCGCTCGACCTCGTTGATCTCCTTCTCCGGAAGGCGCGAGGGCTTCGGCTCGTACTCGACCGAAAGATCCAGCCCGGCGGGGCGCGTGATGACGGGCTCGAACGCGCGCGGAGGCTCGGCAAGCTCCAGGATGCCGCGCCTCCAGTAGAGCTCCTCGTGCGGGCCGAGCGCGGGGTGGTCCAGCGGTCCCTCGAACGGCAGCACGTCCACGAAGCCGAGGTGCTCTCCGTCCTGCGACTCCCGGATGAGGCGGGAGAGTCCGGCCAGGGTGTGCAGTCCGCGCAACTTGCGGAACGTGAGCGAGGAGGCCCGCTCCTGGTCCAGCATCGGGAGCGGCAGCCCGCCCGCGGCGGAAAGATACCGTCGGCGCTCGGGCGGCAGGCTCCTGAGCAGGACCGCCTGGTCCACCGGATCGGCTTCCCGCTCGCGCAGCAGCTCGAGAAGCTCGGAAAGGGACAAGTTCGCGGCGAACTCCTCGCCGCCGTTCGCCGCCGGCGCGTCGAGCCCCGCGTACACGATCTTCCGCTCCGTCGGGTGCTGCAGGCGCAGCCAGCGCGCCACCGCCACCGCCGGCGTCACCACCGGCGCCAGGTAGGGAAGCAGCTCCGGATGGCGCGCTCGGCAGTACTCGATCACCAGGGGGCTGGTCGAACGGATCCAGGTGCGCTTCTCTTCGTTCTCGCGCCAGATCCGAAGGTATTCCAGGGCCACCAGCTCATCCCCGAGCTGCTCGAAGTACACGCGCTCGAAGCCCGCCCGCTGGGCGGCGTTGATCACCTGCTCGGGGTTGGCCGGATAGAAGTAGACGAACGCCTCGGAGGGAAGCACGAGGAGGACGTCGGTGGTCTCCAGGAGCTCCCGGACCCGCGTGAGCTGGTCGGGACCGCTCGCCTCGGCCTCGGCTCGGGGCTCCTCGCCCGCCTCGGGCTCCTCGTTCAAGGCCGCCCGGAGCTCGCCGAGCGCGTCGTCGAGGTCCGTATCCTCCTCATCCTCCTCGGGCGCATGCTCGTCCGCGTCGGTGGAAGGAAGCATCGCCGGATCCATGGGCGCGAGGCGCCCCTCGTCATGATCGTCCGAGTGAGCGTCCGATTCCGCGGAGGGCTCGATCAGGCTCTTTCCCGCGTCGCAGCGAGGAGGGTCGGAGGCTTCGGAAACCCCTCCGTTCGTCGGTACCCAGCCGATCTCCGGGCCGAGACGCGGGCCGCTCTCCTGTGCCGACGCGTGCGGGTCCGATCCGATCCGCGCCCGCCCGGTTCCGGTGCCGAATTCCCACATTCCTCTATTCACCCCACCCCCGCCATATGGCAACCGAGTTCCCGAATGCCCGCGTCGCCTTCGACTCCGCCGAGTCCGTGGGCGGACGCTCGGGCGGCGGAGGTTCAAAAAATACGCCCCCGACCGAGGTACGCCACCCCGGAGGGCACGCGAGGCTACTTGTAACGTTAACGTTGACAGATGCTTGTGCTTGGAGTGGCACCCACGGGAGCGCGTTGAGAGACACGCCTCCGCCACTCCGCCCCGCCCTGGAGTGTAGCGGGCAAGCAACGTCGGTCGTCGCAGGGCGCGAGTCGCTCTCGAGCCGGCCGCGGTGGTCCGGACGGAGCGAACCGGGAGCCAATATGGGGCGGACGCGGCTTCCAGACGCCCCGGTGCGGCGTCCCCGTGGCGGCGGCTCCGGCCCGGTGGTTGTCCGTCAGTGGGTCCCGTCTCTAGCTTGCGGGACGGGCGCTCGGGAAGGGCGCTGCACGACCGAACGGGAGCACGTCCGCTCGGACAACGGGAGCCGTGAACCTGTGCTGCTAGATGGCGACCAACCTACTGAAGAAGCTGCTGTTCCGGCTCGATGGAGCCGCCGACAGCGCCCGCGCGCGGTTCACCAGCGAGCGGGGTGATCGGTGGGAGGCGGAGCTCTCCCTCCATTCCGGCACGCTGCAGCAGTCACCCCGCCTGATGATCCTCTTTCGGAACCGCACCGACCCGTCGGCGCCGCAGCGGTACACGTTGGCGCCGGTCGGACTCTCGAAGGTGCCGAAGGAGGCGGTCGAGCAGCTCACCGAGGAGGACCTCCGCGAGCTGCTCGCTGAATCCGTCAAGGTTTGACTCCGGATCGGAAGCCGGCACGCGCGTGAGGCCCGAGGCGCGCTCGCGATCCGGCGGAGGCAGGAATTCGATGCGCCGCACCTTTTTGGACGACGAGATGCTCGAGTGGGAGGCCTACGTCTCCGGCGGACAGCCCGGCGAGGCGAAGTCGGCTCGGATCTACTTCGTGTGCCTGACGGACCCCTTCGAGCGGCCCCGCTGGATCCCGGAGGGGAACGGCGACGTGGCCGTCGCGCACCGTCGCTTGCGGGAACGCACGGATGAGGAGCTGAGCCGGCTCTTGACCGAAGCGACCCCTCTCGACTGATCGGTCGCGTGGGTCCGCGCTCGCAGGAAGGCGTCATCGAGGTGATCACCGGCGTGATGTTCTCCGGCAAGTCCGAGGAGCTGATGCGGCGGGTGCGCCGGGCCATCATCGCTCGCCGCACCGTGCAGGTCTTCAAGTCCCACCTCGATGATCGGTACGGCGGGATCCAGCGGATCAACTCGCACGACGGCAGCTCGGTCGCCGCCATTTCGGCCTCCTCCTCCACGGAGATCGCCGAGAAGGTCGCTCCAGCCACGGAGGTGGTAGCGATCGACGAGGTGCAGTTTCTGGACGACGGGATCGTGCGCGTGGCGAACGAGCTCGCGGATCGGGGCCTGCGGGTGATCCTGGCCGGCACCGACATGGATTTTCGCGGGCGACCCTTCGGTCCGATGGCCGAGCTGCTGGCGGTGGCCGAGAAGATCGACAAGCTGCACGCCATCTGCGTGGTGTGCGGAGACCTGGCCACCCGCAACCAGCGCCTGGTGGGCGGCCGGCCCGCCGAAGCCGAAGGTCCCACGATCCAGGTGGGCGCGGGCGAGACGTACGAGGCGCGCTGCCGGAGCTGCCACCGGGTGCCGTCGGCGGCCGACCAGCAAGCTTCTTTTCTCCAGCAGTAGCTTCCCTTCTTCTGATCTTCTGAGCGGCGGGGCCGAGCGCCGCCGCGCCGGTCCCCGCGTCACCGGCCTTCCGGGGGCCGGCCCCCTGGGCGCCGTCCCTGCCGGGACGCGGGCGCAGAACTTGCCGCCCTACCTTTCCGATCACGCGACGCCGGGTGCTGCGGAGGGGGCCCGGATTGGATTGGAGACAATTCGATATTCGAAATAAAGGGGAGCCTGTGGAAGCGTCGAGGGGAGTCGGCGCCCGCGGGGAAACGCTGCCCGAGCAAGAGCAAGAGCTCCGAAGGCTCATCGAAAGGGGAGTGTCCGCGGGCGCGGGAACGGTCGAGGATCTGGCGCGAGAAACCGGTGTCGCGTACGCGACCCTGCATGCATGGACATCGGGTCGTCGGCGGCCGAGCCGCCCCAACCTGCTTCGCCTCGCGGCCGTCCTGGACCGCCGGTCGGAGCGGCTGGCGGCCGTGGCCAGCGCGCTGCGGGAGCGGATCGAGCGAAAGGGAGACTCGGACGAGGACGAGGACTGACCTCGCGTCCGGAGCCGGAATGCCCGCGCCGCCCGGCTCCGGGGCTCAGCCGTCGGCTTCGGGATCTCCGGAGGCGTCGGCGTCGAGCCGCTCGAGGATGCCCTCGATCGCCTCCAGGCCGATCGGCTTGAGGATCCGAACGTCGAAGCCTGCCTCCCGCGCCCGGCTGGCGTCCTTGTCCTGCACGAGTCCGGTCACCGCTACCAGCCTGGTCGACGCGCACGAGGGCTCCTGCCGGATCGCCCGCGCCACTTCGTAGCCATCCATGTCGCCCGGCAGGCGGATGTCGCACAGGACGACATCGGGCCGCATGCTCCGGACCTTCTCCAGGCCCGAGACCCCGTCCGAGGCCACCGCCACTTCGTGGCCGTTCATCTCCAGCAGCAGCTTCAGGCTCGCCGCCGCATCGGCGTTGTCCTCGATGAGGACGATGCGTCGGGTCTTCTGCCCGGGGTCGGGGCTCATCGGACTCTCCACGTCAGATCGGAAACGCATGCAAGGCAGTTGCCTTCACGCGCACGCAGACCCGCAGGCCCTCCTCCAGGCCCAGCTCCTCCACCGCCGCCCGGGTGACCAGCGCCGCCAGCTCGTGGGATCCCGTGAGCCGAACCCGGACCAGCGCGCCGATGGGCCGCAGCTCGGAGATGGTGGCGTAGAGGACGTTTCGCGTGCTGAGACGGCCGCCGGGCTCGTCGGCCCGGGCGAGGACGAGGTCCTCGGGCCGGTAGCCGATCTTCACCGTGTCCCCGGCCGACGCCGCTCCGGTGGCCCGCAGGCAGCCGCCGCCGGCGTCCACCACCAGCAGCCCGTCCTCGACCGCCCGCACGGTCCCACGCAGGGTGAGCTCGGCCCCGGTGAGGTTCGCGACGTACGGGACGGCCGGGCGCTCGTACAGCTCGGTCGGGGTCCCGACCTGGACGATCCGCCCGTCCGAGAGGACGGCCACCCGGTCGGCCAGCGACAGGGCCTCGGTCAGGTCGTGGGTCACGAGGAGGATCGCCCCGGCGCGCTCGCGCGCCAGCCGCTCCAGGTCTTCGCGCAGCGCGGAGCGCGCCGGCAGGTCCAGGTTCGCGGTCGGCTCGTCCAGGAAGAGGACCTCCGGCTCCAGGACGAGCGCCCGCGCCAACGCCACCCGCTGGGCCTGCCCGCCGGAGAGGGTACCCACGTCGCGATCCAGAATCTCCCCGATCCCCAGCAGATGCGCGAACTTGCGCACCCGGGCCTTCACCTCCGCGCTCGGCTTCCGTCGCAGGCGGAGGCCGAGGCCGACGTTGTAGGCCACCGTCTCGCGCCAGAAGTGCGGACGCTGGAACACGGCGGCCGAGGAGCGGCGGAGCGCCCGCTCCGCCGCCGACCCGCCCAGCCCCCGGTAGCGCACGCGCCCGGAGCTCGGGGTGTCGAGCATCGCCAGGACCCGGAGAAGGGTGGACTTGCCGGCCCCGTTGGGTCCGAGCACGGCGAGCAGCTCCCCTTCCCGCAGGGCGATCGCCTCCACGTCGAGGACCCGTCGGCCCCCGTGCTCGACCGCCAGTCGCTCGCCGACCAGGAGGTCCCGGGGCTCCGCCACGGGCTCGCTCAGGCCGACAGCGGCCGCCGGACGGTGCCGCGTCCGAGGGCCAGCAGGAGGATGTTCACGTAGAGCGCGATCAGGAGGAGCACGACCCCGAGGGCCACCGCCACGCCGAAGTTGCCGCGGCGGGTCTCCAGGACGATCGCGGTCGTCATCACCCGTGTCTCCCCCAGGATGTTGCCGCCGACGATCATCACCGCGCCCACCTCGCTGATGATGGCGCCGAAGCCGGCCGCCGCCGCGGCGACGAGGGAGGTGCGGGCCTCCCGCAGCTGGAGGAGGATGGCCTGGAATCGGCTGGCGCCCAGGGCGCGCGCCTGAAGGCGCACGTCGGGAGGCACCGAGTCGGCCGCGGCCAGGCTGATCGCCGCGATGTAGGGCCCGCACAGGATCGCCTGGGCCACGACCATGGCGGCGGGGGAATAGAGGAGGTCCAGGCCGGCGAGAGGTCCTTCCCGGGAGAGCGACAGGTATACGGCGAGCCCGATCACGACGGGGGGGAGCGCCAGCCCCGTGTTCACCAGCGCGATCGCCGGGCGGCGGAAGCGGAAGCGGCCCAGCCCCACGGCCACGCCGATCGGCAGCCCGATGACCGCGCCGAGCAGGAGCGCCAGCCCAGAGATCTGAAGCGACCGGAGGATGATCTCCCACACGTAGAGGTCGCCCGTGGTGAGGAGCCGCCACGCCTCCAGGAACGGGTTCATCGGAGCGCTCCCGAGAAGGGGCTCGTGGGCGCGCCCCGGTGACCGAGCTCGGCCGAGCGTCGCCGTCGCGCGCTCATCGGAGCGTTCCCGGGGCCGGCTCGACGCCCGCCGGAACGGGGAGCGCCTCGCCGATCGACAGCGTCCGGTACAGGGGCTCGCCCCCCCCGCGCCCGCCGAACCCCTCGATGACGGCCCGACCCTCTCCGGAGGTGAGCCAGGCGTGGAACGCCTCGGCGCCGTCCGGGCTGCGGGCGCGCCGCACCCGGATCGCGGAGTAGAGGTTCAGCAGCGACGGGTCCCCCTCGTGCACCACCTGGAGGCGGAGCCACGGCTCCAGGATGCGGAAGGTGGCGCGGTCGGTGAGCGCGTAGGCGCCGCGCTCGTCGGCGATCTGCAGGGTCGTCCCCTGTCCCTGGCCCGTCTCGCGGTACCAGCTCGCCCGGGCCCCGGGCCTCGAGCCGGCGAGCGGCGCGCCGCCCGGCCGCGCCGCTCGCCAGATCTCGAGCTCCTTCACGTGCGTGCCCGAGGAGTCGCCCCGCGAGAAGAAGGGCGCTCCGGCCCGCGCGATGGCGGCGAAGGCCTCCGCCGGGCGCTCCGCCTCCCGCGCCCCGGCCGGGTCCTCGGGCGGGCCGACGAGCACGAAGTCGTTGTACATCAAGCGTACGCGATCGAGCCCGTGGCCGTCGGCCATGAACCGCATCTCCGCCTCCGGCGAATGCACGAGCAGCACGTCCACGTCTCCGCGCCGACCGAGCGCCAGCGCCTCGCCGCTTCCGACCGCGATCGCCCGGACCTCCCACTCCGGATGGGCCGCGCGGAAGCGGAGGACCAGGGTGTCCAGGAGCCCGCTGTCGTAGGTGGACGTGGTCCCCGCCACGATCACGCGTGCCTCCTCCTCGCCCGTGCACCCCGTCAGGAGGCCGATCAGGAGGGGGATGGCCACGGAGAGGATGCCGGTCAGCCGTGGCGGACCCACCGCGCCAGCTCCGGCAGGTTCGGCCGCTTCCCCTTCATCAGGATTCCCACCCGGTAGATGCGGCCGGCGAGCCAGGCGACGAGGAGGATGCAGGCGATCAGGAGCAGCACGGCCGCGCCCAGCTCCCAGGCGGGAACGGAGGTGACCAGCATGCGCGACGGCATGAGGAGCGGGCTGAAGAAGGGGACGAGCGACAGCGCCACGCTGAGCGCCGTGTTCGGGTGCTCGATGATGCCCTGGGCCATGATGAAAGGGAGGGCGATCAGGATCACGACCGGGAGGCTCGCCTGCTGGGCGTCCTCCTCCCGGCTCAGCGTGGCTCCGGTGCCGGCGAACAGGCCGGCGTAGAGCAGGTAGCCGAGCACCAGGAACAGCAGGATCCCCAGGACGAGCCCCGGCGGCACCCCGAGCTCGGAGGGGTCGATGCCCGCCTCCGCGAAGGCCGCCGCGGCGCCGGTCAGGCCGTACAGGGTGAGGCCGGTCAGCACGGCGCCCCAGATCGCCACCTGGGTCAGGCCCACCGCCCCGACCCCGACGATCTTGCCGAGCATCAGCTCCCAGGGGCGCACGGAGGAGACCATCACCTCGACGATGTCCGACGTCTTCTCCTCCAGGATGGAGCGGACGATCATCTGACCGTACACCAGGAGCACCATGTAGAAGAGCAGGGCCAGCACGAAGCTGATCACCTGGTAGGTCTCCTGTGAGCGTGCCCCGTCCGCCGAGACGCTGACCACGCTCACCTCGGCGGGGCGCAGGAGCCGCGACACGTCCACCCCGTCGAGCCCGGCGGCGTCCAGGCGCGCGGTGACGAAGGCGCGGGTGACCGACTGCTGGATCGCCCGGCGGGTGCCCATGCCGACGCTCTCGCGCGCCAGCAGGCGGACGGGGATGCCGTCCCAGGCTCCCTGGAAGGCGCGCGCCAGGCGCGTCCCCTCCCCGAGCAGCGCGGCGCCGCCGGCCTCCGGGTCGTCCTCCAGCGCCGTCTCCGGGATGACCAGGAACAGGTGGAAGCCGGAGGCGAGGAGGCGGTCGGAGAGCGCCCGGTCCCCGAGGGCGGCGAGCTCCGGAAGGGGGGCGGCGAACATCGAGTCGCGGAGCAACTCCTCGGCGACCCGCTCGCCCAGGGCGCCCGTGCGGTCCACCACTCCGATCCGGGTTTCGCCCTCGCCCGCATCCCGGGTCACCAGCCAGCCGCTCAGGAAGGCGAGCGCCACCAGGAGCGCCGGAATGCCGATGGTGGAGAAGAGGAACCACTTGGAGCGCACCCGCTGCACGTACTCCCGCCGGACGATCGCGCGGACCTTGGCGTTCAGGGGGCCGGCGAGCGCCATGCTAGGCCGCTCCCTCCGAGAGCGCCGGCTCCGGTCGACCGGGCCGGATTCCGGCGCGGCCGCCGTCCCCTTTCTCGCCCGCCTTCTCAAGGAAGATCTCGCGCAGTGTCGGCTCCACGAGCTCGAAACGGCGGATGCGGACGCCCGTCTCCACCGCCCGGCGCAGCAGCGCCTGCGGGTCGGCGCCTTCGTGGAGCCGCACCTCCACGTGGCGCCCGTGGTCGCGGACGCGGTCCACCAGGTCGGGCGCGCGCAGGAAGTCCCCGTCGCCCTCGTAGGCGATCGCCACGTCCCGGCGGCCCGCCGCGGCCTTCACCTCCGCCACCGTGCCGTCCAGCACCTTCCGGGCGCCGGCGATCATGCAGACCCGCTCGCAGAGGCGCTCCGCGTCCTCGATCATGTGCGTCGAGAACAGCACCGTGGCGCCCTCGCCCTTCCGCTCGAGCACGATGCGCTTGAGGACGTCCACGTTGATCGGGTCGAGGCCGCTGAACGGCTCGTCGAGGATGAGGAGGCGGGGGTGGTGGAGGATGGTCGAGAGGAATTGGACCTTCTGCTGCATCCCCTTGGAGAGGTCCTCCACCCGGGCGTCCGCCCGGTCGCCGAGGCCGACCCGCTCGAGGCCGGCCAGCGCCTCGCGGCGCGCCTCGGCGCGCGGCATCCCCTTCAGCTCGCCGAAGAACACGAGCTGGTCGAGCACCTTCATCTTCTGGTAGAGGCCGCGCTCCTCGGGAAGGTAGCCGATCCGGGCGCGCACCGCGTCGTCGACCCGGCGGCCCAGCACCTCCACCGTGCCGGCGTCCGCGCCGAGGATGTCCAGGATGATCCGGATGGTCGTGGTCTTCCCCGCCCCGTTCGGGCCGAGGAGGCCGTAGATCGAGCCGCTCGGAACGCGGAGGTCGAAGTCCTGGACGGCGGTCGTGCGGCCGAACCGCTTGCTGACGCCCTCGAGGCGGATGGCGGGTCCTTCCAATCGTTCCTTCCCGTCGCACGGTCCGGTACTCCTGCGGGAAAGTTCTCCGCCGGGTCCGGCGGCCGCAAGCAGGTCCCCTTATATTGGGGGTCGCTCCGCCCGGGCGAGCCCTCCCGCGATCCCGCGACTATCGCTCGGACGGACCGCGCGCGGGAATCCCGAACATTCCGAAGGAGGCGAAATGGGCATCTACCGGGTGATGTACTATTCGACGATCACGGTAGGCAGCGGCGGCCGGATCACCATCCCCCAGGAGATGCGCGACGACCTCCAGCTCGACGACGGCGACACCCTCACCGCACGGCTCGAGGAGAGCGAGACGGGGCAGCGGCAGATCACCCTGTGGAAGTCGGAGTCGCAGTAGGGGAGACCGCGCGGGGCCCGGCGCGGCGTTTCGGGGTGCCCCCGTCGGACGGTCGCGGGCGGCGGCCCGCGCCTCACCGCGCCTCTGGGGCGGAGCGCTCCCCGAAGTTGATCGCCATGGCGCCGAACAGCAGGTCCACGTGCCCGCAGCGGTCGAACCCGAGCCGCCGCATCCGCTCGGCCACCCCGCGCTGGTCGGGCACCTGGCGCAGGGACTCGGGGATGTAGGCGTACGCCTCCGGGTCCCGGTGGAGCGCCCAGCCCACCGCCCGGGTGGAGAGGTCCAGGTAGGCAAGGTAGGCGCGGCGGAGCGGCCGCGCCCGCGGCTTCCCGAAGTCGAGCGACAGCAGGCGTCCACCCGGACGCAGGCAGCGGCGGATCTCGCGCAGGCTCCGGTCCAGGTCCGGGAAGTTGCGAAGCCCGTAGCCCACCAGCACGCGGTCGAAGGCGCCGTCCAGGAAGGGGAGGTCGAGCGCGTCGGCGCGGACCCAGGCCACGGCGTCGGCTCCGGGGCGCGTCCGGCCCACCGCCATCATCTCGCGCGTTAGGTCCGCCGCCACCACGGCGCCCCCCCGCCGCGCCGCGCCGAGCGCCAGGTCTCCCGTGCCGGCCGCCAGGTCGAGCACCCGGTGCCCGCGCCGCAGGTCGGCCAGCTCGAGCAGGAGGCGCTTCCACCGCCGGTGCAGGCCGAGCGACATCACGTCGTTCGTCAGGTCGTACCGGCCCGCCACCCGGCCGAACAGGTCGCGCACGTAGCGGCGCTTGCGGTCCGGCTCGCCGATCTCCGAGCGGATCCGCGCCTTCAGCCCCACGCCGCGCCTCCGCCATCCACGGCCAGGGCGCGGAGCACGGCACGCGCCTTGTTCGCCGTCTCCTCCCACTCGCGGGCCGGCACCGAGTCGTGGACGATGCCCGCCCCCGCCTGCACGAGGGCGCGGCGCCCGAGGGCGACGATCGTGCGGATCACGATCGCCATGTCGAGGCTCTCCGCGCCGTAGCTCACGTAGCCCGCCGCCCCGCCGTACGGGCCCCGCCGGACCGGCTCGAGCTCGTCGATGATCTCCATGGCTCGGACCTTCGGCGCGCCGGTGAGGGTGCCCGCCGGGAACGCGGCGGCCAGCGCGTCCAGCGCGGTGCGGTCGGGCCGCAGCCGGCCGGTGACCTCGCTCACCAGGTGCATGACGTGCCGGTAGCGCTCCACCCGCATGAACGCGGGGACGCGCACCGAGCCGGCGCGGGCCACGCGGCTCACGTCGTTCCGCCCCAGGTCGACCAGCATCAGGTGCTCGGCCCGCTCCTTCTCGTCCGCGCGGAGCTCCTCGGCCAGGGCGCGGTCCTCCGCCTCGTCCGCGCCGCGCGGCCGCGTGCCGGCGATGGGACGGACCGCGACCTCCTCGCCCTCCACGCGCACCAGGGACTCGGGCGAGGAGCCGATGAGCCGCACCCCGTCCAGCTCGAGCAGGAAGAGGTAGGGCGAGGGGTTGAGGGTCCGGAGCGCCCTGTAGACGTCCAGGGGGTCGGCGGCCAGCTCCGCCTCCAGGCGCCGGGAGAGGACGACCTGGTAGGCGTCGCCCGCGCGGATGTACTCGCGGATCCGCTCCACGCCCGCCTCGAACGCCTCCCGCTCCGTCCCGCTCCGCGCCTCCGCCTCTCCTGGCGGCGCCAGCGGGAGCGGACGGAGTCCCGATGGGCCCCGCAGCCGCCCCACCAGCTCCTCGAGCGAGGCCGCCGCCTCGGCGTACAGGTCGTCCACATCGGCCCCTTCCGGCACGCGGACGGCGCGGACGGCGAGAGCGCGCGAGCGCAGGTTGTCGAGGATCAGCACCCGGTCGGTGGCCAGGAAGCAGGCGTCCGGCAGGGGCAGATCCGAAGGGGGGGGCTCCGGCAGGCGCTCGAGCCAGCGGACGAGGTCGTACCCGAAGAAGCCGACCGCGCCCCCCCAGAAGCGCGGCAGCTCCTCTCCCCCGGCCGGTCGCCAGCGCCCGATCCAGCGCGCGAAGTCCGCCAGCGGATCCTCCGTGCGCCCGGCTTCGCGCCAGCCCTCGGCGGGCGTCCACCGCTCGATCCGCTTCCCGCCGAGCCGCCATGCCTCGGACGGCTCGGCGCCGAGGAAGCTGTAGCGGGCCCACCGCTCCCCGCCGACCACCGACTCGAGGAGGAAGGAGAACGGCCCCCGCCGCAGCTTCGCGTAGGCGGTGACCGCCGTGTCCAGGTCGAACGCCAGCTCCGACCAGACCGGCACCGCCCGCCCGGGCCGGGCGAGCCGGCGGAAGGTGGCGCGGTCGGGCTGGACGGGCGGAGGCATGGGCCATGATACCGCGGCGCCGGAGGCGCGAACACGGGCGGGGTCGGGCCGGGTTGCCGCCCGTACCTCGCGCGCTCGCGGCCGCGCGAGCGCGCACTCGCCCCCGCGGAGGAGGCCCGCGCGCTCGGCGGGTCCCGGCGCTAGTCGAGGGGGCGGAAGGTCGCCTCGAAGTGGGTGAAGTAGAGCTCGTGCGGGGTCTCGAAGCCCGACTCCGAGCCGAAGAAGAGCCACACGCGGCCCTCGGCGTCCGCGGAGACCTGGATCGTCCGCTCCGCCTCGTGCCGGTTCAGCGCCCAGGGGACGTCGGCGCCGCAGCCCGGCTCCCGGTTCCGCATGTCGCCCAGGACCGAGGCGTTCGCTCCCCCCTGGGATTGCTCGCCCTTGTCCACGCTCAATCGGACGTAGCCGTCCTCGACCGTGCGGACGGGCTCCTCGGCGGCCGCCCCGGCCTTCAGCCACACGGCCACGGCGGTGCCCACGTCGCAGTCGGCGCCGGCGTCGGAGGCGAACTCCAGGGAGAAGGAGACCGCGTAGGGCCGGTTCGGCTCGAGCCCCTCCACCCGTCGCTTGAAGATCATGAATAGGTCGTCGCTGATGTTCACGCCGCGGTGAAACAGCGCGGGCCCCTCCCCCGCCAGCTCACCGGGAAGCGGCCCGTGTCCGGCCTCGAAGTCGACGTCCGCCTCCTGCTCCGCGGGGAAGTCGGTGAAGTCCGCCTCGAAGCCGTGCGCCTCCTGGCGGAAGTCGAAGGCGCGCGCCTCGCGCTCCTCGGGCTCCAGCGTGCCGCACCCCGCCAGTGCCAGTACGGTGAGCAGGGTCGCCGCGGTCGGCAGGTCCGCGAAGAGGCGGCGGCCGCCGGCTCGGGTTCTCTCTCCGCTCATCGTTCCATTCCTCTCACAGATGCTCTCATCACGGGTCCCTCCACGCCGCTTGCCGCCTCGTCTCGGGGTAAGGAACGTGCGAGCCGGACCGAGCTCGCACGAACCGCCGCCGCCGGCCTCCGGTCCCACGCAACCCTTTCGGAGATGATCGTGTCCACGAGTCGGAGCGAGGACGA
Source organism: uncultured Gemmatimonadota bacterium (assembly GCA_964613475.1). GTDB lineage: Bacteria > Gemmatimonadota > Gemmatimonadetes > Palauibacterales > Palauibacteraceae > CAZTGV01. Next base: position 14,257 of record CAZTGV010000058.1, read on the forward strand.
CCGCGCCAGCCACGGGAGACAGGTGGACGAAGCGACGTTGATCCGGAAGGTGATCGATGGGGACGGGAGCGCGGCCCGGGCGCTGTACGACGCGCACGTGGACCGGGTCTACCGCCTCTGCTACCGGATGGCCGGCGAGGACCACCTGGCGCAGGACTTCACCCAGGACGCGTTCGTCCGAGCCTTCGGCCGGCTCGAGGAGTTCCGCGGGGACTCCTCGTTCGGCACCTGGCTGTACGCGATCGCCACCTCGGTGGCGCTCAACGGCCTCAGGAAGCGGAAGCGCTTCCGCGAGCGTGAGGTCGCGCTGGAGGACGGGCCCGCCGGCACCGTCCGACCCGGCGGACTCGAGCCGGACCTCAAGGAGCGGCTGGAGCGGGCCATCGACCGGCTGCCGGAGGGATACAGGACGGTGTTCCTGATGCACGACCTGGAAGGATTCACCCACGAGGAGATCGGGGCGGCGCTGGGCGTCCAGCCCGGCACCTCCAAATCCCAGCTCTTCCGCGCGCGGGCGAAGCTGCGGGAGGAGCTGTCGTCGTTCGCCGGGGAGTGGGCGTCATGACCGACAGGGACATGA
>CAZTGV010000059.1:0-12944 GCA_964613475.1 uncultured Gemmatimonadota bacterium
CGTGGAGCGGAGCCAGCTCCGCGAGATCCTTGGCGGGAAGCTCGCCCGCGAGCTGACCCTCAAGTGAGATTCCGGCGGGCGGGCCACCGCGCCATCCGTCCGCCGGACCCGGTCCATCCACCACAAGTCCATGCACCAGACGAGGAGCGACCCTTGAAGACACGACTTCCGACGTCGCGCGCCGTGCCCGCGCTGGCCCTGCTGGGCCTGGCCTTCGGCCCCGCGGCCCTCCAGGCCCAGGATTCCGAGCCGCCCCCGACCCGGGTGCTCACCGTGTCCACCTTCACCCTTCCCGCGGGCGAGGAGGGGCAGAAGGTGATGCGCTTCATCGACCGGGTCGTGGCGCCCCAGGCCAAGAACAACCCGAACATCCTCAGCTACCGGGTGGCCCAGCACTACTGGGGCTCGAGCTCGGCCGAGGTGAAGATCATCGCGGAGTATACGGACTGGGCCTCGGTGGAGGCGCCGTGCGGAGTCCCGTGCGAGGAGTGGGCGGAGGCCAACCTTCCCGCGGAGGGGACGCCGGAGCGCGAGGAGTTCGACGACCTCCTCCGCGCCTGGCAGACCGCGTACTTTGGCGGCCACTCCGACGAGATCTACAACGTGAACATGACGCGGGCGAAGAACTGACGCACGGGCAGCGCGCCGGGCCCCGGACGACCCCGGGGTCCGGCCGCGCTTCCGCTCAGCCGCCTTCGCCGCGCCCGCCCGGCCGGAGCGCCTTGAACGCCTCCAGCAACTCCATCGGGAAGGGGATGAGCGCGAACGTCGCGTTCTTCTCGCCCGCCACGTCGGCCATCGTCTGGAGGTAGCGGAGCTGGAGCGCGATCGGGTGGTCGCGCATCATCTGCGCCGCCTCGACCAGTCGGGTGGCGGCCTGGAACTCCCCCTCGGCGTGGATGACCTTGGCGCGGCGATCCCGCTCCACCTCGGCCTGGCGGGCCATCACGCGCTTCATGTTCTCCGGCAGCACCACGTCCCGGACCTCGACGGACACGACCTTGATCCCCCACGGGTCGGTCTGCCGATCGATGATGTCCTGGATCTTCTTGTTCACCGTCTCCCGCTCGGCCAGGAGCTCGTCGAGCTCCACCTGGCCGACGATGCTGCGCAGGGTGGCCTGGGCCAGCCAGGTGGTCGCCTCCATGTAGCGCTCCACCTGGATGATCGCCTTCTCGGCATCGACCACCCGGAAGAAGACGATCGCGTCCACGTGGACGGTCACGTTGTCCCGGGTGATGACCTCCTGGCGCTCCACGTTGATGGTGAGGACGCGCAGGTCCACCCGCTCGATCCGGTCGATGAAGGGGATGAGGAGGATGAAGCCCGGCCCCTTCACCTTGAGGAACTTCCCGAGCCGGAAGACCACCGCGCGCTCGTACTCGCGGAGGATCTTCACCATCTGGGGCAGCAGGATGATGACGAGCACCCCGAGGGTGATGAGCCAGAGCAGGGGCCCGCCGAACTCCGTTCCGTCGATCATGGGTCGCTCCCCTCTCTCAGTGTGGCGGCGTTCAGCGAGTGACCGGCCGCACCTTCATCGTGAGCCCGCGGATCTCCTCGATCTCGCAGCTCGCGCCTTCCGGGATCTCCTCCTCGGCGATCGCGCGCCAGTACTCGCCGTCCACGAACACCCGGCCGCCCGAGGCGTCCACCGGGTCCACCACCTCGGCCCGCCGGCCGATCAGCGCCTCCACGCCCGTCCGGGCGGGGGCGAGCTGCGCCTGCAGCCCGGCGGTCGCGACCCACACGAAGAACACGGCCGTCAGGATGGTGGCCGGCACCAGATAGCCCCACGGGAGCTCCATCGGCTCCGGCAGGTCCTGGAAGAGCATGAGCGCCCCCAGGAAGAACGCCACCGATCCGGCAGCGATCAGGAGCCCGAAGGTTGGCGTGAACGCCTCCGCGATGAAGAGCGCGATGGCGAGGGCCAGGAGCAGGTAGCCGGCCGTGTTGATCGGCATGGCGGCCGAGGCGTAGAGGAGCAGGATGAGCGCGATGACGCCCGCCACGCCCGGCACGATCGCGCCCGGGTTCGTGACCTCCCCGATGATCCCGTAGACGGCCACGAGCATGAGGATCAGCATCAGCTCGGGCCGAAGGATGAGGCCCAGGAACCGCTCGGCCAGGTTCCGCGGCAGCTCCTCGATCTCGGCCCCGGCGGTGCGGAGGGTGTCGCCCTCCACCTCGCGCCCCTCGAGCGCCTCCAGCAGCTCCGTCCGTCCGGCGGCCACCAGGTCGATGACGCCCAGCTCGAGCGCCTGGCTCTCGGTCACCGAGGCGCCCTCGCGCACGGCGGCGATCGCCCACTCCACGTTGCGGCCCCGGCGCTCCGCGATTGTCTCGATGAAGCTCTCGGTCGCCTCGAACATCTTCTGCTGCATCACCGTGTCCGCCTGCGCCCCGGGGGACATGGTGACCGGCGAGGCGGCGCCGATCGTGGTGGAGGGCGCCATGACCGCCACGTGGGCCGCCATGGTGATGAAGGTGCCCGCGCTGGCCGCCCGCGCCCCGTCGGGCGAGACGTAGACGACGACGGGGACCTCGGTTTCGAACAGCGCCCGCACGATGTTCTGGGTGGACTCGAGCAGCCCGCCCGGCGTGTCCAGCTCGATGACCAGGGCGGCCGCCTCGCGCTCCGTAGCCTCGGCGATGCCCCGCCGGATGTAGTTCGTGGTGACCGGCGTGATCGGTCCTTCCACCCGGATCAGGCTCACCGGGGGGCGCCCGGCGGCGTCCTCCTGGGCGGCCTCCTCGTCCGCCCCGTCGGCGGGGCGCTCGCCGGCCGACTGTTCCTGCGCGGCGTCCTCCTGGACGGACAGGGAGACCTCGGCCGGAGGGCCGAGCGGGAGCAGCAACGCGGCGAGGAAGAGCGCGGGCTTGATCATAGGTGGCCGAACGGACGGGACTTCGCCGTCCCCCGTTCACGACAGACGATGCCGGCGCGCGGGGCGTCCGGCAAGGGACCCGGCGCTCCCGTCTCCGCCGTTGCGAGACCGCTCCCGTTCCCGGAAGATTGCCGCCAGCGCGGCGACCCGGTAGCGGAGGGCGCCCGTCCACGTCCACCGCGGACATCGGCCGGGAGCGGGCCCGAGGGCCCCGCGCCCAGCGGCGTCGCATCCGGAGGCCGACCATGAGCTCGAGCGCGCCGACCGTTTTCGTTCTCCTTCTCGGCGCCGCGTTGGCGGTCTCGGGCTCCGCGCCCGAGACCACGCGGGCCGCCCCGCTCGCGTCCGTCCAGGACACGGCCGCCGTCCGGCTCCTCATCCTCGGCACCTTCCACTTCGCGAATCCGGGGCAGGACGCGATCAACCCCGAGGTGCCCGATGTCCTGACGCCGGAGAAGCAACGGGAGATCCGGGAGGTGGTCGACGCGCTGGCCCGATTCCGTCCGACGAAGATCGCCCTCGAGTGGCCGTACGAGAATGCGGCCCGGTTGGACAGCCTGTACCACGCCTATCGCGGGGGCGCGCACGAGCTCACCCGGAACGAGCGGCAGCAGCTCGGCTTTCGTCTGGCGGCCGAGCTGGGGCACGAGCGGGTCTACGCGGTCGACTGGCGCAACCGGTTCGGGATGGACCGCGTGATGGCATGGGCCGCCGAGAACGACCCGTCGTTCATCCGCTACTTCGAGGAGTTTCGCGACCGGATTCTTTCCACCTCCGACAGCCTGCACCGCACGGAGACCGTGGGAGGCGCGCTGCGCCACGTGAACCGGGCCGAGGACGTGCGACAGACCTTCGCCCCCTACATGCGCATGGCCGTGGTGGGGGCCGACTCGGTCTACATCGGGATGGAACCCGTGGTGAACTACTACGAGCGGAACCTGCGGATCTTCGTGAACATCCACCGGATCGCCGAACCCGGCGACCGGGTGCTCGCCATCTTCGGCTCCGGCCACGCCCCGTTCCTGCGGCAGTTCGCGGAGGGGCACCCGGACGTGGAGCTGGTCGACCCGTTGGAGTACCTGCCGGGCGGGGATTGAACGAGGAATCGGGCGGAGGCCGGCCGGAGCGCGGGCGCGCGGTGGGCGGTCGCTTCTGGCGCAGCTTCGGGCCCGGCCTGCTGTGGGCGGCGGCCGCGATCGGCGTCTCCCACCTCGTGCAGTCCACCCGGGCCGGCGCCAATGGGGGCTTCACCCTCGCCTGGATCGTCCTCCTCGCGCTCCTCCTAAAGTATCCCTTCTTCGAGTTCGGTCCCCGTTACGCCGCGGCCACGGGCGAGAGCCTGGTCGAAGGCTACCGGCGCCTGGGCCGCTGGGCGCTGTGGCTCTACCTGCTCATCACCCTGGCGACCGCGCTCATCGTCCAGGTCGCGGTCTCCCTGTTCACCGCCTTCCTGTTCGCGCACGCCTTCGGCCTGGACTGGTCGCTTCCGGTCATGGGCGCCGCGGTGCTGGGCCTCTGCGGGAGCATCCTGTGGATCGGCCGCTTCCGGGCGCTGGACGCCACCATCAAGGCGGTGCTCGCGCTGCTCGCCCTCTCCACCCTGATCGCCGCCGCCGTCATCGCGCCGCGCGTGACGGACGTGGACGTGACCCCATGGCCGCTGGCCTCCGGATCGGAGGCGGTCGGCTTCGCCTTCATCCTGGCGCTCGCGGGCTGGATGCCTTCGGCCATCGACATCAGCGTGTGGAGCTCGCTGTGGACGCTGGCCAAGGACCGGGCTTCCGGCGTGCGGGCCAGCGTGGCGGACGCGCTCCTGGACTTCCGGATCGGGTACGTGGGCACGGGCCTGATCGCCTTCGCCTTCCTCACTCTCGGGGCCGGCGTGATGCACGCCTCCGGCGAGCGCTTCCGGCCGGAGGGGACGCTCTTCTCCATCCAGCTCGTGGACCTGTACGCGCGGACGCTCGGCGAATGGGCGCGCCCGGTGGTCCTGGTCGCCGTGCTGACCACCATGTTCTCCACCACGCTCACCGTCATGGACGGCTTCCCGCGGGCGATCGCGCGCTCCTTCCACGCGTTGCGCACGGGGGCGGAGACGCGGCCGCGGGAGGAGCGGGAAGGGAAGGGCTACTGGATCGGGCTGCTCGTCCTCGCCGCGCTCACCATCTTCGTGTTCGCCCGCTTCGTGGGCAGCCTCACCGCCATGGTGGACTTCGCCACCACCATCTCCTTCCTCACCGCGCCGATCCTGGGCTACCTGAACCTGCGGGCGGTGACCGCGCCGCACGTGCCCGGCGCCTGGCGGCCCGGGCGCGGCCTGCGGACCCTCTCCTACGTCGGGCTGGCGCTGCTGGGGGGCACGGCGGTCGTCTACCTGGCGATGCAGCTCCCGTAGGCTAGGGGATCCTGTGGAGGGAGCGCAGGTGACAGCCTCGTCCCCTGCGTTTTTCCACCCCTTCACCGGCTCGAGGATGTCGACCCGCTTTCCCGATGAGGCCCGGCCGGCGGCAGGGGCGCCCGTCGCCCCCTCGCGGCTTGCCACTCTGGTGCAGAATACCGCGGGATCCGCAGGGCGGTTTCTACAATAATTCACATCATATCAGTACCGTTAATAGGCCACAACATAGCTTGATACGGCCGAACGTACTGGACCGGCACGCGCGCTGCTTCCCCCCGTCGCGACGCTCGGAGACGTGCGTCCGGCGGGCGCGCGCGACCATCGCCCGCGTCGCGCCCGCGGGTCCGTTCAGGCGATCGACAGGGAGGCCACGCGATGAGATCGGTCAAGTTCGGAGCGCTTCTGATGTTGGTCGGAGGGCTGCTCGCGCTGCCCCACGACGCTCGGGCACAGGCGGCGCACGAGCGGGACGGTTTCTGGTTCAGCGCCGGCCTGGGTTATGGCACACTGGGCTGCCAGGACTGCGGCACGCGCGAGGGTGGTTTCAGCGGCAACCTGGCGCTCGGCGGCACGCTGAGTCAGAAGGTGCTGCTCGGCGCCGCCGTCCACGCGTGGACGAAGTCCGAGGACGGCGTGACCCTCACGGCCAGCACGACCACGGCGGCCGTCCGGTTCTATCCGTCGGCCGAGGGCGGCTTCTTCCTGCTCGGCGGAGTGGGTCTCGGGATCGTGGACCTGGAGATCGACGGCCTGGGGAGCGACAGCGAGACCGGCGGCGCCGCCGTCCTGGGTCTCGGATGGGACCTCCGGGTCGGCGACAACGTCAGCGTGACGCCCTTCTGGAACGGGATGGGCATGACGTTCTCCGACGGCGACGCGAACGTCGGCCAGATCGGCGTGGGGGTGACCCTGCACTGAGTCCGGTGGCGTCGACGGCCGGCGGCCCCGAGCGGGGCCGTCGGTCGTTCCGGCGCCGCGCCCCGCGCTCCTCTCCTCTCCGTCGCCCCCCACCTTCCTTCCTTGGCTCGCGGCTACGTCCCTACCCTCCACACGTGCATGCGCGCGACGACATACCGGCAATCCTCGCCTCTTTTTCGTGAGTGCCGCTCCGCCCGGCCGCGGACGGAACGCGCGTTGCCCCTTCTTCTCGGCTGTCGTTCCGAGCCGCGGGGAAGGGCAAGAGGCGTTCGGGCCCGGCATGTCGGCCGGAACCGCCGTCCTCGCCTCCCGCGATGTTCGTGGCGAGGGGCCGGGAGGGACCGCTCCCGTGCCCCGTATCGAGACAGCGGGTGCACCACATCCGAGCACGGGAGGTGATCATGCGCAGTTCCACGCGGACGCACCGGCGGTCGGCCCGGAAGGCCGCCGCCTCGGCCCTGGTCGCGGCGCTCCTGGTGGCGGGCGGCTGTCACGACGGGACGTCGCCGGCCGGGGTCGAGGATAGGGAGCAGGTCCCCGCCGCGCCGGGGTTCGACCTCCAGCAGGTCTCGCAGGACGAGACGCCCGATCCATGGGCGGTGGCCGATGTCGTGCCGGGCTTCGCCGGCTACTTTCTGGACGGTGACCGGCCGGTCGTCTCCCTGACGGACCCGGCCGAGCGCCCGGCCGCGGAGCAGGCGCTCTCGGCATGGCTCTCGAGTCGAGACTTCAGCGAGTCCGACCTCATCGTGCGCGAGGCCCGCTACGACTGGCGCCAGCTCGACGCCTGGCACGAGGCGGCGTGGCCCGCGGCGCTCAGCGTCTCGGGCGCGATCCTGTCGGACATCGACGAGGGTGCGAACCGGCTGCGCTTCGGGGGCGTGGATGCGTCCGCCGTCTCCGCCATGACAGCCGCCGTACTTGACGCCGGAGTGCCGGGCGAGGCGTTTGTGGTCGAGGAAGTGCCCGCGGTGGTGGTGCGCACGGGAGCGGCGGCGCCCGCACTCGACGGCCACACGCTCCAGGACCGCGTCCGACCGGTGGTCGGCGGTTACCAGATCAACTTCGTCTTCTTCCTGACCCTGGAGGGCGTGGCGACCGTCGGGCCGAGGTGCACGCTCGGGTTCAACGCGGTCCCCGAGGGACCGGAGCACGAGCCGAATCCCTCCTTCATCACCAACTCCCACTGCTCGGAACCCGAGGGCGACGGGGCGAACGTGGAGACCCTATACTACCAGCCCAAGCAGGAGCCCGAGCTCACGGGGCTGACGGACTCGGAGAACTTCATCGGCACGGAGGCGGACGATCCCGCCATGACCGTGAGCGCCGATTGTCCCGTTCTGCTGCCCTGCCGCTGGTCGGATGCCGCGCGGGCGGAATACGCGGACGGGGTCCCGTTCGACCTCGGCAAGATCGCCCGCCCGGCCGCGTTCGATCCCGTCGCGGGGACGCTGGAGGTGGACGCGAAGAAGCCCACCTTCACGATCCGGGACGAGCAGCCGCTCGCGGTGCTCGGCGAGACGGTGTTCAAGGTCGGCCGGACCACCGGATGGACCGGCGGAGAGGTCACGGCGACCTGCGTGAACGTGCTCGCCCTCGGCGGTGCCTACGTCCGTCGCTGCCAGGCGTTCGTGGCCGCGGGCTCCGATGGAGGCGACAGCGGCTCTCCCGTGTTCACGTTCACCAACCGGCGGGGGAACGTCGCCGGCGGGCACGTGATCCTGAACGGGATCCTGTGGGGCGGCAACATCGACGGCCCCCCCGAGTTCGTCTACAGCCCGCTGTTCAACGTCGAGCGGGAGCTCGGATTGCTCACCACCCACTGACCCGCTCGCCCGTCGCCGCCGCGGGCTCCGCCACGGGGCCGCGCGGCGCGCCGGCTGGCGATGCCACGGCTCAGTGGTCATGATGTGGTTCCAGATGATTCGGCCGGTCCGCCCCCGGCTTACGGCCACGGCGCGGCGGCGAGACGCGGCGCCGACGGCCGGTCTGGGAGGCGACCGGCCATCCGAAGGAGGGAACGCCATGGCCGAAGTCCCGCGTTGGACGCTGAAGGGCGACTGGTTCGACGTCTGTAGCTGCAACATTCCCTGTCCCTGCTACTTCGCGCAGACTCCCACGAACGGGGCGTGCGAGGGGACGCTCGTCTGGCACGTCCGGGAGGGCCGGTACGGCGAGGTGGCGCTGGATGGGCTGAACGTCCTCGCGCTGGGCGCCTTCGAGGGGAACGCCTGGACGGGCGAGGCGGATGTCGCGATGGGCGTGTTCTTCGACGAGCGGGCGGACGAGCGCCAGCGCGAGGCGCTCCAGATGATCTTCACCGGGCAGGCGGGCGGATGGCCGGCCCAGTTCGCCGAGCTCATCGGCGAGACGCGCGGGGTTGAGTTCGCCCCGGTGGAGTTCGACATGGACGAGAATCTGGGGTGGTGGCGCGCGCGCGTCCCCGGACGCGTGGAGGCGCGTGCGGAGGCCCTGACGGGGCCCACCACGGCGCCGGGTCGGCGCGTGCAGATCCACGACCCGCCCGGTAGCGAGGTGGGACCGGGCAGCGTGGCCACCCAGGGCGTCGCGGTCACCGACCGGGCCGAGGGCTTCGAGTTCCGCTGGGAGCGGAGCGGCCAGTCGAGCAAGCACATGGCCTTCGACTGGAGCGGTCCCGACGCCGGATGACCTCCGTCCCGGTGCCGCCCGAGCCGGGCCGGCGGTGGGAGCGGGGGCTGGTGACCGTCCTTCTCGGGCTGGCCGCGCTCGCGTGGTTCCTCACGGCTTCGGCCGCCGCCGACTCCGGGATGCGAACCGGCCTTCTAACCGGCGGTGGCCTGTCCATGCAATCGCCCGGCATGGCGCCGTCGCTCGGCATGGGGGCCCTCTTCCTGGCCACCTGGCTCGTGATGATGGCCGCGATGATGCTCCCCGCCCTGGCGCCCGTGGCCGTCGTGTTCGACCGCTGGGCACGGCGGAACGGCCGCTCGGCGGCGGCGGCCACGGCCGCTTTCGTCGCCGGCTACCTCCTGGTGTGGGGCGCCTCGGGATTGGTCGTCTACGCGGCGGCGGTCCACCTGGGCCCGCACCTGCCCTCGGGCGAGGCGGCCGTTCGCCTGGGCGCCGGCCTGCTCGTGGTGGCCGGCGTCTACCAGCTCACCCCGTGGAAGCGGGCCTGCCTGCGGCACTGCCGGTCCCCGCTGGCCTTCCTCGCCCACCACGCGACGCGCCTCCGGAGCGGCGGTCCGGCCGCCTTCCGGGTCGGGACGGGGCACGGGCTCTACTGCCTGGGCTGCTGCTGGGGCCTGATGCTGGTCCTGATCGCCCTCGGCATGATGAGCCTGGCCTGGATGGCCGGGGTGGCGGCGCTGATCCTGCTGGAGAAGGTGCTCCCGCGCGGGTGGCCGGTCGGGCCGGTCGCGGGGGCGGTGCTGCTCGGAGTCGGCGCGCTCCTCCTCGTCTCCCCCCGCCTTCTTCCCGCGCTCCCGTGAGCGCGGAGGTCCGGGCTCCGGCGCCCAGCGAGAGCGCCCCGCGCGGTCGGGAAGGGCGCCGCGCCGCTCAGTCCGGGGGCGCGAGGCCGTAGCGTCCCATCTTCCGCCGCAAGGTGTTCCGGTGGATCCCGAGGATCCGGGCCGCCCGGCTCTGGTTCCACCCCGCCATCCGCAGCACGCGGCCGAGGTACTGCTTCTCCAGCGCCTCCAGGGTCAGTTCCCGCCGGGCGAGGTCCGCCAGGGTGGGCCGTTCCGCGCCGCGTTCGGGTCGGCCGTCCAGGGCTGGAAGGTCCTCGCCGCGCAGCGTGCCTCCGCGGCCGAGGATGAGGCTCCGCTCGATCACGTTCCGGAGCTCGCGCACGTTCCCCGGCCAGTCGTACGCCTCGAGCCGCTCGTACGCCCCGGACTCCACGCGACTCACCGAGCGACCCACGGGCCCCCGCAGGAGCCGGACGAAATGGTCGGTGAGTCGCGGAACGTCGCCGGGCCGCTCCCGCAGCGGCGGGATTCGGATGTCGATGACCGCCAGCCGGTAGTAAAGGTCCTCGCGGAACGCTCCGTCCGCGACCGCCTGCTCCAGGTCCCGGTTGGTGGCGGCGATGATGCGGACGTCCACCGCGTGCGGCTCCGCGCCGCCGACCCGCTCCACCTCGCGGCGCTCCAGCACCCGCAGCACCTTGCTCTGGAGGGCGAGGGACATGTCCCCCACCTCGTCCAGGAAGAGTGTGCCGCCGTCGGCGCGCTCCACCTTGCCCCTCGCGCGCTGCACGGCGCCGGTGAAGGCGCCCCGCTCGTGCCCGAACAGCTCGCTCTCGAGCAGCCCCTCCGGGATCGCGGCGCAGTTGATCGCCAGGAAGGGGCCCCGGGCGCGGCCGCTGTTCCGATGGATCACCCGGGCGACCAGCTCCTTCCCGGTGCCGCTTTCCCCGCTGATCAGCACCGTCGCGTTGGTCTGGGCCACGCGGCCGATCGTCTTGTAGACGTCGATCATGCCGGGACTGCGGCCCACCAGGCGCTCCTCCGCCGTCCCCGGCTCGACCGGGCTCGCCAGGGGCGGTCCGGCCCCATCGAGCGGCGGCCCGCTTCCGTCCGAGCGGGCCAGCGCGCCGTCAACCAGCTTCTCCAGCTCGACCACACGGAGCGGCTTGGCGAGGAAGTCGTACGCCCCCCGCTTCATCGCCTCGACCGCGACGTCCATCGAGGCGTGCGAGGTGATCACGATGACCGGAACGTCCAGGCCGCGGTCCATCATCAGCCGCAGCACCTCGAGGCCGCTCCGGTCTGGGAGCACCACGTCCAGCAGCACGAGGTCAAGCCTGCCTCCCGCGAGCCGCTGGAGCGCCTCATCGGCCGACCGGGCCCGCACGACCTGCACGGGCCGACCGGAGAAAGCGGCCTCCACCAGAGCGATCACGTTCGGGTCGTCGTCAACGACCAGCAGGCGGCGCCGTCCGACCGGACCGCCGTCCCGCAGGCCGCCTTCGACCGGTGCTTTCGGCCGCGTCATCGCTTCGCTCCCGCCGCGCGTGTCATCGGACGACATCTCGCCTCAACTCCGGTCGACTCTGATCATCTCGTATCATCGGTTCGCTCCCGCCCCGCGCTCCCGTCCTCCGATTCCTCGTCCGCTCGGGCGAACGGCAGCTCTATGGTGACCACCGTGCCCGCGCCGGGTCGCCCTTCGGCCGCGATGCGGCCGCCGTGGGCCTCCACGACGAGTCGGGCGATCGGCAGACCGAGGCCGCGGGAGCGCCGCCCGCCGCGCTTCCCCCTCCCGTAGGACCGGTACTTGTCGAACAGGTGGGTGGCGGCTCCCTCATCGAGCCCGACACCCGCGTCCACGACCTGGAGGCGGAGCCACGGCGTCCCGTCCTGCCGCCAGGCCTCGCCGCGAATCCGGACCCGGGAGCCGGGCGCCGACGCCTCGATCGCATTGGAGACGAGGTTCTGGAGGGCCTGGCGCATCCGGATGCGATCGGCGCGGAGGGGCGGGAGATCCGCGGGCAGCCGGCGCGTCAGCTCGACGGCGGCCCGCTCGGCCATCCCGCCGAGGCCGTCCACGACCTCCCGCACCAGCTCCTCCACCTCCAGGCGCTCGGGCTCGAGCAGCGCCCGTCCCGACTCGAGTTCGGTGACCTCGAGGATGTCCTCGACCAGCCGCGCCATGAAGCGCCCGCTGCCCTGGATCCGTTCTATGAAGTCGCGCTGAGTCTCGGTCAGCTCCCCCCCGCGGCCCATGAGCAGCAGCTCGGCGAAGCCGAGCACGCTCTGGAGCGGGGCGCTCAGGTCGTGCACCAGCATGGAGAGGAACTCGTCCCGGACCTTCTCCTCCTCCACACCCTCCGTAACGTCCTCCAGGAACACGACGGTGCCGCGTCCGGCGTGCACGGAGGCCAGCGGCAGGACCTCGGCGCGGAGGACGACCGGCTCGGACCGGTGCAGCGTCCAGCGGCGGGGCAGGGCCCGCGGCGAGGCGCCGCCCGTCGCGACGAGCTCCCCGAACGCCTCGGGCTCATCCAGCGGGAGCACCGCCCGCCAGGGCCTTCCCACGGCCTCCCAGGGCAACACGTCGAGGAGCGCGGCGGCCGCGCGGTTCAGGTAGCGCACGTCGCCCGCCGGCCCGAGCACCAGCACGGCTTCGTGGAGCGAATCGAGCACCGCCTGCATCTGCGCCGTCCGGTCGGCGCGCTCCACCCGGGAGCGCCGGGGGCCGGCCTCCGGCGGTGGAGGCTCCGAAGCGGCGCCGCCCCGCCGCCCGCCCGCGACCTCCGCCGCTTCCAGCGCCAGCCCGACCAGCCCGGCGACCGTGCGCAGGCGCTGGAGCTCTTCCCGGCCCATCGGGCGACCCTCGCGCACCCGGTCGACAGCCAGGATCCCGATCGGCCCGCGGGTGCCTCGGATCGGCGTCAGGGCGTAGCCCTTGGTGCCGAAGGCGCGGATGAGCGTAGGCCGCTGCGTCGTGCGGTCCGGCCGGAAGGCGTAGTCGGACGCGTCGGGGACGTGCACCTGTTCGTCCTCCAGCACGCACCAGGCGGCCGCCAGCAGCTTGCCGTCGCGTCGGGGCTCGAGCGGAATCGTGAACAGGCGAGTGAGGGCCCGGGCCACGGGCGCGCCGATGGACGGGTCGTAGCCGGCGCGGGTGATCAGACGGCTCCGCTTCCGATCCAGGGTGGCGATGAGGGCCCGCGAAAAGCCGAATCGCTCCACGACCACCCGGCAGACCGCCTCGCACAGGCGCTCGCGGTCGCCGGCGGTGGGACCGGCCTC
>CAZTGV010000059.1:13044-14727 GCA_964613475.1 uncultured Gemmatimonadota bacterium
CGACCGGCGCGGCGAGCCGCTTGCCCCGGTCGGAGCGGTGAGGATGCGCGCGCCGCCGCGTCGGCCCCGCCGGTCGCCGTGGCGCGCGCATTCGCCGGGCGGCTCCGCGGGAGGGCCGCGATGACCGATCTCCACCGGCCGAGGCGCCGCCGCGCGTCCGCAGGCCGGCCGAGCGACGGAGGCAACCTATGCGCAGCGATCGACTGCTCCTGGCCGTGCTGGCCGCGTTCTTCATAGGGGCGTGCGCGGAGCCGACCGCGCCCGGATCGACCGAGTCCCCGCCCGAGGGGGATCTGACCACGACGGACACCGACCTGACGGTCGACGAGGCCGCCGTCTACATCGTCCAGTACGACGAAGCGACGAGCGGAGGCGACGAGCTCGCGGCCGCCATCATGGCGACCGGCGCCGGCGCGCGAGCGCTGCAAGAGCTCCCGTTCGTGGGCGCCCTGGCCACCGAGGCGCAGATCCAGGAGATCGGGGCGATGCCCGGAGTCGTGCGGGTCACCGTCGACGCCGAGCTGCAGTGGCACGGCGGCGGCGCGGCCGCCCTGCCGTCGCTCCTCGCCCTCCTGGAGCGGAGCGTCCCGACCATCCAGGGCGAGGAGGCGCGCGAGAAGTACGGAGTGGACGGCTCCGGGGTCGGGGTGGCGATCCTCGACTCGGGGATCGACGGCCTCTACCAGCAGGACGTACGCTTCCCCGAGCGGACGGTGCAGAACCTGAAGATCCTGGTCGACCAGGAGGACGTGTTCTGCCTCGAGGACCAGCCCTGCCTCCGCTCCATCTACGTGGAGGACCTGGCGAACAGCGAGACGACCGTGGGTCACGGCACGCACGTCGGCGGGATCGCGGGCGGGGACGGCACGATGTCCGACGGCTTCTACACCGGCGTGGCGCCCGGCGCGAACCTGATCGGGATCGGCGCCGGGGACATCCTGTTCATCTTCTGGACGCTCGCCGGCTTCGACTACATCCTGCAGACGGCGGACATCTACGACATCAAGGTGGTGAACAACTCCTGGGGGTCGCAAGGCGACTTCGACCCCGGCCATCCGATCAACGTGGCCACCGAGCGGGTGGCCGAGCGCGGGATCGCGGTGGTCTTCTCGGCCGGCAACTGCGGCACCGGCGCGCCGGACCCGCGCATCCCGTTCGTGGACTGCCGTCCGGAGGGCGAGAACCAGGTCAACCACTACGCGCAGGCGCCGTGGACGATCGGGGTGGCCGCCGCCTGCTCGGCCGGGCACCAGGCCGCCATGGACTCGAACTGCAGCGGGGGCCGCCTGGCGGACTTCTCCTCTCGCGGCCTGCCGGGCGATCCGAGCACCTGGCCGGACCTCACCGCGCCGGGCGTCTGGGTCGTCTCGGCCCGGGCCTCCACCGGTAGCGTGATCAACGCCCTCGACCTGAACCGGGACCTCAACCTGTGCGAGATCCCGGACGAGTACCTGCCGTTCTACACTTGCGCGAGCGGGACGAGCATGGCCGCCCCGCACGTGGCTGGCGTGGTAGCGCTGATGCAAGAGCGTGCCGGAGGGAAGCTTACTCCCGATGAGGTGAAGAAGATTCTCACACAGTCTGCCGACCCGATGGACGAGTTCGAGGGGTACGAGGTCGGCGCGGGCATGCTGAACGCGCTGAAGGCGGTCGCCCGCTCCAGGCGGTAGGTGGCCGCCGCCG
>CAZTGV010000060.1:0-3389 GCA_964613475.1 uncultured Gemmatimonadota bacterium
TCCGGCGGCGCGGTGGGTTCGCGGCGCGGAGGATTCGGAGCGGACGGCACGCGTAGGGCACCGGGGAGGAGAGGGGGAGCGCGTCGTGACCTGGGAATACCTGCACCTGATCACCCACTCCTTCCCGATCGTCCTCTTCGCCTCGGGCGCGGTCATCGGCCTGGCGGGGTGGGCGTCCGGGCGGGAGGAGCTGGAGCGGTGGGCCCTGGTCGCGTTCGCGGCGGGCGCGCTCTTCGCGCTCCCGGCCTACCTCACCGGCCTGGCGGCGGCCGACGTGGAGGGCAATCGCATCTTCCTCTCGCCCGGCGCCGTGCAGACCCACCGGACCGCGGCGACCTGGGCCCTGGCGCTGCTCCTGCTGGCCGGGACGCTCGCCGGGTTCGGGCTCCACGAGCGGGAGGATCGGCGGCTCCGCCGCTTCGTCCTCCTCGTCGGCACGCTCGCCGCCCTGGTCACCCTGTGGGCGGCCCACGTCGGGAGCCGCATCCAACACGGGCCGGAGGCCGAGGCGCCCCCCGAGGAGACGGCGCTTGCCGCCGAGCCGGCCCGGCTCGAAGCTTCGGGCCCGATGATCGCGTACGGAAGCTCCGGAGGATTCGCCATGTCGCGTCCCGTTCCCCTCGCCCTGGCGCTGGGCTGCTTGCTGCTGCTGGTCGCCCCTCCCCCGGCCGGCGGCCAGGAGCCCGAGCGCGGGCAGGAGTCCGAGCGGGAGGGACAGAATGTGAGCGAGCGCGCCCGGGCGCTGGCCCGCGACGCGCTCCTGGTGGACGGTCACAACGACCTCCCGTGGCGCCTGCGTGAGTGGTACGGCTCCGACCTGCGCTCGATCGACCTGACGCGCCGGGTCCCGGACGAGCGGCTGCACACCGACATTCCGCGCCTCCGCGAGGGGGGCGTGGACGCCCAGTTCTGGGCCGCCTACGTGCCGGTGGAGCACCTCGGCCCCCAGTCCACGGTGTACGTGCTCGAGCAGATCGACCTCATCGAGCGTCTGTCGGAGCGTTATCCGGAGACGTTCGAGATGGCCTACACGGCCGAGGACGTGCGGCGCATCAAGCGCGCGGGGAAGATCGCCTCGCTGATCGGGATCGAGGGGGGGCACGCGATCGCCAACTCGCTCCCGGTGCTGCGGCAGCTCTATGACGCGGGCGCCCGGTACATGACGCTCACCCATTCCGCCGCCCTCGCCTGGGCCGACGCCGCCGGGGTGGACCCGGTGCACGGCGGCCTGACCGAGTTCGGCCGAGAGGTGGTGCGCGAGATGAACCGGCTCGGGATGATGGTCGACCTGTCGCACGTCACGGCGGAGGTGATGAGGGACGCCCTCCGCGCGACGCGCGCGCCGGTGATCTTCTCCCACTCCTCCGCCCGCGCGGTGGCCGACCACCCCCGCAACGTGCCCGACGACGTGCTCCGGATGGTGCGCGAGAACGGCGGCGTCGTGATGATCAACTTCTTCTCCGGCTTCGTCGTCCCCGAGTCCGCCGAGAACATCCGCGACTTCTTCTCCGCCCAGGCGCGCCTGCGCCGCGAGAACCCGGACCCGGAGGCGTACCAGCGCGCCTGGCAGGAGTGGCAGGCCGAGCACCCGATCCTGCCGGGCGAGGTGGGGATCCTGGCCGACCACTTCGACCATGTGCGCGAGGTGGCCGGCGTGGACCACATCGGCCTCGGCTCCGACTACGACGGCGTCTCGGTCCTGCCCCGCGGCATGGAGGACGTGACCGGCTTCCCGCTCCTGGTGGAGGAGCTGCTGCGCCGTGGCTGGTCGGAGGCGGACGTCCGGAAGGTCCTGGGAGAGAACCTGCTCCGGGTCATGGAGCGGGTCGAGGAGGTGGCCGCGGAGCTGCGCGAGCGGGAGGCGCCCCGCCAGCGGACGCTTCCCTTCCACGGGGTGGAGCCGGCGCGCTCCGGGGGCTGAGCCGGCGCGCTCGGGTCGTCAGCCGGCGCTCCCCGTCTCGCGCCGACCGGCGTCAGGGCGCCGCCGGAACGGCCGCCCCCGCCCCCTCGCGCATCAGCGCCTCGACTTCCTCCGCCCGGCGCGGCGCCGCTTCGGACAGCACCTGGTGGCCGTCGGCGGTCACCAGGACGTCGTCCTCGATCCGCACGCCCAGGTTCTCGTCCGGCAGGTAGATCCCGGGCTCGATCGTGAGCACCATACCGGGCGCCAGCGGGGTGCCGTAATCCCCCACGTCGTGGACGTCCATGCCGAGCCAGTGGGCCAGGCCGTGGACGAAGTAGCCGTCACACGTCCGCGCCCCGCAGGCGTCCCCGGAGTTGTCGCGCAGCCAGGCGCGGGCGATCCGGTCGAGCCGGGCGACCGTGATCCCGGGGCGCACCGAGTCGATCGCCGCCTGCTGCGCGCCGAGCACCAGGTCGTAGATGCGGCGCTGCCGCGGCGTGAAGCGACCCGAGACCGGTAGCGTGCGGGTGACGTCCGCCGTGTAGTAGCTGTACTCGGCCCCGACGTCGATCACCACCAGGTCGCCTTCCTCCATCATCCGGCGGTTCTTGTCGTAATGGAGGATCACGGAGTTGGGTCCGGAGCCGACGATGCTCGGGAAGCCGACCCGTTCGGCCCCGCCCAGGCGGAAGCTGAATTCGATGACCGCCTCCAGCTCGTACTCGTACATCCCCGGCGTCGCGACCCGCATCGCCGCCCGGTGGGCGCCGGTGGTCAGGTCGATCGCCCGGCGCATCATCTCGAGTTCGAAGTCGTCCTTCACCAGCCGGAGCGCCCCGATGGTCGGATCCAGCGCGCGGGCCTCGGCACCGGAGCCCTGGAGCGTCCGGATGACCGCCGTGTCCCGGAACGAAAGGGTCGCCGGAAGGTGGAGGATCGCGTCGGGACCGACGCCCGCCTCGCCGCCGGGGCCGAGCGCCCGGGCGGCCTCCTCGGCGGGTCGCACCCCCGCGATCCCGGCGATGCGCCCCGCCTCCTCGAGCGAGGGACGCGGACCCGTCCACACTTCCTCGGCCGGGTCCCGCTCGGGGACGAAGAGCAGCTCGAGCGGCTCGCCCCCCTCCGCGTCCGGCGCCAGCACGAGCCACGAATCCGGCGTCTCGAGCCCGGTCAGGTAGAAGAAGTCGTTCGACTGGCGGAAGTCGGAGTCCTGCGGGTAGGCGCTCTCCAGATCCCGCGCCTCCGCGGAGGGGATCAGCGCGATCCCGCCCTCGATCGCCTCGAGCAGCCGGGCGCGGCGGGCCCGGAGCACGTCCGCCGACGGTCGGCGGAAGGGCTCGCCTGGCGCCACCTCGACCGGGACCTCCGACCAGCGGGGCGGCGGCGTGGCGACCGTGTCGGCCGGAGCGGCCTGCACCGGGGCGGCAGCCGCGGCGGGAGCGGCCGGGACGGCGGCCACGACGGGATCGGCCGGGACGGCGGCCAC
>CAZTGV010000060.1:3489-5652 GCA_964613475.1 uncultured Gemmatimonadota bacterium
CGGCCGGGACGGCGGCCACGACGGGATCGGCCGGGACGGCGGCCACCGCGGGAGCGACCGGGGCGCCCGAAATGGCGCCGACGAGCCCCGCAAGCAGCGCAAGCCGACGGAGGCTCACGACAGGAGCCCCACGAGGCCGTAAAAGCCGACCGCCGCGGCCCCCAGGGCGAGCGTCTGCGCCACCAGCTCGCGCGGCGGGAGCTTCGCCAGGAAGCCCACCAGCAGGGAGACGACCAGCGCGGCCACCAGTAGCAGGATCAGCGTCACCGACATCCCGTCCTCCTCTCCGTCGTCCTTCCCGTCCTCGCGCCGGGGGCGCGGAAGCGGTTTCGTTGGTCCTCGCGCCCTCGCGCGACCCGGTGCGGGGTCAGTTCGGGCCCAGGCGGGCCGACCTCTCGCCCTCGGTCCGGCCCTTCCGCTGGAGCTGCACGAGCTCCGGCATGCCGGCTTCCTCCGCGATGCGCTGCCCGGTCGGCGTGGCGGCGAGCCCGCCGAGCGCCGTCTCCCGGTAGCGCACGTCCATCTTCCGGCCGACCTCGCCCATCACGTCGATCACCTCGTCCGCCGGGACGGGGAAGTCGAGGCCGGCTAGCGCCAGCTCCGCCGAGGCGACGGCCTGCACGGCCGCCGAGGCGTTCCGGTAGGCGCAGGGGATCTCGACCAGACCCGCGATCGGGTCGCAGATGAGGCCCAGCATGCCCTGGAGGGTGAGCGCCACGGCCTGGCTCACCTGCTCCGGGCTTCCCGCCTCCAGGTGCGTCACCGCGGCGGCGGACATCGCGGCCGCGCTGCCGGTTTCGGCCTGGCAGCCGCCCCCCGCCCCCGCGATGGAGGCCCGCTCGGCGATCACCGCGCCGACCGCGCCCGCCACCAGCATGCCGTCCACCAGCGCCTCGTCGGACCACTCCCGCGCCTCCCGCAGCGTGAGCAGCACGCCGGGCACCACGCCGGCCGCCCCCGCGGTGGGCGCCGCCACGATCAGGCCCATCCGCGCGTTCACCTCGAGCGTGGCGATCGCGCGTGCGAGCATGGCCGTGAAGGTCTCGCCGAACAGCCGCGGCCCCTCCTCCGCCAGCCGCCGCGAACGCCCGCCGGTCATGCCGGTGGGGCTCCGCTCGTCCGAGGAGAGGCCTTCCGAGACCGCCTCACCCATCACCCGCAGGGTGTCCAGGATCCGCCGCCGGACGGCCTCCGGATCGGCGCCGGTGTTCCGCACCTCCCGACGCAGCGCCGCCTCGGCCAGGTCCAGCCCCTGAGCCTCCGCGTCCCGCAGCCATTCCGCGATCGACCGATACATGCTGGGCTCTCTATCCCTCGGTTCGTTCGAGCGCGGCTCAGGCGAGCCGTTGGATGCTGCGGATCCAGTGCACCCAGGGCTGCTCCGTCAGCCGCGCCACCAGCTCGGGCGGGATCTCCGAGTCGACCTCGATCGTCATCAGGGCCTGTTCGCCGCGTCCGGTCCGGTCCACGTGCATCGTCGCCAGATTGAGCGTCCGCTCCGCGAACATGCCGGCGATCTGGGCGATGGTACCCGGGACGTCGTCGGCCAGCACCACCAGGGTCGGCAGCGTGCCGGAGAGCGAGACGGGAATCCCGTCCACCTCGGTGACGCGGATCCGCCCTCCCCCGATCGAGGACCCGACGATCACCGTCTCCTCGCCGCCGCCGCGCCACGCGTGGATGCGGGCGGTGTTCGGATGCGCGCCCTCCCCCAGGTCCACCGTGTCGAACTCCACCTCGAGGCCGGCCTCCGTCGCGCGGGCGGCGCTCTCCCGAAGCCGCGGGTCGTCGGGTTTGTAGCCGAGCAGGCCGCCCACGATCGCCTTCTTCGTCCCGTGGCCCTCCCCGGTCATCGCGAAGCTGCCGTGCAGCTCGATCCGGGCGCGCTCGGGCGTGCCGCCGGCGATCGCCTGGGCCACGAAGCCCAGCCGCGACGCTCCCGCGGTGTGGGAGCTCGACGGCCCCACCATCGTCGGTCCGAGGATGTCGAACAGGTTGGCCATGTCGTCCGGCGTTGCCCGTGTCACGCCGTGCCACCGGCGGCCCGGGGACGCGGCGCTGGCGCCGGCAGAGGAGCAGAACCCGTTCCACCGCCGCCGTTCCATCGTGGGGCAGGATATCGCCCCGCGACCCGCGGGGCACGCCGAACTCGGCCGCCCCGCT
>CAZTGV010000060.1:5752-14424 GCA_964613475.1 uncultured Gemmatimonadota bacterium
GGGGCAGGATATCGCCCCGCGACCCGCGGGGCACGCCGAACTCGGCCGCCCCGCTCCGCCGAGCTCGGCCCGCCTGTGCGCCGACCCCGGCCGCCCCGCTGCGCCGACCGGCCGCTCCGCCGCCCTTGCGCCCGGGGAGGCGGGGGCTGGTTTCCGCCTGTTTCGGAGGGGACGGTCTAAGCTCGGGGGCACATGTCCAACTACAGTTGACACACGGATTTAGAAAAACAGCGACCGGCCGTGCGAGGGAACGGCGATTGCAGCGACTGACCGTGCGGACCGACGGTCGAATTCTCCAACTTCCAGCACCCGAAGGGACGACCCTATGGCGAACGAACGAACAACCACCGGAGCCCGTCCCGCGCCGGGCGAGCGGAGCGCCCCGGGAGCCGAGCGGCACGGGGGACCCGAGGCCGGGCCCCGCACGGAGCCCACCTGGACGGAGCGCGAGGCCGGCGAGGTCCGGGAGACCGCGCGCGAGGCCGGTCACGAGATGAAGCAGACCGCGCGCGAGGCCGGCCGGGAGGTGAAACGGACCGCCCGGGAGGTCGCGGACGAGCGGAAGCACTGGATCGCCGAGCGGGGCGAGCGGATCGCCGAGGCGCTCCGGCGCGCCGGAGAAACGCTCGACGGCGCCGACGAGCCGCGCATGGGCCGTGTCGCGTTCCGGGCGGCCGACCGCGTGGAACGGTGGGGCGACCAGCTGGAGCGCCGCGACACCGAGCGGCTCGTCCGCGACCTGGAGAGCCTCGGCCGGGAGCATACCGGGTTGTTCATGGCCGGCGCGTTCGTCGCCGGCGTGGCGGCCGGGCGCTTCCTGCGGGCCTCTCCCGACTCGGCGGGCGACGGCGGATCGAGCTGGATGGAGGGCGAACCGGCGAGCGAGCGGGAGGTGGCGTCATGAACGGATCGGACGATCGGACCGGCCAGGAGCGGCCGGAGACGAGCCCGGCGACGGCCGAAACGCAGCGGAGGCCGGAGAGCCGGCGGCCGCGCCGAGGGCGGGCGAGCCCCACGACCCCCGAGCGCGCCGAAGGCGACAGCCGGTCGGTGGCCGACCTGCTGCGCGAGCTGCGGGACGAGGGCGCGACGCTCATCCGCCAGGAGGTCGCGCTCGCCAAGGCCGAGATGACCGAGAAGGTCCTCTCGTGGCGGCGTGGCGCGATCGCGCTCGGGATCGGCGCGGCGCTGCTGGTGGCCGCCCTCCTGCCGCTGGTCGAGACGCTCGTCCGCGGGCTGACCGTGCTCCTCGAGGGCGCGGTCGGGGTCGAGACGGCGGTGTGGCTGGCGCCGTTGATCGTGGCGGTCGTGCTCGCCGGGATCGGCTACGCCGTCCTGCGGTCGGGCACGCGAACCCTCTCGGAGGAGGGGGTCGTGCCGGAGCGCACCCTGGACTCCCTCGACGAGGACAGACACTGGGCCGAGGAGAAGACGCGCCGCATGAAGAGGAGCGTGAAGCATGGCTGAGCGAACGAGGACCCGACGGAGCACGCACCCGCGTGGGATCGGATCGGGCGAGGGCCCGACCGGCGCCGGGCCGGAGAGGGCCGGGGGTCCGCGAGAGCGGACCGGAGGCGTCCCCGAGAGGACCGGCGGGACCGTGGAGCGGACGAGCGAGACGCGGTCGCCCTCGCGGGGCGGCGCGCCGTCCAAGCGCAGGCGCGAGCGGGAGCCTGGCGACGCCGAGGAGCGGAGCTCCGAGGCGATTCACGACGACATCCGCCGCACGCGCCGCGAGATGGACGAGACAATGGGCGCCTTGGAGCGGAAGCTGACCCCGGGACGCATCGTCGACGACGTGCTGGACCGCTTCCGCGGCCCCGACGGCGGCGGCATCGCCGACGTCGCCGGCGGGATCGGGAGTGGCGTGCGCGACCATCCCGTGCCCCTCCTCCTGATGGGACTCGGGCTCGGCTGGCTCGCGGTCGAGCGCATGACGGGCGACCGGAGCGGCGCCCGAGGCGGGCGCCCGTACGCGCCCGGCGGCGAGGGCACCGGGTCGGACCGGGACGACGAGGAGGGCGACGGCCTGATCCAGCGCACGAAGGAAAAGGCTTCCTCTGTCGTCGAGTCGGCCAAGGGCGCCGTGTCCGGGGCCGGGGACAAGGCCTCGAGCGCCCGCGACAAGGGCCGGGACCTGGGACACCGGGCCTCCGAGGCGGGGCACCGGGCGGCCGACCTCGGCCACCGGGCCACCGACCTGGGCCACCGGGCCGCCGAGGGCGGACGGCGCGCCGGGCGCGGGATCCGCTCGTTCGTGCGCGACCAGCCGCTGGCCGCGGCCGCGCTCAGCTTCGGCGCGGGCCTCGCCAGCGGGGTCGCCGTCCCGAGCACGCGCTGGGAGGACGAGACGGTGGGCGAGACCGCCCGCGAGGTGCGCGGCGAGGCCAAGCGAGCGGCCAAGGACACGGGCCGGCGCGCGGGCGAGGTGGCGAGCACCGCCGTGCAGGCCGGCACCCAGGAGGCGGTCCGGGCCGGGCGCGAGGAGATGGAGACGGAGCGCGAGGAGATGCGGGGGGAGTCCGGGGCCGAAGGATCCGAAGAGATGGGTCCGACGCGCGATCGGCCCGGCTCGGGAGGAACCGGCTTCTGACCGAACGCCCCGGAAGGGGGATCAGCCCCCGGCCGGCATCCGCGACCCCCGGGCGCCCTGCGCCCCGGGGGTCGTCCTCATCGGGGCGCGCCCGGAGACCGGGGCCGGACCTCGCCCGAATCCGGCGGGCGGGACGGAGGCCACCTCCACCTCCGTCTCGAACGCCTCGGAGAAGCCCTCCCGCACCGCCCGGCGCAGCGCCGCGTCCGCGGCGCCCGCGGAGGAGAGCGCCGCCCCCTCGCCGGAGAGGCTGGTCATCCGGACGTCCGGGAGGCCGCAGGGGACGATGAGCCGGAAGTTCTCGAGCGGCGCCTCGGTCACGTTGAGGGCGAAGCCGTGCCAGGTCACCCAGCGGCTCACGTGCACGCCGATCGAGGCGAGCTTCCGCACCCGCCCGCTCCGGATCCACGCCTCCGCGTCCGCCGCTCGCTCCGACCCTTCGCCGGCCCGGTCTCCCGCCGCCGCGTGGCCCGGGTCCTCACCGACCCAGACGCCGGTCGCGCCCGCCACCCGGAAGGCGCGCACGCCCAGCCGCCCCGCCGCGCCGATGACCGCCGCCTCGAGCGTCCGCACGTACCAGTGCAGGTCCCTGCGCCAGCGACGGAGGTCGAGGATCGGGTAGCCGACGAGCTGCCCGGGGCCGTGGTAGGTCACGTCGCCGCCGCGCTCGATCTCGACCGTCTCGATCCCGCGCCGCGCGAGCGCCTCGGGCGCCGCGGTCACGTGCCGCCCGTCGCGCGCCCCGCGCCCCAGGGTGAGCACCGGCCGGTGCTCGAGAAGGAGCAGCCAGTCGTGGGGCTCCCGCCCGTCGATCTTCGCCCGGGCGAGACGCCGTTGCGCCGCCAGCGCCCGCCGGTACGGCACCCGGCCGGGAACCTCGGCCACCCGGACGGTCCGCCCCCCGTTCGAAGGCACGCGCGACGCCCCGCTCACATGTTGATCGCCCGTCCCATGGCGGCGAGGGCGGCCTCCATGACCCCCTCCGCCATGCTGGGATGGGCGTGCGGGTGGGCGGCGATCTCCTCCACGGTCGTCTCGAGCGCCCGCCCGAGCCCCGCCTCCGCGATCAGCTCGCTCACGTTGTGGCCGATCATGTGGACACCGAGCACTTCGCCGTATTTCGTCTCGGAGACCACCTTGATGAAGCCCTCGGGGGCCGCGGCGGTGGCGGCGCGCCCGAGCGCGGTGTGGGGGAACTTGCCCACCGCCACGTCGTGGCCGGCCTCCTCCGCCTCGGCCTCCGTCATCCCGATGCTGGCCACCTCCGGGTGGCAGTAGCCGACGCTCGGGATGTTGTCGTAGCGCACCGGGTGCTCGGCGGCGCCCGCGATGTGCTCGGCGGCCACGATCCCCTCGTGCGAGCCCTTGTGGGCGAGCATCGGCTGCCCGGCCACGTCGCCGATCGCGTAGATCCCCTCGGCGCTCGTCCGGCACCACTCGTCGATCCGGATGAAGCCGTCCTCCACCTCCACCCCGGCCTCTTCCAGCCCGATCCCCTCCAGGTTCGGCTTCCGACCCACGGCCATGAGGACGAGCTCGGTCTCGATCGTCCCCTCGCCGTCCTCCGTCTCCACCGTGAGCGACATGGGGCTGGCCTCGCGGTCGAGCGCCTTCACCTTCGTCCCGACCCGCACGTCGATCCCGCGCTTCTTGTAGATCTTCGCCAGCTCCTTCCCGAGGTCGGTATCGAAGCCGGGGAGGAGGCTCTCCAGCGCCTCCACCAGCGTGACCTCCACCCCGAAGGCGTCGAACACGTCGGCGAACTCGATCCCCACGTAGCCGCCCCCGACCACGACCATCCGGGCGGGGAGCTCCTTGAGGGCGAGCGCCTCGCGGCTCCCGATCACCGTCTTTCCGTCGAACTCGAAGCCGGGGAAGGTGCGCATCTGCGATCCGGTGGCGAGGATCACGTGCTGGGCGCGGAGCTCCCGCTCCTCCCCCTCCCCCCCTTCCTCGCCCTCCGCACCTTCCCCGCCCTCCTCGCCCTCCTCGCCCGGCGAGACCACGACCCTTCCGTTCCCCGCCAGGCGGCCGCGGCCGACGATCGCCTCCACGTCGTTCTTCTTGAGCAGGAACTGGACGCCGCGCGCGAACTTGTCGCTGATGCCGCGGCTCCGGTCCACCGCCGCGCCGATGTCGTACTCGACCTCGATCGGTCGCACACCCAGCTCCTCGCCGTGCGCCTTTACCCGGTACGCCAGGGCGGCGCTTTCCAGCATCGCCTTGGCCGGGATGCAGCCCCAGTTCAGGCAGGTGCCCCCGAAGCCGCCCTCGTAGGACCGGCTCTCCACGCACGCCGTGCGCAGTCCGAGCTGCCCCGCCCGGATCGCGCTCGTGTAGCCGGCGGGTCCGGCCCCGATCACCACCACGTCGTAGCTGTCAGCCATCGGCTCGCCTCGTCGGAGGGTCGTGAGTCTGGGTCAGCGCACCTCGCGTCGGAGGACCATCTCCTCAGAGCACCATCTCGAGCGGGTTCTCCAGCATGGCCCGGAAGGTGGCGAGAAAGCGCGCGCCGGTGGCGCCGTCCACCACCCGGTGGTCGCACGACATGGTGACCCGCATCCTCCGCCGCACGACCACCTCGCCGTCCACCACGACCGGCTTCTCGGCCGTCCGCCCCACCGCCAGGATCCCGGCTTCGGGCGGGTTGATGATGGCCGTGAACTCGTCGATCCCGTACATGCCGAGATTGCTGACCGAGAAGGTGGCACCCTGGTACTCCTCGGGCGCGAGGCGCCGCCGGCGCGCCCGGTCGATCAGCTCGGAGGCCTCGGCGGCGATCCGCCGCAGCCCCTTCCGGTCCGCGTCCCGGAGCACGGGGGTGATCAGCCCCTGCTCCACCGCGACCGCGATCCCGAGATCCACCGTGCCGTGATAGCGGACCGCGTCCTCCTCCCACGACGCGTTCACCTCCGGGTGCCGGACGAGCGCCTCGGCGGCCGCCTTGAGGAGCAGGTCGTTCACCCCGATCCGCGCCGGCTCCTCGCCCTCCTCGCTTCGGGCGAGACGCTCGTTCAGGGCGGCGCGGAGCTCCAGGGCGCGCCCCATGTCCACCTCGATGGTGAGGAAGAAGTGGGGTACGGGCCCGATGGATTGGGCGAGGCGGCGGGCGATCGTCTTCCGCATCGGGCTCGCCTCCTCCACCGCCTCGCGCAGCCGGGCGGGACCCGCCGCGCCGGCCCCCCGCTGCAGGTGGGCCGCCTCCACGTCCGCCTTCACGACCCGACCCGCCGGTCCGGAGCCCTCGATCCGCGAGAGGTCGAGGCCGAGCTCGGAGGCGATCTTCCGCGCCACGGGCGAGGCCTTCACGCGGCCGTCCCCGCCCCGCGGCCCGGGCCGCCGGCCGGCCGCCGCGCGCTCGCGCTCGGGGGCGCCGGCGGCCTCCTCCTCCTCGGCCGCCTCCGCCTCCGCCTCCTCCACCGCGGCGGCGCCGCCGGCGCGGGGGCGGGCGGCCTCCTCCTCCTCCTCGACCGCCTCCTCCTCGACCGGCTCCTCCTCCGGCTCCTCCTCCTCGCCCTCCGCGGCGGCCGGCGCTTCGGCGGCCTCCGACGCCTCCGCCTCGCCGGCCGGGGCGCCCGCCTCCTCGAGCAGCGCGGAGATGTCCTCGTCGGGGTCCGCGATGATGCCGATCAGGGCGCCCACCGGGGCCGTCTTCCCCTCCTCGAGGACGATCTTGCGGAGAACCCCGCTCCCCATCGCCTCCACGTCCATGTTCGCCTTGTCGGTCTCGATCTCGGCCACGACCTCCCCCTGGGAGACCTCGTCGCCCTCGGAGACCTTCCATTCGACCAGCCGCCCCTCCTCCATGGTGGGGCTGAGCTGCGCCATCACGACCTTGGTCGCCATCGAGTCCCGTCGCTATTGAACGGTGTACAGTTTTTTGGACACGCTCACAGGTAACACACATGGCGCGCGGCCCGCACGACCATCGCCGCGTCCGGGAACACCCGCTTCTCCAAGTTTCGCGCGTAGGGCATCGGCACGTCCAGGCCGCTCACCCGCGCCACCGGCGCGTCCAGGTGGTCGAACGCCTCGCGCTGGATGTCGTCCACCACCTGCGCCCCGACGTTGGCCACCGGCCAGCCCTCCTCGACCACGACGGCGCGGTTCGTCTTCCGCACCGAGGCCAGGACCGCGTCGATGTCCAGCGGGCGCAGGCTCCGCAGGTCCACGACCTCGGCCTCCACGCCGTCCTCCTCGGCCAGGGTCTCGGCCGCCTGGAGCGCCTGGTGGACCATCTTCGAGTGGGCGACGATCGTCACGTCCGCGCCCTCCCGCTTCACCTCGGCCGCGCCGAGCGGGATCAGGTACTCGTCCTCCGGCACCTCGCCCTTGAGGTTGTAGAGGAGCTCCCCCTCGATGAACACGACCGGGTCGTCGTCCCGGATCGCGGACTTGAGGAGCCCCTTGGCGTCGCGGGGCGTGGCCGGCGCGCACACCTTGAGCCCGGGGACGTAGCTGTACCACGGGTCCGGCACCTGGGAGTGCTGGGAGGCGAGCATGAGCGCCGCCCCGCCGGGGCCGCGGAACACGATCGGCACGTTGTACTGGCCGCCGGACATCTGGTACATCTTGGCGGCCGAGTTCACGACCTGGTCGAAGGCGAGGAGCGCGAAGTTCCAGGTCATGAACTCCACGATCGGCCGCAGGCCGACCATCGCCGCCCCCACGCCGAGGCCCGCGAAGCTCAGCTCGGCGATCGGCGCGTCCCGCACCCGCCACTCCCCGAACTCGTCCAGCAGCCCCTTGGAGACCTTGTAGGCGCCGTCGTACTCGCCGACCTCCTCGCCGATCAGGAAGACCGACTCGTCGCGGGCCATCTCCTCGCGCAGCGCCTGGTTGAGCGCCTCGCGATAGGTGAGGGTGGCCATCAGCCCTCCCGCCAGGCGTCGCGCCGGGCGATGTCCGGGTAGTCGTCCGCGTATACCCAGTGGTAGATCGCCTCGGGCGAGGGACGCGGGCTCTCGTCGGCGAACCGGGCCGCCGCCTCGACCTCCTCGATCACCGCCTCGTCCATCGCGTGGTAGTCGTCCTCGGTCAGGATCCCGGCGTCGGTGAGACGGCCGAGGAAGGTGAGGATCGGGTCGTCCTTCCGCGCCCCCTCGACCTCCTCCTTCGTCCGGTAGGTGCCGTGGGAGGCGTCCGCCATGGAGTGGCCCATGTAGCGGTAGCAGCGAGCCTCGATGAAGGAGGGCCGTGACTCCTCGCGGGCGATCCGGACCGCCTCCTCGACCGCCTCCCGGGTTTCCAGCACGTCCATCCCGTTCACGCTCGCCGCGTGCATCCCCTCGTAGGAGCAGGCGCGCTGCACGAGCTCCTCGACAGCCGCGACCCGGCGGATGTCGGTGCCCATGCCGTAGGAGTTGTTCTCGCACAGGTAGATCACCGGGAGCTCCCATTTGGCCGCCATGTTCAGCGATTCGTGGAAGGAGCCGATGTTCACCGCCGAGTCCCCGAACAGGCAGAGGCAGACGGCGTCCTCCTCGCGATACCGGATCGCGTAGGCCACGCCCGTTCCGAGCGGGATGTGCCCGCCCACGATCGCGTGCCCGCCGAGGAAGTTGATCGAGCGGTCGAACAGGTGCATCGAGCCGCCCATCCCCTTCGAGCAGCCGTCCACCCGGCCGTACAGCTCGGCCATGACCGCCTCGGGGCCGATCCCCCGGACGAGCGCCTGGGCGTGGTCCCGGTAGGCGGTGATCACGTAGTCGTCGCGGCGGAGCGGGGTGATGGCGCCGGCGGCCACCGCCTCCTGCCCGATGTACAGGTGCAGGAAGCCGCCGATCTTGCCGAGCTGGTAGGACTCCGCCGCCTTCTCCTCGAAGCGGCGGCACAGCATCATGATGCGGAGGATGGAGAGGAGCTCCGCCTCGGTGAGGTTCAGGAGATCCGGATGGCGCGTTCCCTCGTCGCCGCGGCCGTCCTCCGGCGTCTCTGCCTCTCCCTCGGGAGCCTCGCGCGCCTCGGCCGACTGTGCGTCTTCGGCGGCCTCTGCGTCTTCGGCGGCCTCGCGCGCCTCGGCGTCCTCGCGCGCCGCGGCGTCCTCGCGCCCATCCGCGTCCTCGGACGCCCGGGCCGC
>CAZTGV010000061.1:0-12729 GCA_964613475.1 uncultured Gemmatimonadota bacterium
GGGGCGGGGTACGACGACCTGGTGGCCGAGGTCCGGCGGGTGCTGCGCGCGGCGCCGGGCGCGGCGGCCGACGGGCGGGAGGACGCCGCGGGCCCGGAGGCGGCGGCGAGCCGGCCTCTCCGGACGCTGCCGCTCGCCCCGCTCGGCCTGGAGACCGCGTGGGGCCGCTGAGCGCCGCCGCCCTCCGGGCGCGGGCGCGGGCGGCGATGCCCGGGGGCGTGAGCTCGCCCGTACGGGCCTTCGGCGCGGTGGGCGGCGAGCCCTTCTTCGCCGCCCGGGGCGTCGGCCCCCACCTCTTCGACACCGAGGGCCGACGCTACATCGACTACGTGCTCTCCTGGGGACCGTTGATCCTCGGCCACGCCCATCCGGAGGTGGTCGAGGCGGTGGCGCGGGCGGCCCGCAACGGGGTGAGCTTCGGCACGTCGGTGGCCGCCGAGGTGGAGCTGGCGGAGCGGGTCATCGCGCGGGTTCCCGGAATCGAGATGCTCCGGTTCGTGAGCAGCGGGACGGAGGCCACCATGTCGGCCATCCGGCTCGCCCGCGGGGTCACCGGCCGCGAGCTGATCGTGAAGTTCGAGGGATGCTACCACGGGCACGCCGACGGCTTCCTGGTGGCGGCGGGCTCCGGGGTAGCGACCTTCGGGCTGCCCGACTCGCCCGGCGTGCCGGCGCCGCTGTCCCGCCTCACCCTGGCGCTGCCGTACAACGACCTGGACACGGTGGAGGAGGCGTTCCGCCGGCATCCGGACGACATCGCGGCCGTGATCGTGGAGCCGGTGGTCGGAAACGCCGGGCTGATCGAGCCGCGGCCCGGGTTCCTCGAGGGGCTGCGCCGCCTCACCCGCGAGCGGGGCGCCCTGCTCGTGTTCGACGAGGTGATGACCGGCTTCCGGGTCGCTCCGGGGGGCGCGCAGGAGCGGTACGGGGTGACGCCCGACCTGACGGCGCTCGGGAAGGTCCTGGGCGGGGGGCTTCCGGTCGCCGCCTACGGGGGCGCGCGGGAGTGGATGCGCCGGATCGCGCCGGCCGGGCCGGTCTATCAGGCCGGCACCCTGAGCGGGAGCCCGCTCGGGATGGCGGCCGGGCTCGCGCAGCTCCGGGTGCTCGAGCGGGAGGACCCCTACGCGCGGCTGGAGGCGCGGACCGCGGAGCTGGTGGCGGGGCTGCTGGGAGAGGCGCGCCGACGCGGCGTGCCGGCCACCGGCGGCAGCGTCGGCTCGATGTGGGGGATCTTCTTCCGCGAGCGGCCGGTGCGGAGCTACGCGGAGGCCCGCGCGTCGGATGCGGAGCTCTTCGCCCGCTACTTCCGGGGCTGCCTGGCGCGGGGGGTCTTCTTCGCCCCCTCCCCCTTCGAGGCGGGCTTTCTCTCCACCGCACACGGGGCGGAGGAGATCGAGCGCACCGTGGCGGCGGCCGGGGAGGCGCTGGACGAGGCGCTGGACGAAAGGACCGGGGAGGGCCGGCGCGAGGGTCTCCAGACCGCGGCGACGGCGCCCGGCGAGGCGCGGGCCGACGCGGCCCGCGCGGAGGAGGCGTGAAGCGGCGCCGCGGGCCGCCGCGGCGCCCGTCTGGTACCGACCGGCGGGGCCGTGTAGCTTGCCGCGCCGGAACGGGAGGCTTCGCCCGGTCGCGCGCCCGCGCGTCCGGCGAGGAGAGGCGGGGGGAAGCGAGCGAGGAGGGAGCCATGCAGGAGCGAGCAGACGAAGGGGCCGCCCGGGCGGCCGTGCGCGGACGGACGGGCCGCGATGGGGGTCGCTCCGGCCGGGACGCGGGCCGCCCGGGCCGGGGCCTGGGACGCGCCCTCCTCCTGGGGGCGTTAGCCGCCCTCCTGGTGCACGGCGCGGCGGAGGGCCAGCGCCTGGAGGAGTACGACTACGCGAACCTGCGCCTGCGCGGCGCCGGGGCGGAGCTGTTCGTCGTCAGCCCGAGCGACCACGATGCGACCGTCGGCTTCGGCGGCCGTCTCGACCTCGGCTTCCTCGGACCCAACGTGCGCGTGATGCCGCGGGTCGCCTACTGGAGCTCGGAGCTCAAGAGCTCGGAAGTACAGCGGCTGGAGGAGCGGCTCGAGGCGCTGGCCGAGCGGGACACGCCGGGCGACGTGACGATCAACCTCGGGGCGATCGACCGCAGCGCCTTCATCGTCGGCACGGATTTCCACTGGCTGCCGATCGTCCAGGGTACCGTGCGGCCCTACCTGGGCGTCGGGGCCGAGGTCTATCTGCTGAACGGGTCCGGGGAGGCGATCGAGGGCACCTTCGTCGAGGACGGCCTCGACCTGATCACGGCCGGCGCTTCGGCGGTGGGGGGACTCGAGTACGAGCTGAGCGAGGGCTTCGCGTTGTACGGCGATCTCCGGGGCACGCTGGTCGCGGACGTGGGCAGCCTCACCTTCACGGTGGGCGTCGCCTACATCGTGCCCTGAGGCGAGCCGGCGGCTCCGATGCGTGAGGTCCGCGTCGCGGTGCTCGGATCCGGGGGCGCCGCGCAGGTCGTGCACCTTCCAATCCTCAAGCGCCTGCCCGACCTCGAGGTGGTCGCCCTCGTCGATGTGCAGGAGGAGAAGGCGCGCACCATCGCCGAGCGCTTCGGCGTGCCGCACGTGGGGCGCACGCTGGAGGACCTCGAGCGCTTCGACCGAGTGGACGCGGTCGTCGTGTGCACGCCGAACGACACGCACGAGGAGTTGGTGACCGGGGCGCTCGAGGCGGGGTACCACGTCCTGTGCGAACGGCCCCTCTCCACCGGATCCGAGTCCGCGGCCCGCATGATCGAGGCGGCGCGCGCGGCGGACCGGCAGCTCATGGTCGCCATGAACCAGCGCTTCCGCTTCGACGTGCGGGCGATCCGCCAGTTCGTGGCCAGCGGCGAGCTGGGCGAGGTCTTCTTCGTGCGCGCCGCGTGGCTGAACCAGCGGGTGCGCCGGCCGCGCCGCGGGTGGCGCCGGGAGCGGGATCGGTCGGGCGGCGGCGTGCTGATGGACCTGGGGGTGCAGGCGATCGACCTCGCGCTGTGGCTGCTCGACTATCCGGTCGTCGAGCGGGTAACCGCCCGCTTCCACGGCGCGGGCGACGTGGAGGACTCGGCGGTCGTCCTGATGGCGCTCGCCGGAGGGGCGACGGCGAGCGTCGAGGCGACCTGGGAGCTGATGGAGGAGCGCGACCGGCATTCCGCGTACGTGCTCGGCACCCGGGGCTCGGCCGGGACCACGCCCTTCCGGGTGCTGAAGGAGCTGGAGACCGGCCTGGCGGACGTGACGCCCCCTCTCGACGTGGGCTTGGGTAGCCTGTACACGGCGTCCTACCGGCAGGAGTGGGCCGAATTCCTGCGCCTTGTCCGCGGGGAGAAGCCGCTGGAGCCGGAGGAGGACCACGTCCGCCTGCTCCAGGTCGTGGAGGCGTGCTACCGGTCCGCCGCCGAGGGGCGGGAGGTCGCGGTCTGACGCGTCGCGTCCGACCGTCGCTCCGGAGGCGCCGACCGTGAACCGGATCGTCCGAGCTCTGCCTCCCCGCGCCGGCTGGCCGCTGGCCGCGGGGGTTCTGGCGGCCCTGGCGCACCCGCCCTTCCACCTGCTCGTGCCCTCCTTCGTGGCGCTGGTGCCTCTCGCCCTGTGGCTCCGGGCGCTCCCGGCGGACGAGGGTGGCGCGCGCGCGGCCCGGCGCGGCGGCTTCCTGTTCGGGGGGGTCTACTTCGGTCTCGTCCTCTACTGGCTCGTAGTCGCCCTCATCGTCTACAACCCCCTGGCGATCCTGGCCTTCCTGCTGCCGGTCCTCGCCCTGGCCCTCTTCATGGCGGGGATGGCGTGGGGGGTGCACGAGAGCCGGGTGCGCCTGGGATGGCCGCTCTGGGTCGGTCTGCCGGCGTTCTGGACGGCGGTCGAGTGGCTGCGGGCGCACGTGCCGCAGATCGGCTTCCCCTGGATGCAGTTCGGCGACACGCTCACCGGCTTTCCGCGGCTGATCGGGGCCGCCGACCTCGTCGGGTCCCGCGGGCTGAGCTTCTGGCTGGTGCTCGCAAACGCGCTCCTCGCGGCGGCGATCGCCGGCTGGTGGAGCGCGCGGCGCGGCGGTCGGTCGAACCTCGGCGCCCTGGCCGCCGTGCGGGGGCCCGCCCTGGCGTGGCTGGTCGTCGTGCTGGTTCCGATCCTCTACTCGACCGCGCGCTGGCAGATGCTCGAGCTCCGGCCCGCCGCCCGGGTGGGAGTCATCCAGCCGAACATCCCGCAGCACATCAAGCTGGACCGGGTCGCGGCGACGGACAGCGCCATGCGCGCCACCGCGACGCTGCTCAGCCGCGAGCTGGCGGGGTCCGGCCCGTTCGACCTGCTGATCCTGCCCGAGACCGCCATCCACCTCGAGTTCGAGCCGCTGCCGTCGCGCGGCTTCCCGGGTCGGCCGCACCTGGCGGCCTGGTCCGCCGACCTGGCGCGGAGGCTGGACGCCGCCGTCCTGTTCGGCTCCGTCGGGCTGGACGATCTGGGGGGTGGCGACTACGCCTACTTCAACTCGGCCTACCTGGTGAGCCCGGAGGGGGCGCGCCAGCGTCAGGACAAGCACTACCTCGTCCCGGTGGTGGAGCGGGTCCCCTTCTTCGATCCCGCCTGGTTCGGGGAGCTCGAGCACTTCGGCGGCTTCGGCCGGGGCGACCGGCAGCCGGAGCCGCTGGCGGCGGCCGGCGCGCGCTTCGGCGTGCTGATCTGCTACGAGTCGATCTACAGCCCGATGACCCGCCACTTCCGGCGGGCCGGCGCCGACTTTCTGGTGAACATCACCAACGACGCCTGGTTCGGCCGGGAGGAGCCGTGGTGGAGCCGGAGCAGCGCGCTCTGGCAGCACCCCGCGCACATGGTGATGCGCGCCGTGGAGACGCGGGCCGGAGTGGCCCGCTCGGCCAACACGGGGATCTCCGGGCTCATCGACCCGCTCGGTCGCTGGAGCCACCGCACGGAGCTCTTCGTCCCCGCCGCCTTCGCCGGCCGGGTGCTCACCACGGACGGCCTCACCGTCTACGTGCGCTACGGCGACGTGGTGGGCTGGCTGGCGCTCTTCGTCGCCCTCGGCGGGGCGGGAGCCGCCTTCCTCCGCTCCCGACGGTCCGACACGTAACTCCAATCACGGCAGGGAACTTGCTCCCCTGTGAGCGCGACGGCATCGTCCGTCCGCCGCCGGCGTCCGCGCCGGCGACCCCTCCGGAGACGACATCGAAACCCGAGCCCGGGAGCAGGAACCATGGCCGAACGACTGGATGGGAAGCGCGTCGCCGTGCTGGTGGCGCAGGGCTTCGAGCAGGTGGAGCTGACCGAGCCGATGCGCGTCCTCGAGGAAGCCGGGGCGCGACCGCGGATCGTCTCGCCGGAGGAGGGGACGGTCCGCGGCTGGGAGTTCACCGACTGGGGCGACGAGTTCGAGGTGGACGTGCCGCTCCAGGAGGCGGATCCGGACGAGTTCGACGCGCTCCTCCTGCCCGGGGGCCAGATGAACCCGGACAACCTGCGGAAGGAGGATGCCGCGATCCGCTTCGTCCGCTCCTTCTTCACGGACGGAAAGCCGGTCGCCGCGATCTGCCACGGCCCGTGGGTCCTGATCGACGCCGAGGTGGTCGATGGGCGTCGGATGACGTCCTACCGCACGCTCCGCAAGGACCTCCAGAACGCGGGCGCGAACTGGGTGGACGAGGAGGT
The DNA here is from genome assembly GCA_964613475.1 of uncultured Gemmatimonadota bacterium. Taxonomy (GTDB): domain Bacteria; phylum Gemmatimonadota; class Gemmatimonadetes; order Palauibacterales; family Palauibacteraceae; genus CAZTGV01. The sequence continues at coordinate 5,684 of CAZTGV010000061.1, forward strand.
CGTGGTCGACGCCGGGCTGGTGACCAGCCGCAACCCGGACGACCTGCCGGCCTTCAACCGCAAGATGGTGGAGGAGTTCGCCGAGGGTCGCCACGAGGAGCAGCGCCGGCGCACGGCCTGAGCCCCGAACGGCGACCCGGAAGCGCCGCCATGGCCGCCATGGCCGCCCTGGGCGTCCGCCGGCGGCGGCCATGGCGCGTGGCTCCGCGCCTCCCGCCGCGATAGGATGGGCCGGAGACGAGAGGCCGGTACGGCGCGCGCGCGGAAGGCGCCCGCACCGGTGTAGGACGGTCGGGCGCCCGCGGGCGCCGGAGCGGGGAGGCGAGCGCGATCGAGAGCGAGACGGAGCCGAAGCGGCGTCGGGGGGCAGTGGCGGCCACGCGGCCACGAGCCCCCGAGCGCGGCGCGCTGCTGCGGGTCACGGAGCTCGTGGAGGAGGCGGACCCGGAGGCGTTCCTGCGGGCGCTGCCTCCCGGCGCGCGAGGCTTCTGGCAGCGCGGCGGGCGCTGGATCGCGCACGCGGGGGTCGCGGCGGAGGTTCTGGTGCGCCCGGGCGCGAACGCGCCGATCGGGGCAGCGCGGCGCGCGGCGGCCGCCCTGTTCCATCCCGCCGGTGGGGATCGCGCGGAGGGAGGCCCCGGGGAGCCCGGGCGCGCGGAACGGGAGCGCTCGGACGAGGGCTCCGACGGCGAGGGTCCTCCGCCGCGCCTGTTCGGCGGCCTCGCGTTCGACCCGCGCGCCCCGGGTGAGCCGAGCCCCCCGGGCGAGTCGCGCCGCTCGCCGCCCCTTCCGGCCGCCCGCTTCGTGCTGCCCGCCTGGGAGCTCGAAGGCGACCCGCAGGGCGCTCGGCTCCGCGCGACGATCCGCATGCCGCCCGGCGCTTCCCGCGCCGCCGTGGCGCGGGACCTCCGGCGCCGGCTCGCGACGCTACGGGCCGTCCTGGCCCAGGGCGGTCCACCGGCGGCCGGGGCGGCCCGGGACGGGGTTCCCGCGCCCGAGTCCGTGCGCCCGCTCACCGACCCGGCGACGTGGCGCCGGAGCGTCGAGCGGACCCTCGCCCGCATCGCCGCCGGCGAGGTGGAGAAGGTCGTCCTGGCGCGGGCGCTAGACGTCCGCTTTCCCCGTCCTCCCGATCCCGTGGGGCTCCTCCATCGCCTGCGGCGGGAGAACCCGCGGGCGTGGCCCTTCCTTTTCGAGCCCGTCCCCGGCGTGGCGGTGGTCGGGGCGGCGCCGGAGCTCCTGGCGGCGGTCCGCGGCCGTCGGCTTCACACGATGGCGGTCGCCGGGACGGTGCGGCGGGACGGCCTTCCGGAGGAGGACGCGCGCCTCGCCAAGCGGTTGGAGGACAGCGAGAAGGACCGGGCCGAGCACGGCTTCGGGGTGCGGGAGCTCCGGGTCCGGCTGAAGGGTCTGGCGGGTGCCCTCCGGACCGATCCGCGTCCCCGGGTGCTCCGGTTGGCGGGGGTGCAGCATCTGCGCACCGATGTGCGCGGCACGCTGGCCGGCGGCGTCCGGGCATGGGAGGTGGTGGAGGCGCTGCACCCCGCCGCGGCGGTGTGCGGCGCGCCCCGCGAGGCGGCCCGCCGCATCCTCCTGGGAGAGGAACCGGTGCCGCGCGGCTGGTACGCGGGCCCGGTCGGCTGGGTCGACGCGGTCGGCGACGGTGTGTTCGCCCCCGCGCTCCGCTCGGCGGTGCTGAGCGGGCGGACCGCCCGGCTGCACGCCGGAGCCGGAATCGTCGCCGGCTCGCGTCCCGACGCCGAGTGGGAGGAGACGGGGATGAAGCTCCGGACCGTGCTCCGGGCGCTCGGGGCGGAGCCGTGACGGCCGGAAATCGCAACCTCGTGCGGACAGACGCGCACGGGACGGGGCCGTGACGGCCGAGAACCGCAGCCTCGCCTGGGCGGAGGCCCTGGTCGAGGAGCTCGTGCGCGGCGGCGTGCGCGAGGCGTGCGTGGCCTCCGGCTCCCGCTCCTCCCCCCTGGTGCTCGCGCTGGCGGAGCGGGCGGCGGCCGGCCGGCTGCGCCTGGTGCCGCAACTCGACGAGCGCTCGGCGGCATTCTTCGCGCTCGGCGCGGCCAAGGCCACCGGCCGGCCGGCCGCGGTCGTCACCACGTCGGGCACCGCGGCGGCCAACCTGCTCCCGGCCGCGGTCGAGGCCGCCCGCTCGGAGACCCCGCTGCTCCTGCTGACCGCGGACCGCCCGTCCCGCCTGCGCGGGGTGGACGCGAACCAGACGATCGACCAGGTGCGGCTGTTCGGCCCCTTCGCGCGCTTGTTCCTCGACCTCGGCCCGCCCGAGGTCGGGGACGAGGCCCTGCGCCGCCAGCGGGCGGCTGCGGCGCGGGCGCTCGCGGCAGCCCTCGGTCCCCCGGCGGGTCCGGTGCAGCTGAACGTGCAGCTCGACAAGCCGCTCGAGCGGACCTCGGTGCCCGGCGACGTGCCGGCGGGCTTCGCGCAGGCGGCGCCGCTGGCGGCCGCCGGCCGGCCGGCGGGAGCGCCGTTCACGCGCCTCCGCGGCGGTGAGCTCACCGCGGACGCGGACACGCTCGCCTGGTTGGAGTCGCTGGGGAGGAAGGCGCGGAGGCCCCTTCTGGTGTGCGGCCCCTCCCCGGCGCCGTGGCGCGACGGCCCCGCGGCGCTGCGCCTCGCGGCGGCCAGCGGGTGGCCCCTGCTGGCCGACGCCCTCTCGGGCGCACGCTTCGGGGCGGGCGCGTCCCGGCGCGCGGTCGACGCCTACGACCTGGTGCTCCGGGCCGCCGAAGCCGCGGAGGCGCTGGCCCCGGACCTGGTGCTGCGGCTCGGCGGAACCCCGACCTCGGCCGTCCTGCAGGAGCGGCTGGCGGAATGGGCGGCCGAGGAGGTGGTGGTGGACGGGGGGGGCGCCTGGCCCGACGCGGCCGCGACCGCCGCGCATCGGGTGGCCGCGCGGCCCGGGGTCCTGTGCGCGGCGCTCGCGGAGCGGTGGGAGCGCCGTCCCGCGGAGGACGGCGGCCGGGCGCGGCAGCCTGGCTGGGGCGCGGCGTGGCGGCGGGCGGGCGCCGCCGCCCGGGCCGCGCTCGACGAGGCACTCCGCGAAGCCCCCTTCGAGGGCACCGTGCTGGCCGACGCGGCGCGCCTCGCGCCCCCGGACGCGACGCTGTTCGTCGGCAGCAGCATGCCCGTGCGCGACCTGGACGGCTTCGCCGCGCCGCGCGACGCGCCGCTCCGGGTGGTCGGGCTGCGGGGCGCGAGCGGGATCGACGGCAGCGTGAGCGCCGCGCTCGGCGCCGCCTCCGCGCGGGCGCCGGCGCCCGGGCTCGCCGTCATCGGGGACGTCGCCCTGTATCACGACATGAACGGGCTCCTGGCCGCCCGGCGGGTGGAGGCCTCGCTGACGATCGTGGTGATCCACAACGACGGCGGCGGCATCTTCCACTTCCTCCCGATCCGGGAAGAGCGGGACGTCTTCGAGCCGTACGTGGCGATGCCGCACGGGCTGGACTTCGCGAAGGCGGCCGCCCTGTACGAGCTTCCCTTCCACCGCGGGTCCGGACCGGGCGGGTTGGAGGAAGCCCTCGCCGCCGGGGGAGGCCCGGGCGTCCGCCTGGTCGAGGTCCCGTCGGATCGCGAGGAGAATCGCCGACGCCACGAGCGCGCCGTTCGGGCCGCCGTCCGGGCGACGGAGGCGGCGCTGGCGGCCGCCGCGCGCGGCTGATCGGCCGAGGCCCGAACACCGGAACGAAGATCCTCAACACCAGCGACAGGGAGAAGGAATGCCCGAAGTCGAGTGGAGCGAGGTACGAGACTACGAGGACATCACCTATCACAAGGCGGGCGGGGTGGCGCGGATCGCCTTCGACCGCCCCGAGGTCCGGAACGCCTTCCGGCCCGAGACGCTGTTCGAGCTCCTGGAGGCGTTCGAGGACGCGCGCGACGACGCGGAGGTGGGGGTCGTCCTGTTCACCGGGAACGGCCCGGCGGAGGACGGGGCGTGGTCGTTCTGCGCCGGCGGCGACCAGCGCGTCCGCGGCGAAGCCGGCTACGTCGGGCGGGACGGGGTGCCGCGGCTCAACGTTCTGGAGCTGCAGCGGCTCATCCGCTCGATGCCGAAGCCGGTCATCGCGCTGGTCGCCGGCTACGCGATCGGGGGCGGTCACGTGCTGCACGTCGTCTGCGACCTGACGATCGCGGCCGAGAACGCGGTGTTCGGCCAGACCGGTCCCAAGGTCGGGAGCTTCGACGGGGGCCTCGGCGCCAGCTACCTGGCCCGCATCGTGGGCCAGAAGAAGGCGCGGGAGATCTGGTACCTGTGCCGGCAGTACGACGCCCGCGAGGCGGAGCGCATGGGCCTGGTGAACGCGGTCGTGCCGGTCGAGGCGCTGGAGGCGGAGGGCCTGCGCTGGGCGGAGGAGATCCTGACCAAGAGCCCGATCGCGATCCGCTGCCTCAAGTCCGCCTTCAACGCGGACTGCGACGGGCAGCTCGGCCTCCAGGAGCTGGCGGGGAACGCGACCATGCTCTTCTACATGACCGAGGAGGGGCAGGAGGGGCGAAACGCGTTCCTGGAGAAGCGCGAGCCCGACTTCCGGAAGTACCCCTGGCGTCCGTAGCGGGCGAGCCGCCGGCGGGGTGGCGCGCCTGGTTCGAGGCGGCCCGGCCGAAGACCCTGCACGCCTCCGTCGCGCCGGTGCTGGTGGGCGGGGCGCTGGCACAGGTGGACGGCCGCTTCGCGCCGCTCCCCTTCCTGGCCGCGCTGGTCGGCGCGCTGCTCATCCAGGTGGCCACGAACTGGGCGAACGACTACTCGGACTTCGTGCGCGGAGCGGACACGGCGGACCGGGTGGGCTTCCGCCGGGCCACGCAGGCCGGCTGGATCGCGCCCGGGCGCGTGCGCGCCGCGGCGACCGCCGCCTTCGGCCTGGCGGTGGCGGTCGGCGTCTACCTGGTGGCCGTGGCCGGCTGGCCGGTGCTGGTGATCGGGCTGGCCGCCGTCGCGGCCGGGATCGCCTACACGGGCGGTCCGTGGCCGTACGGCTACCGCGGGCTGGGCGACCCGTTCGCCTTCCTCTTCTTCGGGCCCGTGGCGGTCGGAGGCACCTACTACGTCCAGGCGCTCTCCCTCCGGCCCGACGCGCTGCTGGCCGGCGCGGGCGTGGGGGCGCTGGTCACCGCGATCCTGGTGGTGAACAACCTGCGCGACCGGGAGACCGACGCGCGCGCCGGAAAGCGCACGCTGGCGGTGCGGCTCGGGGCGCGCGGGAGCCGGGTCGAGTACGCCCTCCTCGTCCTCGCCGCCGCCGCGGTGCCGGTGGTCGGCGTCGTGGCGGCGGCGTGGCCGCCCGGCGCGCTCCTCTCCCTGCTCGGAGTGGCGATCGCCCTTCCCGCCTGGCGCACGGTCCGCGGCTTCCGGGATCCGCGCGCGCTGAACGCCGCGCTGGAGCGGACGGCGCAGGCCTCGGGCGCCTACGGACTGCTCCTGGCCCTGGGGGTCCTGCTGTGAGGGAAGCGACCGGGGGTGGGCCCGGTCCGCGGCGCCCGGCGGGGCGGCGTACGGCGGGGCGACGCGCGGCCGCGGACGTCCGGCGCCCCTTCGACCCCGCGGCCCGGACGGCACGCCGCCGCCCGGACGCGCCGGCGGTGGAATGGGCCGGGGGCCGGTGGAGCTACCGGGAGCTGGACGCGGCAGCCTCCGCGGTGGCGGCGGCCCTGCGCCAGGAGGAGGTCGGCGAGGGCATGGCGGTCGGCTGCCTCCTGCCGCGCTCGCCGGGCGCCGTGGCGGCCGCGCACGGGATCCCCCGCGTCGGCGCCGCGCTCGCCTTCGCCGACGCGCGGTGGACGGAGCGCGAGCTGGCGGCCTTCCTGGAGGGGTTGCGGCCCGCCGCGCTCCTCCTCCCGGCGGGGGAGGTCCCGCCGGCGCCGGGGTGGGGAAGCGCCGCTCCGGCCGTGGCGCTGCGCCTTCCGGGCGACGTCCGCGCCGCGCTGTGGCGGCCGGCATCGGGCGCCCCGCCTCCGCGCGCCGCGCTCCGGGGCGCGCACAGCGTCGTATGGACCTCGGGGAGCGGCGGCCGCGCCCGGGGCGTTCGGCTGTCGGGGGCGGCTCACGGGGCCTCCGCCGCGGCCGCGATCCGGCGGTTGTCGCTCGGGCCGGAGGACCGGTGGCTCGCCTCGCTCTCGCCGTCCCACATCGGCGGGCTGGCGCTCCTGCAGCGGGCCGCCGCCGTCGGCGCGCGCCTGGTGCTCCGGGGGGAGGGGTTCGATGCCGAGGCATTCGTCCGAGACGCGGCGGGGGGCCGCGTGACGCACGCGTCCCTGGTACCGGCCATGCTCCACCGCGCGCTGGCCGCGGCGCCGCGAGCCGCGCCCGCCGGCCTCCGCTGCGTCCTGGTGGGCGGGGCCGCCACCCCGCCGCCGCTCCTGGACGAGGCGCTCGCCGGCGGCTGGCCGGTGGCGCTCACCTACGGGCTCACCGAGGCGGCCTCCCAGGTGGCCACCGCCCCGCCGGCGCTCGTGCGGCGGAAGCCGGGCACGGTGGGCGCCCCCCTGCCGGGCGTGCGGGTTCGGGTCGGCGAGGACGGGGAGATCCGCGTCCGCGGGGCGACGACGATGCTCGGCACCCTCGACGCCGTCGAGGGCGAGGACGTGGATCCGTTCGATGAGGAGGGTTGGCTCCGCACGGGCGACCTCGGACGCCTGGACGAGGCGGGACACCTGTGGGTCACCGGCCGGGCGGGGCTGCGCCTGATCTCCGGCGGCGAGGTGGTGGACCCGCAGGCGGTGGAAGCCGTGCTGGCGGAGGGTCCCGGCGTCGCCGAGGCGGCCGTGACCGCGGTCGAGGACGCCGTGTGGGGCGAGCGCGTGGTCGCCGTGATCGTGCCGCGCGGGGGCGCCGCGCCGCCGGGTGGGCCGCCGGGTAGGCCGCCGGAGGCGCTCGAGGCGTTCGCGCGCGACCGACTCTCGGGGGCGCGGCGCCCCCGCGCCTGGCTCCTGGTGAACGCGCTCCCGCGCGGCGTCCGCGGGAAGCTGGACCGCGACGCCCTGCGGCGCCTGGCGGCCGAGCGCCTCGC
>CAZTGV010000061.1:12829-14257 GCA_964613475.1 uncultured Gemmatimonadota bacterium
CGCCCCGGGGCCGCGCGCCCCGCGGGCGGCCGGGCCGGAGGGGAGGGAGCCGAGGGAAGGGAGGGAGGGCGACGGGTGCTGAGCTGTCAGCGTGACCGCTTCTTCCTGCCCGAGGAGGAGCACTACCTCAACTGCGCCTACTTCGCGCCGCTTCTGCGCTCGGCCGATGCGGCGGCGCGGCGCGCGCTCGAGGCCATGCGCGTGCCGCGCTTCACGCCGAAGGCGTTCTTCGAGGAGAGCGACCGGCTCCGCGCCCTGTTCGCCCGGCTCCTGGGCTCGGACGAGCCCGAGCGGGTGGCCATCCTGCCCGCCGTCTCCTACGGCATCGCGATCGCCGCGCGCAACCTCGAGGCGGCGCCCGGCCGGACGGTCGTGCTGGCCGGCGAGCAGTTTCCGAGCAACGTCTACGCGTGGCGCCGGCTGGCGGCGCGCCGGAGGCTCGAGATCCGGCAGGTCCCCCGCCCCGCGCCGGGGGAGGGCGGCGGGGCCGAGTGGACGGGCCGGCTGCTGGAGGCGATCGACGCCGGGACGGCGGCGGTCGCCCTCCCGCACGTCCACTGGACGGACGGGACGCGCTTCGACCTGTCCGCCATCGGCCGGCGGGCGCGCGAGGCGGGCGCCGCCTTGGTGGTGGACGGCTCGCAGTCGATCGGCGCGCTTCCCTTCGAGCTGCGGGAGATCCGCCCCGACGCGGTGATCTGCGCCGGCTACAAGTGGCTCCTCGGCCCCTACTCGCTCTGCCTCGGCTGGTTCGGGCCCCGCTTCGACGCCGGCGAGCCGCTGGAGGAGACGTGGATCGCCCGCGAGGGGAGCGCGGACTTCCGCGGTCTGGTGGACTACGTGGACCGGTATCTGCCCGGCGCGGTGCGCTACGACGTCGGCGAGCGCAGCAACTTCCTCCTCGTGCCGATGCTGATCGCCGCGCTCCGGGCGGTGCTCGAGTGGCGGCCCGAGCGCATCCAGGCGTACGCGGGGACGCTGCTGGCCGACCTGGTCGCGCGGGCGCGCGAGCGCGACGCGCTTCCGGAGGGGGAGGGGCCGCGCGCGGCCCACATCCTGGGCCTGCGGCTTCCGCCGGACGCCGAGCCGCGCGCGGTCGGGGAGCGCCTGGCCCGCCGGAACGTCCACGTCTCGTTGCGCGGGAGCGCGCTCCGCGTCTCCGCCCACGCCTTCAATCGGCCAGAGGACGTGGCGGCGCTGTCGGAGGCGCTGTGGGGGAAGGGAGCCGGCTAGCGGCGTCCCCCGCGCCGGGTCGGCCGCGAGGCACTGGGGCGCCGAGACGGAGGACGCGGCGCCGTGCTCACCGCTCGCGGAGCTGCTCCTCCAGGAGCTTTCCGGCGATCTGCATGAAGTCCCGCTCGGTGATCATGCTCACCAGGTGCCCCTCCCGCACGACCGGAAGGCAGGAGATCCCGTTCTTCCGCATGA
>CAZTGV010000062.1:0-1665 GCA_964613475.1 uncultured Gemmatimonadota bacterium
CGGTGGAGATCGCGTCCACGCCCCAGATCCGGATCTCCTTCTCGAGCAGCCACGGGACCATGTCGGGGTGAGGACCCGGATGGAGGTGGACGTAGCGCTCCTCGTTCGGCGTCTCGCCGAACTGGGCGAACCGGTGCCATCCGGTGTGGAGCAGGAGGAGGTCGCCCTTCCGGACCTCGACCCGCCGCTCGATCATCTCGGGCGTGTAAGCGGCCAGATCGTCCATCTCGTCCGTGAGGTCCACGATCACCCCCGGTCCGTAGAGCCAGTCGAGCGGGATCTGGTCGATCGTCCGGCCCCCGGTGACGAAGTGCCGGGGGGCGTCGAGGTGGGTCCCCATGTGGTTCGAGGTCTGGATGTACTGGGCGTTCACCCCGTGCTCGGGCTTCCGCTTGATGTACTTGACCTCGAAGGGCGGATAGTAGGGCCAAAAGAAGACGTCCTGATTCAGCGGCTGCGACAGGTCGTACGGTTTCACGCGCGTTCCCCCTCCCGGAACATGGCCTGCACGGCCGGTTTGGTGACTTTCCCCATGGCGTTCCGCGGCAGTTCCCGGACGAGGAGCCAGCGGCGGGGCCGTTTGTAGCCCGCGAGCCGCTCCCGCGTCCAGGCGTCGAAGGCCTCGGGGGAGCCGTCGGCGTCCGCCGGCACCACGGCCGCGCAGACCCGCTCCCCCCACTCGGCGTCCGGCACGCCCACCACGGCGCAGTCCGCCACGGCCGGGTGGCCTCGGAGGACCGCCTCCACCTCGAGCGCCGAGACCTTGTAGCCCCCGGTCTTGATGATGTCCACCGAGCGACGGCCGAGGATGCGCCAGTAGCCGTCCTCGACGACGGCGATGTCCCCGGTGCGGAACCATCCGCCTTCCCGGAACGCCTCGCGGGTCGCCTCCTGCCGGCCCCAGTACTCCAGGAATACCGACGGTCCCCGGACCTCGATCTCGCCTTCCGCCTCGCCCTCGACCGGAGCGCCTTCCTCGTTCACCCGGCGAGCCTGCACCCGCGGCAGCGGGGCCCCGACCGTCCCCGGCCGGCGCTCCCCCCGAAGCGGGTTCGACAGCGCCATGCCGATCTCCGTCATGCCGTACCGCTCGAGCAGGTCGTGGCCGGTGATCTCGCGCCAGCGTTCGAAGACCGGGACCGGGAGGGCGGCGGACCCGGACACCATGAGCCGCAGGCCGCCCGCCGCCTCGCCCCAGGCCCGGCGCTCGGGCGCGGGGCACTCATCATGGGCTGCGATCAGCTTCGTGTAGATGGTCGGCACGGCCATGAAGAGGGTGATCGGCGGCCGCTCTCCGGTCGCGCCCTCCGCGATCCGGCGCCACACGGCGTCCGGGTCGAAGCCCGGGACCATCTCGCAGGTGGCACCCGCCCACAGCGCGCACAGGAGCGCGTTGACGATGCCGTGCGTGTGGTGGAGCGGCAGAGCGTGGAGGATCCGGTCCTCCGCGGTCCACGCCCACGCCTCGACCAGCGCGGTCACCTGCGCCTCCAGGTTTCCGTGGGTGCTCACCACCCCCTTGGGGCGACTGGTCGTGCCGCTCGTGTAGAGGATCATCGCGCGGCGATCGGGGCCGAGCCGCGGCAGGGCGCCCCGTTGCTCCCGGAACGCCGGACCCTGTCGCGCCGCCGGGTCCTCCCGCGCCGCAGGGTCCTGCCGCGCCGC
>CAZTGV010000062.1:1765-14212 GCA_964613475.1 uncultured Gemmatimonadota bacterium
CCGGACCCTGTCGCGCCGCCGGGTCCTCCCGCGCCGCAGGGTCCTGCCGCGCCGCAGAATCCTGCCGCGCCGCAGGGTCCTGCCGCGCCGCCGGGATCCGGAGCAGCGGCAGGTTCCGGGCGTCCGCCAACGGGCGGAGCCGCGGCTCGTGCGCCGCGTCGGCCAGCACGGCCTCCGCTCCGGTGTCGTCCAGCACGTACTCCAGCTCGCGCGGCGGATGGGTCGTGCAGAGCGGGACGGCCACGCCGCCGGCCCGCCAGATCCCCCACTGGGCGGCCACGTAGGGGGCGCCCGGGGCCGCCATGAAGGCGACCCGCGCCTCCGCGAGATCGGCACGGCCTCCGAGCAGCGCCGAGGCGGCGGCCGCCGACCGTCGCAGGAGCTCCCCGTAGTCGTGGTCTCCCGTGCGGTCGGAGACCGCGATCCGGTCGGCGTGGCGCGCCGCCCGGTCCAGGAGCCGAACGCCCGTGGCCGCGCTCATCCCGACGCCCCGCCCGCCGCCCTCACCGCCTCCGCCTCCGCCGCGCTCACCGGGCCCCGGCGGCCGCACGCGCCGCCGCGCGCCCCGCGAGCGCGCCACGACCGGCCTTCCGGCGCATGAGGCCCAGGTACACGGCGAACGACACGAGCCCGGCCGAGAACCAGGCGCCGTTGAACAGGAACGCCAGCTCCGGGGCCAGGCGGCCGGCGAGCGCGACGAGGACCCCGGCGCCCAGGGCCGCCAGGGCGGACGGGTTGAACCCGCGCGAGTAGCGGTACGCCCCGGCCGGATCGTAGAGGCCGGGCAGGTCCAGCCGGCCCCGGCGCAGGACCACGTAGTCGCAGATCAGCACGCCCCCCACCGCGCCGAGGAGCCCGGAGTAGCTGATGAGCCACATCTGGTACATCTCCAGGAGCTTCCAGGGCACGATGAGGATGCCGACCAGGCCGGCGATCAGCCCGCCCAGCCGGAAGCCGATCCGACGGGGCAGCAGGTTCGAGAAGCTGTTGGCCGGCGCGACTACGTTGGCCGCGATGTTCGTGCTCAGCGTGGCGACCACCAGCCCGCCGAGGGCGACGATCCCGAGGATCGGGCTGTCGGCCTCCGCGGTCAGGCGCGCGAGCAGGTCGATCGGGTTCCAGATCGCCTCTCCGTACAGGATCAGCGTGGCGCCGGTCACCGCGACGCCGACGAAGGCGAACAGCGGCATGGTCGTGAGAAGGCCGAGGGCCTGGCCCGCCGCCTGGTCCCTTTGGCTCCGCGCGTAGCGCGTGAAGTCGGGGATGTTCAGGGACAGCGTCGCCCAGTAGCCGACCATCGCGGTGAGCCACGGGATGAACAGGGTGAGGAGGAAGGCCGCGGGCGCCAGGTCGCCCTCCGTGCGGCTCAGGGCCTCCGACTCGCGCAGGATGGTGCCGATGCCGCCCACCCGGGCCGCCGCCCAGGCGAGGAGGGCGACGCCGATCGCGAGGAGGAAGGGGGCGGCCAGCGTCTCCAGCCACTTGATGGACTCCGTCCCGGCCCAGACGAAGTACATGTTCATCAGCCAGAAGACGAGGAAGGCCAGGTAGTGCGGGACGCCGTAGCCCATGAACGTCCACTCGCCCCCCAGGCCGGCCCAGCCGGGCCACACGATGACGAGCAGGGCGTGGATCGCCAGGCCTCCGATCCACGTCTGGATGCCGAACCAGCCGCACGCCACGAGCGACCGGAGGATCGAGGGCACGTGGGCGCCCCGGAGGCCGAAGGAGGCCCGTGCGAACACGGGGAACGGAACGCCGTACCGCGTCCCCGCGTGGGCGTTCAGCACGAGCGGGACGAGAACGATCGCGTTCCCCAGCAGGATCGCCAGCAGGCTCTGCCACCAGTTCATGCCCGCCTCGATCATGCTCGAGGCCAGCATGTAGGTCGGGATGCAGACGCTCATCCCGACCCAGAGCGCCGCGATGTGCCAGAGGTTCCACGACCGGTCGTCGACCCGGGTCGGCGCCAGGTCCTCGTTGGACAGGGGACCCGGGGGGAGCGCCCCGACGAGCTGAACCATGCCCCCCACCCGCTCCTCGCGCAGGAGCGCGCTCATCCCGGGCCACCCGCCCCGGGGGGCTCATCCCGTTCCTCCGCCCGGCCGGGCGCGCGCATCACGAAGGCTCCGCCGCCTCGAGCGGGTCCGCGACGGCGTCCCTCGTCCGCCGGACCGCGCGGGCGAGCGCCCGATGGGCGAGCACGGCGGCCAGGTGGCGGCGGTAGGGGGCGGTGGCGTGCACGTCCTCCGGCGGGTCCAACGCCGCCGCGACGGCGTTCGCCGCCTCCCGGAGCGCGTCCGGCCGCGGCGCCGTCCCCTCCAGCCGCTCGGCCAGCCCGGCCGCCAGCACGGGCACCAGGCCGGCGTTCACGAAGGCCAGCCGCACGCGGCGGCACCGCCCCTCCTCGTCCAGCGCCACCACGGCGGCGGCGCCCGCCAGCGCGTAGTCGCCGTGGCGGCGGGCGACCTCCTCGAACGCCCACCCCACGCCGGACGGCGCGGGCGGCACCTCGATCTCCGTCAGCAGCTCGTCCGGCTCCAGGACCGTCGCGAACGGGGCGAGGAAGAACTCGCCGGCCTCCACGCGCCGCCGGCCGCCCGGCCCTCGCAGGTGGAAGCGGGCCTCCAGGGCGAGGAGCACCGCCGGCAGCTCGGCGGCGGGGTCCGCGTGGGCCACGCTGCCGCCGACGGTGCCGCGATTCCGGATCGCCGGGTGGGCGACGTGCCCGAGGGCCTCGGTCAGGAGCGGCCAGCCGGCCCGCACGGCGGCGGAGCGCTCCACGTCCGCCTGGCGGGCCATCGCCCCGATCCGCAATGCCCCGTCCTCGTCCGTCCGCAGGTAGGCGAGCTCGTCCACCCCGTTCAGGTCGACCAGGACGGCCGGGCGCGCGAGCCGGAAGTTGAGCAGCGGGACCAGGCTCTGGCCCCCGGCCAGCGGCTTGGCCTCCATCCCGTGCTCGGCCAGGCACGCGAGCGCCTCCTCCACGGTCCGCGCCGCCTCGTACCGGAACGGCGGAGGCTTCACCCGCCCCTCCCCCCGCCGGCGGAGCCCCGGGCCTCCTCCAGCAGCTCGAACAGGCGTCGGGGGCTGAGCGGGATCTCCAGCACCTCCAGCGGCAGCTCGGGAAACGCGTCCTCCAGGGCCTGGGCGAAGGCGGCGGCCACCGGGATCGCCCCCGCCTCGCCGACGCCCTTCACGCCCAGCGGGTTCAAGGGGGAGGGGGTCTCCAGGTGCGCGGTCTCGATCGGCGGGACGTCGGTGGCGGTGGGCAGGAGGTAGTCCATGAACGAGGCGTTCGAGAGCTGGCCCTCCTGGTCGAAGGCCAGCTCCTCGTAGAAGGCGTTCCCGACCCCCATGGCGACCCCGCCGTGGATCTGCCCCTCCACGATGCGGGGATGGATGACGCGGCCGCAGTCGTGGACCACCACGTAGCGGAGGATCTCCACCAGGGCGGTCTCCGGATCCACCTCGAGGATGAGGGCGTGCACACCGCTCGCCGTGCTGCCGCCCGCGGGCCCGAAGTACTCGGTCGCCTCGAGCCCCGGCCGCGTGCCCGGCTTCACGGCGCCCCGCAGCGGGTTGGCCTTCACCGCCAGGTCCCCGAGCGAAAGGAAGTGGGTGGGCGCGCCCCGCGCCATGACCCGCCCGCCCTCCAGCACGAGGTCCTCCTCCGACACCTCCAGCTCTTCGGCCGCCAGCGCCAGGATCTTCCGCCGGACGGCGAGCGCCGCGGCGTGGCACGCGTTGCCGGCCACGACCGCGCCGCGGCTGGCGAACGTCCCGGTGCCCCAGTGGAACTCGCTCGTGTCCCCCGTCACCACCCGCACGTCCGATGGTTCGACGCCGAGCGGCTCGGCCACCAGCTGCGCGAGGGAGGTGAAGTGGCCCTGCCCCTGGGTCCCGATCCCCGTCGCCACGCTGACCGTCCCCCCGGGCTCCACCGTGACCCGCGCGCCCTCGTAGGGCCCGATCCCCGTCCCCTCGACGTACGACACCACCCCCACGCCCACGTGCCGGCCGGCGGCCCGGAGCCTCGGTGCCTCCTCCTCGACGAACTCGCGGTAGCCGATCAGCTCGGCGGCCCGGTCGAGGGCCGGCGCGTAGTTCCCGCTGTCGTAGACGAGCGGCGCGCTGTCCTGGTAGAGGATGCCGTGGTCGTGCGGAAAGTCGTCGGGCTCCAGGTAGTTGCGGCGCCGGATCTCCAGCCGGTCGAGCCCGAGCTCGCGCGCCGCCCCGTCCAAGAGGCGCTCCATCACGAACACGCCGTGCTGCCGCCCCGCCCCCCGAACCGGCGTGACGATCGGCCGGTTCGTGAAGGCGACCCGGAACTCGCCATAATAGGCGGGGACGCGGTAGGGACCGAGGAGCGTGCACTGCGTGTTGATCGGGACCGTGAGGCCGTACGGGTCGTAGGCGCCGGTGTCGTGCAGGAACTCGTCGCGGACGCCCAGGATCTCGCCCTCGCGACTGAGGGCGAGCTCCGCCTCGTGGAGTTGCTCCCGCTCCTGGGTGGTGGCGAAGAAGTTCTCCCGCCGGTCCTCGATCCACTTGACCGGCCGACCGAGCCGCATGGCCAGCCAGGGGACCAGGAGCTCCTCCGGATAGAACATGATCTTGGGGCCGAACCCGCCGCCGATGAACGGCGCCACCACCCGGACCTCCGACTCGGCCACGCCGAGGAGGGAGGCGAGGGCGCCGCGCACCGGGATCGGCGCCTGCGTCGAGTCCCACACGGTCAGCTTCCCCTCCCGCTCCTCCCAGGCGGCGACCACGCCCCGGTTCTCGATCGCGGCCGAGGCGCCCCGGTCGTACCGCAGCCGACGCCGGACCACCACGTCCGCCCGCGCCCGGGCCGCCGCGTAGTCCCCCTTCTCCTGGACGACGTGCGCGGCCAGGTTGGAGGCGAGGTCCTCGTGCACGAGCGGCGCCCCCTCCGCCAGGGCGCCCGCCGTATCGGCCACCACGGGGAGCGGCTCCAGCTCCACCTCCACCGCCTCCGCGGCGTCCTCGGCAAGGTAGCGGTCCTCGGCCACCACCACCGCCAACGCTTCGCCCACGTGCCGGACCTTGCCGCGGGCGAGCGGCGGCTGCGTGCGCGCGTGGAAGGTGCAGCGCTCGATGGGCGGAGGACGCACGATGAGCGGGCCGGGCCGAGCCAGCTCACCGAGGTCCTCCGCGGCGAACGCGCCCACCACGCCGGGGAGACTCCGGGCCGCCTCGAGGTCGAGGGCCCGGATGCGGGCGTGGGCCAGATCGCTGCGGACGAAGGCGGCGTGCAGGGTGCCGGGAAGCCGCACGTCGTCCACGAACACGGCGCGACCGGTGAGCAGGCGCGCGTCCTCGTTGCGGGGGATCGAGGTCCCGATCAGGCGACCCATCAACGTGTATCGGCGGCGCGGTGGGCGGCGCGCCCGGCCGCTCCCCCCTGCCCGCGCATCCGGCGCGCCGCCAGCCGGACCGCATCGACGATCATCGCGTAGCCGGTGCAGCGGCAGAGGTTTCCGGAGATCGCGGCGCGGATCTCATCGTCGTCGGGATCCGGATGCTCCTCCAGGAAAGGCACCAGGGTCATCAGCAGGCCCGGGGTGCAGAAGCCGCATTGGAGCCCGTGGGCATCGCGGAAGGCGACCTGGAGGGGGTGGAGCGGAGCGCCACCTTCGCGTCCCCTCCGCCCCTCCGCGACCGCGCCCGGGGTCCGATCGGAGGCGCCGAGACCCTCGACGGTGCGGAGCTCCCGCCCGTCGGCCTGCACCGCGAAGGCGAGACACGAGCGGACCGGGCGACCATCCATGAGGATCGTGCACGCCCCGCACACGCCGTGCTCGCAGCCGACGTGCGTGCCGGTGAGGCCCAGCTCGTGGCGGAGAAAGTCGCTGAGCAGGAGGCGCGGCTCGACCGACCGCGCCTGCTCGACGCCGTTCACACGGATCCGGACGTCGCGTCGGGACCCGGCCGCCGTCGCGGAGACGTGGGAGCCGGGCCGGGGATCGCCTGCTTCCATGCGCGTCAGGCCTCGTTTCTCCCGATCGTCGGGTGGGGTCCTTCGGCTCGCGGGGCGCTCGCCGGGCGCCCGCTTACGCGCAGGAACGCCGGGAACGCAAGAAACGCGATGATGCGGAAGCTCCGGGGACCAGGCAATCTTCGAAAGGCCGTCGGGCGGCCCGTTCCCGTGGCGGGGAGAGCGCGCGCTGTCGGGAAAGCCGAGGCGCGCGGGTGGGGAATCCGGCCGAAGACGGGGCTTACGGCTCCGCCTCGCGCTCGAGGAACTCCCGGTGGTCCGCATACGGCTCCCGGTCCGGCGTCTCGCCCGACGCGATGGCCGCGCGCAGCCGTCCGTACCAGCGCGCGACCGCGGCCTCGTCGCCCTCGGCCCGCGCGGCGCGCGCCGACAGCACCAGCCCGAAGAGGTCTTCCGGCGACCGCCGCAGGAGCGCGTCGGCTTCCGCGCGCGCCGACGGCACGTCTCCCAGGAGCAGGTACAGCAGCCCCAGCTGGAAGCGCGCGTCGGCACCGAGGTCCGCCGGCGCCACCCGACCGTACGCGTCCACCGCCATCGCGGCGAAGAAGCGGGCCCGGGCGCTGTCGCCCCGCTCGCGCTCGGCCAGCGCGCGCCCGAACAGCCGGTCGGCCGCCTCGCGGGGAGTCATGGCGGCGATCTCGGCCGCCGAGGGCATGCGGGTCCCGCCGTCCGCGGCCCCGGGGGCGGGCACGACTTCGGCGGGCGCCCGACTCGGCTCGGGAAGTCCGCCGGTGATCAGCCCGTCCGGGCCCCGCGGCGCGGCCTGGCCGCGGACCAGCACGGCAATCGCGCCGGCGAACACGACGAGGCCGAGCGCCGACAGGATCCAGGGGAGGTAGGCGCGGGCGGGCTTCCTGGGACGGTGGCCGACGGGCTCTCCGCATTCCGCGCAGAAGAGGGCTCCGGCGGAGAGCGCGGCGCCGCACGCCCGGCACCCCTCCTCGCCGCCCGCGAGACGGGCGCCGCAGCGCGCGCAATAGTTCCCGGAGCCCTCCGCGCCGCAGGCCGGGCAGGCGACCGGCTCGTCGCTCGTTCGGCCGGCCGCCGGCCCATGGTTCGCCGGCCGCTGGCTCACCATCCGCTCGCCCGCCGTGCGCTCGCCCGCGTCCACACTCTCGAGCCCCACCTTCCTGCCGACCTGAGTGTAACTTGGACCATAGATCACGGAACCGGGGACCGCAACGCGGGCCGTCGGCGGCGAGGGGCCGCGGGCGAAGCTCGCCGCCGCCCCTGGCGAGACCCTCGCGCGCGTGGCGCGCCGACCCGCGGTTCGTTAGTTGTGTTGATCGGGGAGGCGCCCGGCGCCTCCCGTTTCCGTTCGCGGTCCATGGCCGGGAGTTCGTCGTGAAGAAGGGCGTGAAGAAGCGTGTGTGGCCCGTGCTCGGGCTGGCGGCGATCGCCGGGGCCATCGCCCTGCTGATCGGCGCCGGCCTGAGCGACAACATGGTGTACTTCCTCACCCCTTCCGAGCTGCAGGCCCGGAGCGCCGAGGTGTACGGCTCGCCGCTGCGCCTCGGCGGGCAGGTGAAGCCGCGGACGATCGACTGGGACGCGGAGCGCGGAGAGCTGCGGTTCACGGTGACCGACGGGACGGCGGAGATCCCGGTCCACAGCGAGGGGGCGCCGCCGGCCATGTTCGCCGATGACATGGGCGTGGTCGTGGAGGGGATCTTCCACCAGGACGGCGTCTTCCGCTCGCGCAACGTGATGGTCAAGCACTCGAACGAGTACCGGCCCCCGGCCGAAGGCGAGGATCCGCACCGCGCCTATCGATCGCTGATCCCGGAGGGCGAGGACTAGCGCCTCGCCGCCCGCCTTCCTCCCGGAGCGACCGTCGTGCTCGGCACCGTAGGCTTCGCGGCCGTCGTGGCCGCCCTCATGGGAGCGGCCATCACGGCCGGCGCGGGCTTCGCCGGCGGCATCCGTCGGAACCCGCTCCTGGGCGATGTGGCCCGCCGTGCCTCCTACTTCACCTTCGGCGCCATGACCGTGGCGATCGTCGCCATGGAGGCCGCCCTCCTCACCCACGACTTCGGCGTCGACTACGTGGCGCGGGTGGGGAGCCGGAGCACCCCGACCTACTACACGGCCATCTCGCTGTGGAGCAGCCTGGACGGCTCGATCCTGTTCTGGGGGTGGATCCTGGCCGGGTACGGCGCGCTGGTGGCCTTCGCCCGCCGGCGGCGGCGGAGCCCGCTCGATCCGCTCGTCCTGGGCACCGTGGGCGCGGTCGGCCTCTTCTTCTTCGGCCTGCTGGTCGGACCGGCGAACCCCTTCGGCGCCGTCCACCCGGTGCCGGCGGACGGACCGGGGCCGAACCCGCTGCTCCAGAACCATCCGCTGATGGGCCTGCATCCGCCCATGCTCTACCTCGGCTTCGTCGGGATGACGGTTCCTTTCGCCTTCGCGGTGGCGGCGCTGGTGAGCGGGAACCTGGAGTCCGGGTGGCTCCGCGAGGCCCGCAACTGGACGATCGCGGTGTGGGCGTTCCTCACCATGGGGATCATCGCCGGCGCCTGGTGGTCCTACGAGGTGCTCGGCTGGGGCGGCTACTGGGCCTGGGACCCGGTGGAGAACGCCTCCGTCCTCCCGTGGCTCACCGCGACCGCGTTCCTCCATTCGGCCATGGTCCAGGAGCGGCGCGGCATGCTGAAGACCTGGAACCTGAGCCTGATCACCGGCACCTTCCTCCTCACCCTGTTCGGGACCTTCCTCACCCGCTCGGGGATCATCGATTCGGTCCACGCCTTCACGGAGGGGGCGATCGGCCCGCTCTTCCTCGCCTTCATCGGCTTCGTCGCCTTCGCCTCGCTGGGGCTCATCGCCTGGCGGAGCGACCGGCTGCACGCGCCGGGGGAGCTGGACGGCGTCGTCTCCCGGGAATCGGCCTTCGTCCTGAACAACCTCCTGTTCGTCGGCCTCACCTTCACGGTGCTGCTCGGGACGATGTTCCCGCTGCTGGTCGAGGCGTTCCAGAGCGAGCGGATCAGCGTGGGACCGCCCTACTTCGACATGGTGGCCTCGCCGATCGGCCTGGCCCTCCTCTTCCTGATGGGGGTGGGGCCGGCCCTTCCCTGGCGGCGGACGAGCGCGGAGCGGCTGAAGCGGACCTTCCTCGCTCCCGCGGCGGTCGGAGCCCTGGTGCTCCTGGCGGCCCTGCTCCTGGGCGTACGGCGACCGATCCCGCTGCTCACCTTCGCCCTGGCGGGATTCGTGTCGCTCACGATCGTCGAGGAGTTCCGGAAGGGCGTGGCCGCGCGCCGGTCGATCGGCGGCGGCTCGGCGCCCCGCGCGCTGTGGGACCTCCTCCGGCGGAACGGCCCGCGCTACGGGGGATACGTCGTGCACGCCGGCGTGGTCGTCATCGCGGTCGCGCTGACCATCTCGGCCACCTGGAAGTTCGAGCGGGAGGCGACCCTGCGGCCGGGCGAGCGGCTGGTGATCGGGGAGCACCAGGTCGAGCTGGTCGAGCTGTGGGGCCGCGAAGAGCCGCACCGATTCGTGGTCGGCACGACCTTGCGGGTGTGGCGCGACGACCGGCCGTTGGGGGAGCAGCGGCCGCGGCTCAACTACTATCCGACACAGCAGCAGCCGATCGCCACTCCGGCGGTGGCGGCGTCGCTCAGCCGGGACCTCTACCTTACCCTGATGGCCTTCGAGACCCAACGGGGCGAGCACGCGACGATCCGCGCCATCGTGAACCCGGCGGTCTCCTGGCTGTGGATCGGCGGCATGATCATTGGGATCGGATCGGTCATCGCGATCTGGCCGCAACGGCGGCGCCGGACGCCCTCGGGGCCGAAGGATCGAGGCGGCGAGTCGACCGTCCGCGGAGGACCCCCGCCGCGGTCCGAGGCGAAGGCCTCCGAGCCGGAGGGGGCGCCGGTATGAGGAGGAAGCTCCGGTGGCTGCTCCCCGTCTCGGTCGTTCCGGTCGTCCTCATGCTCGCCTACGGGCTGGGCCGGGACGCGACCGTCCTCCCTTCCGCCCTCGTCGGCTCGGAGGCGCCGGAGTTCCGGCTCGAGACGCTGGAGGGCGACACGGTCCGCCTCGCGGAGCTGCGCGGGAAGGTGGTGGTGCTGAACTTCTGGGCTTCCTGGTGCATCCCGTGCCGCACCGAGCACCCGATCCTGGTGCGGGCCAGCGAGACCTGGTCGGCCGACGAGGTGGCGGTCGTGGGGGTCGTCTACCAGGACTCGCGCCCGAACGCGCGCCGCTTCATGGAGCGACTCGGAGGAGAGTGGCCGAGCGGCCTCGACCCCGCCAGTCGCACCGCGATCGACTACGGCGTGTACGGCGTGCCCGAGACCTTCTTCCTGTCGGCCGACCGCCGGGTGGCGAAGAAGCAGGTCGGGCCGATCACCTGGGAGCTGGTGCGCACGACGGTCGATTCCCTGCTGGCCGCGCGGTCGGCCGAGGGAGGACCGCGGGAGCCCTCGCGGCCGGCCGAGGAGCGGCCCGGGGCCGGCGCCGAAGCGGGCCGATGAGGCGCACGGCCAGCATGGCGCTCCGGGCGCTCCTGGTGGGCGCGATGTCCGTGGCGTGCGCGCGAGCGCCCGCGCCGGCCTCGGCGACGGAGGCCGCCGCACCGCGGGAGGAGCCCGCCGCACCGGCGCGACAGACGGCCGAGCTCTCCGAGGCGGAGCTCGATCGGCTCACCGCCGAGGTCGCCGACCGGCTCCGCTGCCCCGTGTGCCGGAACCAGTCCATCCTGGAATCGCCCTCGGAGCTCGCGCGCGAGATGCAGGGGGTCATCCGGGAGCGACTGGCCGCCGGCGAGTCTCCCGAGGAGGTGAAGGCCTACTTCGTCAGCCGGTACGGCGAGTGGGTGCTGCTCAGGCCGGAGCCCAGGGGCGCCACGCTGCTCGTGTACGTCCTGCCCGCGCTCGCCTTCCTGGTGGGCGGCGGCCTGCTCGGGTGGCGTCTCCGCCGCTGGGCGGCCGAGCGGCGCGCGCCACCGCGCGCGTCGTCGACCGCGGCCGGCCGAGCGCCGACGCGCGCTTCGGAACCGACCGCCGGCGACTTCTCTCAGGAGGAGGAGGCGTGGCTGCGGGACGCGATCGCGAGGGAGCCGTAGCCGGCCGGCGCGCGGGAGGCCGGCGCCGGCGGAGCGACCCCTCGCACGCTACACCGTGCCGTCGATCGACGGCCGCGGGGTGGCCCCGCGGCTTCCTCAGTCGTGACCTGCCACGACGAACGTGACCTTGGCGTTGACCCGGTAGCGGACGATCCGATTGTTCTCGACCATGGCGGTCATGTTGTCGACCCAGATGGACTTGATGTTGTCCACCGTCTTCGAAGCCTCCTTCAGCGCCGACTCGACGGCGTCGTCGAAGCTCCGCTCGGACTCCGCGATCACCTCGATGACCTTCGCGATGGATGCCACGATGCCTCCTTCGTGCAAGGAAAACCCTAGAGCGCCGCGCGCAGGACCGTCTGCAGGATCCCGCCGTTCCGGTAGTACTCGCGCTCCATCTCGGTGTCCAGGCGCACCCGGGCGGTGAACTCGACGGAGGACCCGTCGTCCCGGCGGGCGAGGACGGCGACCCGCGTCCCCGTCTCCAGCCCGCCCGCCAGTCCGGTCACGTCGTACCGCTCCGTGCCGTCGAGACCCAGCCCCTGGGCGCTCTCCCCCTCCAGGAACTGGAGCGGGAGCACCCCGAGCCCGATCAGGTTGCTTCGGTGGATCCGCTCGTAGCCCTCCGCCAGCACCGCCCGGACGCCGAGCAGCTGGGGGCCTTTGGCCGCCCAGTCGCGGGATGAGCCGGTTCCGTACTCCTTCCCGGCGATGATCAGGAGCGGCACGCCCTCCTCGCGGTAGCGCATCGCCGCCTCGTAGATCGTCATCCGCTCGCCGCCGGGCAGGTGCCGGGTGTAGCCGCCCTCGACCCCGGGCACCAGCAGGTTGCGCAGCCGCACGTTGGCGAACGTCCCTCGCATCATCACTTCGTGGTTCCCGCGGCGGGATCCGTACGAGTTGAACTCGGAGGGCTCCACCCCGCGCTCCACGAGGTACCGCGCGGCCGGCGAGTCCTTCGCGATCGCGCCGGCGGGCGAAATGTGGTCCGTGGTGACCGCGTCGCCGAGGAGGGCGAGGACGCGGGCGCCCTCGATGTCCGCCGGCGGCTCGGGTTCGGGGGACACCCCGGCGAAGAAGGGCGGCTGGCAGACGTAGGTGGAGTCGGGATCCCAGGCGAAGCGATCCCCGTCGGGGATCTCGAGCGCCTTCCATCGCTCGTCCCCGTCGTAGATCTCGGCGTACTTCCGCCGGAACATCTCAGGCTTCACCGCGCCGCGGACCGTCTCCCGGATCTCCTCCTGGCTCGGCCAGATGTCGCGGAGGTAGACGGCCTCGCCCTCCTCGTCCCGGCCGATCGGCTCCTCGCGCCAGTCGATGTCCATCCGGCCGGCCAGCGCGTAGGCCA
>CAZTGV010000063.1:0-13989 GCA_964613475.1 uncultured Gemmatimonadota bacterium
TCCACTGCCACGTGAACTTCCACCTGCAGGGCGGGATGGAGGCGTTCTTCACGGTGCTCCCGGCCGAGGACGAGCGGATGGCGGGTCCCCGGTCTTGAGGGTCGCATACGCGCTCGGCACCGTGGGCGGCACGCTCGTGGTCGCCGCCGGCATGCTGGCTGGGTGCGGAGCGCCCGCGACGGACGCGGGCAGCGCGGAGGCTTCGGAGGGGGCGGCGGCGACCGAGGCCCTCCGCACGCCCGACGAGCGTTTCGCGGACTTGCCGGACTATCCGTTCGAGCCCCACTACGCGACGGTCCAGGGCCTCCGGATCCACTACGTGGACGAGGGTCCGCGGGACGGACCGGTCGTGGTGCTCCTCCACGGCGAGCCGAGCTGGAGCTACCTCTACCGCCACTTGATCCCGCCGCTGGCCGAGGCCGGCTTCCGGGTGATCGCCCCGGACCTGATCGGGTTCGGCAGGTCCGACAAACCGGTCCGCCGGGAGGATTACAGCTACGCGGCGCACGTGGAGTGGATGCGCGCGCTCCTGCTCGACCGCCTGGCGCTCGAGGACATCCATCTCTTCGTCCAGGACTGGGGCGGGCTGATCGGCCTGCGGCTGGTGGCGGAGCACCCGGACCGGTTCGCGCAGGTGGCGGCCGCCAATACGGGACTCCCGACCGGCACTGGAGAGCCCTCCGAAGCGTTCCTGCGCTGGCTGGAGTTCTCCCAGACCGTGCCGGAGTTCCCGGCCGGCCAGGTCCTGCAGATGGGGACGGTGCGCGAGCTCCCGCCGGAGGTGATCCGGGCCTACGAGGCGCCCTTCCCGGACGAGCGCTACACGGCGGGGGCGCGCGTCTTCCCGGCCCTCGTCCCGATCACGCCGGACGATCCGGCCGTCCCGGCGAACCGTGCCGCCTGGCAGGCGCTCACGCGCTGGGAGAAGCCGTTCCTCACGCTCTTCAGCGACAGCGACCCGATCACGGCGGGGCTGGACGAGGCGTTCCGGTCGCGCGTCCCGGGCGCCCGGGGGCAATCGCACCGGACCATCTCGAACGCCGGGCACTTCCTCCAGGAGGACAACCCGGAAGCGCTGACGGCCGCGCTGCTGGAATTCTTCGTGTCCGCGGAAGAGAAATGAGCGACACCGCGCGCTGGCCGCTTCCGCCGGGGCGCATGGCGGGGGAGGAGGTGGAAGCGGGACGGCGGCTCGGCGCAGCTACGATCTGCTTCCATTATACCGGGCGCGCGCGAGCGAAGTCGGCGCCCCCGGCGAGCTCAGCCGGCGGGCGCCGCCTCCGCGGGCTGCATGTGGCCGAGCTGGGTCATGATCGAGAGCTGGTCGTAGTAGATGCTCCCTGAGACCACCTGGCCCTCCTCGTCGAAGCGGAGGACCTCGCACATGGGAAGCTTCATCTCCTTTCCGGTCGCGGGCAGGGGTCCCAGGGGCCCATCGTTCACGCCGCGGCCCACGAACTGGGCGATCACCTTGTCCCCGGCGTCGGCGTAAGCGGCCTCCGTCACCTCGGCATCGGAGAACGCCTCCACCCAGCCCTGCATGAACTGCTTGAAGCCGTCGCGGCCCTGATACGTCTCACCGCGCGCTCGATCCTGATAGGTGACGTTTTCGCTCATTCGGCTCACCGCGTCCTCGAAGTCGCGGCGGTTGAACGCCTGATGCGCTTGACGAAACGTCTCCACGTTCGGGGATGTCATCTCGTACCTCCTTGTATGTCGCTTCCACCTCCTGCTCCGAAGTTACAGGGCGGTCGGGGAGCGGCAATGCCGGATCGGTGGGATTCGCAAAAGCGCGGGCCGCCGCCCGCTTCCTTTTGGCTAGCGACGCGCTACAGCGCCAGCGCGTTCGTCCAGCACTCCTCTGGCGCCGTGCGTCAGGCCGCCACTCCGAGGTCAGGCCGCCACTCCGAAGTCGGGCGGATGTCGGAAGTCGCCGATGACCTCGTCCAGTGACGCCGCGACGGCGAGCAAGCGCTCGTCCATCCAGCGGTGCCCCACGATCTGCACTCCGATCGGCAGACCTTCCGCGGACCGGCCGGCTGGGAGCACGACCGAAGGATGGCCGCTCAGGTTGAACGGCGTCGTGTAGCCGCCCACGGCGAGAAAGTAGGGAACCCGCCGGTCATCGACCTCTATGGGTGTGCCGGGCTTTCGATGGGTGAAAGCGGGGCCGACGGTCACCGGGCAGAGCCAGGCGTCGAAGCGTTGGAGCGCGTCGTCATGGCTGCGGGCGATGTCGTCCCGGCGCTCCAGAGCTTGCGCGAGCTCGCGCATCGTGAAACGAAAGCCGCGGAGAATCCCCTTCCGGATCGGAGACCGGTCCCGCATGAAGAGAAACTGCAGCCGCACCATGTTCCGAAGCAGGAAGGGCATGGAGCCGCCGACCTCCGCGCCCACCACTTCGCCCCAGCTTCGCCACAACGAGTCGTAATCGATCCGCGGCTCGATCCGCTCTACGGAGGCACCCTGGCGCTCCAGCGCCGTGACCACCTGCTCGAGCATCCCGAGAGTGTCCGAGCTCACCGCCGCGTCTCCGAACCGATCCGTCCAGGCGATTCGGAGCTCCCGCACCGGCGGCGCCGGCGACTCCGCGGCGACCGGCAGCGGCGGGACGTCGGGCTGGCGGCCATCGGGGCCGGCGAGCAGGGAGAAGCTGAGGCGGAGGTCGGGGACGGAGCGGGCGAGGGGCCCGTAGACACCCATGTGCCGGGCGTTACCGGTCGACGTCTTGCCGGGGATCCGCCAGTCGGGGATGTGTCCGGTGGACGGGACGCGGTGTTCCGTCGGCTTGAGTCCGTAGATTCCGCAGAAGTGAGCCGGGACGCGGATCGAACCGCCGATGTCGCTGCCGACGTCCAGCGGCGAGAGCCCCGCCGCGACCGCCGCCGCGCTGCCTCCGCTGCTGCCCC
This sequence comes from uncultured Gemmatimonadota bacterium, assembly GCA_964613475.1. GTDB lineage: Bacteria > Gemmatimonadota > Gemmatimonadetes > Palauibacterales > Palauibacteraceae > CAZTGV01. Next base: position 2,910 of record CAZTGV010000063.1, read on the forward strand.
CGGGGGTGCGAGTCCGGTCCCACGGGTTGTTGGTGCGACCGAACACGGGATTGTCCGTCTGCCAGTCCGTCGCGAGGACCGAGAGGTTCGTTTTCCCCATGACGATGGCGCCTGCGTCGCGCAGGCGGGCGACCACGGTCGCATCCTCGGCCGGCACGTGCTCCTTCAGCGGCGGAAACCCGCTGGTCGTCCTGATGCCGGCCGTCTCGTAGCAGTCCTTGATCGTGACGGGCACCCCGTGCAAGGGACCCTGGACGTTGCCCCGGGAGAGCGCGTCATCCGCCTCGCGGGCGCGCCGGCGAGCCCCGTCCTCGTCGAGGGTGACGAGGGCGTTCAGGGGCTCGTCGTGGGTGCCGATCCGTCGCAGATGCGCTTCCAGCACCTCTTCGGCGGAGGCCTCTCGATCTCGTATGATCCGGGCCAGCTCGCCCGCGGTTCGAACGTGCAGATCCTCCATCACGGCACCCTCCGTGCCCTGGATCGACGGTCCGCGCAATCCTCACTACGATAGAGGTCGCTCGGCGGCGAATCCAAATCCCCCCGGCTCACCAGGACGAGATGCAAAGGCCATCACGGGGCGTCATCCGCGTCCATCCCCGCCGTCCGGCGCGCCCACTCGAGCCTGTCCCCCGCTACAGCGCCAGCGCGTTCGTCCAGCACGCCTCCGGCGCCGGGCGCCCCTCGATGAGCCCGGTCCGCTCCATCCATTCGGCCAGGCGCGCGTAGTACTCCGTCGCCATCGAGAGGTCGTACGTGAAGCAGGGGAGGGTGGCGGCGAAGATGTCCCGGGTCATCGGATCCTCCAGGTCCGCGTCCGCCCGGCGGGCGTAGATCTCCCCGGCCTCCTCCGGCCGCTGGTGGAGGAGGTCGATCCCGCGGCGAAGCACGCCCAGGAAGCGCCGGATCGCCTCCTCGCGCTGCGCGAGGAGCGCCGGCGTGGTGATCAGGATGAGCTGGCAGAAGTCGGGCACGCCCCAGTCCTTGAGGGCGAAGAAGTCCGCGTCGTGTCCGCGGTGGCGCGCCTCGACGACCTCGAAGTTGTAGAAGACGAGCGTGGCGAGATCGGCGAGCCCCTCCTCGAGCGCGTCGGTGTGGTAGAAGCCGTGGTTCACCCGGCCGAACTCGTCGGGGTCGTACGCGCCGCCGTCCGCCTCGATCATGGTGCCCACAATGGCCGGGCCGCCCGCCCCGGGGGCGCCCGGGTACTGGATGCGGCGGCCGGCCATGTCGCGCGGCCTCCGGATCCCGCTCTCGCGGAAGTACATGACCCCGCCGTTGGTGTGGAGGAAGCGGGCGAAGCCCACGACCTCCTCGCCCGCGGCGCGGTCCTCGACCAGGTGGAGCGGCTCGGTGATCGCCAGGTCCAGCCGGCCGTCCTTGATCTCGGCGACCGCGTCCAGGTGCCGCTCCGGGACGTCCAGCTCCACCCGGAGGCCGGCCTCCTCGAACCAGCCCTTCTGCTGTCCGACCAGCAGGGGCACGTGGTCGGGGTTCAGGAACCACTCGAGCCCGACGTGCAGCGTCTCCATGGATACCTCCTCGGCGGGACGGCCGGCGGGAGAGCGGAGAAGGGCCGGGAAGGCCGAGCGACTCCGGTGAACTCCCTGCGCCGGCATGACCCGGATCAGGTTCGACGGGTGTGATCTCAGCCCGCGCCGTGTGGGCGCGGACACCCCGGTTCGCGTGATGTCTTCACGTTTCAAGCTGTCCGGAGTGGGGGCGCCGGGCAAGCGTTCGCGGCCGCCGCGCGCGCTCGCGCCTCTGGCGCGCGTGCCCGGCGGCATGCTAGATGTCCTTACTAAAGGTTCAGTGTCCAGTACCTGTGTGGGGGGCGCCTCCACCCCCAGGTGCGAGAGCGCCTCTCCTCCTTCACACGGAGCCCGAGAGGACCGGGCTCAAGGAGGTCTCCATGATCCGCACCACATCCGCCGCCGCAGCGCTGCTCCTGCTCCCGGCCGCGCTGCTCGCCCAGGACTATCAGCCCGCCGCCGCCCCAGAGACCGCCGACGCCGAAGCGAAGATCGAGGAGGCCCGGGCGTCCGCGCCGCCCTCGATCACGGAGGGGGCGACCTTCATGGACTGGGAGGGCAACGTCCTTCGCGAGGGGGACAACGGCTGGACCTGCATGCCGTCGCCCCCCGGATTCCGGAGCACGCCGATGTGCCTGGACGCGCCATGGCTCGCCTGGGCGGACGCGTGGCAGAATGAGGAGCCGGTCGAGATCGACCGCGTCGGGATCGGCTACATGATGGAAGGGGATGCCGGCGCGTCGAACGTCGACCCGCGGGCCACCGAGCCGGCGCCGGACAACGAATGGGTCGTCTCCGGACCTCACCTGATGGTCATCGTACCCGACGTGGACGATCTGCAGGGACTACCGACCGATCCGGAGAACGGCGGGCCCTGGGTGATGTGGGAGGGCACGCCTTACGCGCACATCATGGTGCCGATCGGGGAGGAGCCGACCAGGTCGACCGAGCAGTAAGCGCCCCGGCGGCTTCCTGTTCGACCGCGCCGGCGGCGGATACGCCGGCGCGGTCGCGTTTTCGCGAAGCCTCCGGCCGGGTTTCGGGAGGTGGCGGTGCGACACGGACGCCCGGTGGCTCAGGGCGCCGGCGCCGCCTCCAGGTTCGCGGCCGTGAAGCCGCGCTCCTCGTCGTTCACCTGCTCCTCGAAGTCGACGAACACCTCCCGGGGATGGCCGAGCTCGGGGTCGTAGATCGCCTCGAACCGGAACGGATCCCGCTCCAGCGCGTCGCGAATCGTCTCGAACAACTCCTCGACGGTCGGGAAGTCCTCGAGATGCTCCGGGTCGAGCGGCTCGCCGGTGTCGCGCGAAGTGACCCGGACGACCTCACCCTCCCGCACCTCGATGGTCACGGGCTGGATCGCCGGCCCGCCGCAGAAGCAGTGGAGCTGGTAGTCGTACGTGTAGGAGTCGATCGCCTGGGCGCGCCACAGGGCCAGGTTGCGTTCCAGCTCGTGCGCGGGGGCGAGCGGACCGGAGCCGCAGGCGAGAAGGAGCGGCGCCAGGAGCGCCGGGAGCGCCTTCCGCGCGTCGCTCGTCATATCGCCTCGCCAGGGTTCTTCGTCACCTTCGTCCGCTCCCCTCGTCAAGAGAACGCTCGAACGTGGACTCTATGACAGGGGCCGGGCGGAGTTGATGGACCGCCGCATCGGGCGGCGCTACGGGTTCGTGCCGCGCGAGCTTCGCTGAGCGCGTTCGTCGCCGGCGGGCGCGGCCGACTCGTTCAGCCCGAGGTTCGCCAGCGCGAAGGCCAGCCGGTCGGCCGCCTCCTCGATCTGCATCTCGGTCGGCTTGCCGGCGCCGTGGCCGGCGCGCGTCTCGATGCGGATGAGGACGGGTCGGTCGCAGGCGTGCGCCGCCTGGAGGCGCGCGGTGAACTTGAAGGAGTGCCCCGGCACCACGCGGTCGTCGTGGTCCGCGGTGGTGACCAGGGTGGCCGGGTAGCAGACCCCGTCCCGCAGGTTGTGGTAAGGTGAGTACGCGTGCAGCACCGGGAACATCTCCGGGTCCTCCGCCGAACCGTAGTCCGACGTCCAGGCCCAGCCGATCGTGAAGCGGTGGAAGCGGAGCATGTCCATCACCCCCACCGCCGGGAGCGCGACCCCGAACAGGTCGGGCCGCTGCGTCATGGCCGCCCCCACCAGCAGGCCGCCGTTGGAGCCACCGGCGATCGCGATCCGCTCGGGGCGCGTGTAGCCCTCCGCCACCAGCCACTCCGCGGCGGCGATGAAATCGTCGAAGACGTTCTGTTTGTTCTTCAGCCTCCCGGCGTCGTGCCACTCGCGGCCGTACTCGCCGCCGCCCCGGAGGTTGGCGACCGCGTAGACCCCGCCCTCCTCCAACCACGCGAGGTTCACGACCGAGAAGCCCGGGGTGACCGGGATGTTGAAGCCGCCGTACGCGTAGAGGAGCACCGGGTGGGAGCCGTCCCGCTCCATCCCCTTCCGGTGGGTGAGGAACATCGGCACCCGGGTGCCGTCCTTCGAGCGGTAGAAGACCTGCCTGGTCTCGTACGCCTCCGGATCCAGCTCCACGCCCGGCTCGAAGAGGACCTCGCTCCGCCCGGTCCTCAGGTCGTGGCGGAAGACGGTGGTCGGATGGAGGAAGGAGGTGAAGGCGAAGAAGAGCTCATCACGGTCCGGCTCGCCACTCAGCCCGGAGACGGTGCCGAGGGTGGGGAGCTCGAGGGTGCCGAGCGGCTCGCCCTCCAGGCTCCGGAACTCCACCCGGCTCCGCGCGTCGCGCAGGTAGCGGAGCGCAAGCCGTCCGCCCACCAGGTGGGCGGACTGGAGCGCGTCCTCACGCTCGGGCACGATGGTCATCCAGCGGTCCGCCCCCGGGTGGTCCAGGTCGACGGCGATCACCCGCCCGCGCGGCGCATCGTTGTCGGTGAGGAAGTAGAAGATCTCGCCGACGTTGCCGATGAAGTCGTAGGAGGCGTCGAACTCGTCGAGCAGCGGCGCGATCCGACCCTCGAGCCCCTCCAGGCGCGGCGCCTCGGGATCCCCGAGGTCGGCGTAGTAGATGCGGTTCTTGGGGTCCGTGCCGTGCCAGACGTGGAGCACCAGGAAGCGTCCGTCGTCGGTCACCTCCGCGCCGAAGCCCCACTCCGGCTCGTCCGGACGCTCGTAGACGAGCCGGTCCTCGGACTGCGGCGTGCCGACCCGGTGATAGAAGAGCTGGTGGTTGCGGTTCTCGGCGAGCAGGGTGTCCCGACCCTCGGGCCGGGGATAGCGGGCGTAGAAGAAGCCGGTCTCGTCCTTCGTCCAGGTCATGCCCGAGAACTTGATCCAGCGGAGGTGGTCATCGAGGTCCTCGCCAGTGGCGATCTCCCGCACTCGGAACTCTTGCCAGTCGGACCCCCCGGAGGAGGTCCCGTAGGCCAGGTATCGGCCGTTCGGCGACGCCTCGGTGGAGGTGAGGGCGATCGTCCCGTCCTCGGAGAAGCGGTTGGGATCGATGAGCGGGCGGGGCTCCTCCTCCAGGGAGGCCTGCGCGTAGAGCACGGGCTGGTTCTGGAGGCCGTCGTTCTTGCGCCAGATGTAGACGCCGCCCTCGAAGGAGGGGACCCCGTAGCGCGGGTAGTCCCACAGCTCGGTCAGCCGCTCACGGAGGCGCTCCCGGGCGGGGAGCCGCTCCAGGTAGCCGAAGGTGACCCGGTTCTGGGCCTCGATCCAGCGGCGCGTCTCGGGCGCGTCGGTATCCTCGAGCCAGCGGTACGGGTCGGCCACGGCCGTCCCGTGAAAATCATCCACCACGTCCACCACCTGCGTCTCGGGATAGGCGAGCCGGTCCGCCGTCTGGGCCGCCGCCGCAGGGGCGGTGACCGCGAGGGTCGCGGTCGGCGCGAGAATCGCGATCGCCGCCCGATTCGCCCGGGTCGCGATCGCCGTAAGGGCCGCTCGCGGCGAAGACCCCCCAACGCGCGCGTCTACACGCCGGTCGCGTCGCCGCATCCGATCTCCTCGCTCTCTCGTGTCTCGTTCTCGCTGTCCGGACCTCGCTCCGGCCCTCGGCCGTTCCATCCGGGCGCGGTTCCGGGCCCCGGCGGGTGCGGAAAATTCGCCCGGAGGGCGGCGGGGGCGCAAATCCCCGGGCGTGATGCGCGCCGGGCGCCGCGCTACATTCCGGGCATGCTCGGATCCGTCTCGCGACGCGCGGCGAAGGAGTGGCGCCGCCTCCTGGAATCCATGGAGCGCGCGGTCGGGTGGTCGGCCGATCCGACCGCCTTCGCGGCCCACGCTCCGGAGGTCTCCGCCTGGTCGGTCGGACGACATCTCGAGCACCTCCTGCTCTCGGACCGGCGGATCGTGGGGTGGCTGGAGGGCGTCGGAGGCGGCGGCGGATCCGGGAAGCGCGATCGCGACGCCGACCCTGGCCGCCGCGGCCCGACGTTGGCGGGTCGCCTGGTGCTCCTCACCGGCTTCATCCCGCGGGGCCGCGGCCAGGCGCCCGACTTCACGATGCCGGCCGACATGAGCAGGGACGCGCTCGAGAACGGATTCCGGGCGATGCGGGCGCGGGTCGCGTCTCTGGAGCCGCGGCTGGACGCGCTCGCCGCATCCAGGGCGACCCTCCCGCATCCGTCCCTCGGGCTGTTCACCGCGCCCCGCTGGCTGCGCTTCGCCGCGGTTCACCACGCGCACCACGAGAAGATCATCCGATCCATCCTCGGAGCCTCCGGAGGTCGCTGAGCCCGGCGGAGCTCCCGGCCCGATCGCCACGCCGGGCTTCCGAGCCGGGCGAGCGAACCTTGACAACCACGCACATCCGTCGAGTTTTGCGAGGAGCTTCGACTGCCGTTTTCCTCTTGTGGGAGGTGAGCCGTGAGCCGCATCAACCTGCAGCGCGTGCTGTTGGGTGGGCTGGTGGCCGGGCTGGTCCTGAACGTGGTGGACTTCCTCGTTTACGGGGTGTTCCTCGGCGAGGAGTTCGAGGCGGCGCTGGCGGCGCTCGGCGCCGAGATGGAGGGGAGCGCCGCGATGGCGACCTTCATCACGCTGGACTTCCTGTACGGCATCGTGCTCGTCTGGCTGTACGCCGCGATCCGCCCGCGCTTCGGGCCGGGTCCGGGCACCGCGATCCGGGCGGGGCTGGTGCTCTGGGTGGCCGTGGCGCTGCTGCACGCGGTCGGGGAGGCGGCGATGGGGCTCTTCCCGGCGCGTCTGTACATCATCGGGACGGCGGTCGCGCTCTTCCTGCTCCCGATCGCGGCGATGGCGGGCGCCTATTTCTACAAGGAGGACGACACGGCGGCCGCGGCCACGGAGGCGGCCTACTGACGAGAGGCCGCCCACGCCGGCGGGCGCCGCCTCCCTGGCCGGGCCCGCCCTCTTTCCCGGAGCGCGCGTCGCCCCATCCAGCCTGGTGGCGCGCGCTCCACTTCGAGCGCACGATTCGTCTTTCAGTGTTGCATCGATCGTACTCGTCTGAGGGTACTTCCACTTTGGCATGAATTTGGCCCCATCTGGGGCCCAGTCGTGTCGGTCCACGCCGCCCAACGCTGGATTCGACTCCCGACGAACCGGACGTACGGCGAGGTGGACACAGGTGATGGACTTTCCGCCCGGGGGCGCCCAGCCGACCGCCTTCGGCGAGCGGGCGCTGCGGCTGCTGAGCTGGACGGCCTCGGAGCTGCTCCGGGCCGAGGACCCGCTGGAGTTCCTGCACCGCATCTACGACCGAATGGCCGAGGCACTCGAGCTCGACGGCTATTTCCATTTCCAGGTCGCGGAGCCCGAGGATCGCCTTCGGCTGGTCGCCTGGAGCGGCGTCTCCGAGGAGGAGGCGAAGGCGCTGCGGTGGCTCTCGATGGGAGAGGCGGTGTGCGGCGCGGTCGCCGAGACGCGGCGCGAGATCGCTCTGTCCCGCATCCAGGAGAGCGAGGAGGAGGCGGTCGCGTACGTCCGTTCCATGGGCTTCACGACCTACTTTTGCCGGCCCCTCCAGGTAGAGGATCGGCTGCTCGGCACCCTGTCCTTCGGCTCGCGGCGCCTGGAGCGGTTTCCTCCGGAGACGATGGCGCTCATAAGGACGGTCGGCGACCACGTGGCCGCCGCGCTGGACGCTCGGCGGAAGCGGGAGGCGCTGCGCAGGCAGGCCGAGGCCCTGGGGCGGGCGGCCCGGGAGAAGGACCGCTTCCTCGCCATGCTCGGGCACGAGCTTCGCAACCCCCTGGCCGCGCTCGACGCGGCCATGCGGCTGCTGGAGCGCGGCGGGGAGGAGCCGGAGCGGGTGCGGGAAGTGATCCGCGCGGAAGTGGCGCAGCTCACCACCCTGGTCAACGACCTGCTCGACATCGCGCGCCTGACGCGCGGGGCGATCGACCTCGAGCGGCAGGAGATCGACCTGGCGGCCGTGGCGCGGCAGGCCGTCGACTCGGTCCGCGCCGCGATCGAGGAACGACGACAGGAGCTGACCATCCTCGAAACCGGGTCGCTCGGGTTGGATGCGGATCCGATCCGGATCAAGCAGATCGTGGTGAACCTGCTCTCGAACGCCACGAAGTACACGCCGGAGGACGGGCGCATCCGCCTCGAGGTGGCGCGGGACGGCGGGCAGGCGGTGCTCCGGGTCGTCGATGAGGGACGCGGGATCGAGCCGGAGCATCTGGAGACCATCTTCGAGCCGTTCGCCCGGGTCGATCGCGCGGGCGACGGCCTGGGCATCGGTCTCGCGGTCGCGCGGAGCCTCGCCGAGCTGCACGGAGGAAGCCTGATCGCCGCCAGCGAGGGAGCCGGGCGGGGCAGCGCGTTCGAGCTCCGACTGCCGCTCCGGAGCCGGGAGCGGCCGCCCGCGGCGCCGGCCGAAAAGCGCCCGTCGGCGGCGACCTCCTCGGACGGCGCGGGCGTACGGCTCCTGGTGGTCGACGACCACCAGAACAGCGCCGACCTGCTCGCGCTGCTGCTCCGGGAGCGCGGCTACGTCGTGGATGTCGCCTACACGGGCGAAGAGGCGGTCCGGAAAGGGGAGCGCTTCCGCCCCCACGCCGTGCTGCTCGACCTCGCCCTACCGGATGTGGAGGGATGGGAGGTCGGGAAGACGCTGCGCGAGCGCGATCCGGAGGTGCGCCTGGTCGCCCTCACCGGCCTCGGGGACGACCGCACCGCCCGGCGCGTCGAGGAGGCGGGCTTCGATCGGATGCTTCTGAAGCCGGTCGACCTGGACACGCTCTGGGGCATCCTGGAGGAGCTCGTTCGGACGGGCTGAACGCCTCCTCAGCGCACGATCACCGGCACCTCCACCGGCGGCGGCGCCCCGGGCACGAACTGCGGGACACCGAAGCTCAGCGTGAGCGGGCCGCGCCGCTCCGGCGTGAGCTCCACGTCGTACGTCTCGCCCGCCGCCATCACGAGGTGTGCGGGGCCGGACGTCACCTGGACCGGCTGCAGGTCCGCGCCGTCCTTCGCCACGGTGCGCCAGGTGACCGGCCGATCCCCGTCGCGCACCGCCAGCTCCACCATCGACTCGGCACCGATCATGATCAGGCGGAAGCGGTAACGGACGCCGGCGCGCAGCTCGATCGGGCCGGGTCGCTCCTCCCCGTTCAGCAGCAGGGGCGGGAAGGGACCGGCGACCACATTGAGCAGAGGGCCGCCGTCGCTGAACAGCAGCATCCGGTCCGTTTCCGGATCGAGTACCGCGCCCGGCTCGACCACGATGAGAGGACCGTACATGCCCGAGCCGATCTGCTGCAACTCGTTGAAATGCGAGTGGTAGATGAACGTGCCGGCGCGGGGCGGCGTGAAGCGGACGGTCAGGGAGTCCCGCGGCGGGACCGCCGGGAGAACGGACTTCCCGGAGCCGCTCCACCCGGGCACCCCGTCCGGGAAGCTCTCCAGCTCGATTCCGTGCCAGTGGACGGCCGCCGGCTCGTGCGTCTGGTTGACCAGCGTCACGGCCACGCGCCGCCCCTTCTCCAGCAGCAGGAGTGGTCCTGGAACGGTGAGCGCGTCAGGGCTCCGCTCCTCCGCGGAGCCGCCGAGCACGAAGCCGTAGCCCGCGTACTCGCCGTACACCTGCGGCTTGGAGCGCAGGAGCAGGCGGATGTGGCGCGCCTCGTCGCCGGCGGCCGGCTGTCGGCCGCGGGGTTTCACACGGATGCCCAGCACGAGCCCCGACATGGCGTGGACGCCGTGGGTCGCGGGAGACGCCGTTCCCCGGTCCGAGGCGGCCGAGGCGAGGTGGAGGGCCGGCGGGTCGGCGCCGTGGTCGGCGGCCGGCGGGCTGGTGTGGCCAGCCGGCGGGCTGCTGGCGTGGCCAGCCACCGGGCTCGCCGCGTAGTCGGCCGCGAGGATCGTCTCGGGGTGGCGCCGGTCCTGCTCCAGCGCGGTCTCGGGCGACATGTGCCCGGCGAAGTGGCAGTGGAAGATCCAGTTCCCGGGACGTTCCGCCTGCCAGGCGATCGCCATCGTGCCGCCGGGCGGCAGGATCTCGGTCACCGCCAGCCGCTGTCCCTCGGGCGGGAGATCGGCGTAGGAAGCCCCATCCCCGCGGGCCTCCAGCCGAAAATAGAAGCCGTGCAGGTGCATCGGATGGGGGATGATCGTCGGGTTCAGCCAGCGCCAGTGGAGCGAGTCTCCCTGCGCGACGTCGAACCGCTCCGTGTGGGGCCACATGGCTCCGTTGATCGCCAGGACCGGGTTCGGGCCGAGACCGCTCACCCGGGTCGAGTCGAGGGTGGCCCAGCCGGTGATCATGAACAGGCGGTCCCGGGCCCGGCCCGCGGTTCCCGGAGGATCCACCACCAGCGCGCCGTTGAGCTGGCTGTCGTCCTCGAACCGCTCGAGGACGTGTGGCACGTCCATGGTGCGGCCCACGTAGTAGTAGAGGCCCGGCTCGGTGGCGGCGAAGCGGAACTCGTGCGTGGCGCCGGGCTCGATCCGCGCGCTGTCCGCCTCCAGCCCACGCCGCTCGCCCAGGCCGTACATGGTAAGCGGCACCGCCAGCTCGTTCCGGACCGTCGCCCGTACCTCCGTCCCGGCCGGGATCCGCAGGAGCGGACCGGGATTCCGCAACGGACGCCCCGCTTCCGCGAAGGCGGCCACCCGGATCGCGGGCCCATCGGGCCCGTCCGGGTACCAGTCGCCCTCCCGCGCCTCCAGGTGGACGGACAGTGTGCCGTCGACCACGGTGCCCGCGGCCTCGCGCATGTCGTTCAGCAGGATCCGCCGGGGATCCTCCGGGGCGCGCTGGAACCGGCCGGCGGCGAAGGCGACCGCCGCAGTGAGCCCGAGAAGGGAGAGGAACGCGAACGCGGCCAGGATGGGCCGCCGGGAAGGCAGAGCCATGGACCACCTCCAACCCTACGCCAGAGGTACGGGAAGCCGTTGTCCCCGCGCCTCCCGGGTCCGGAGATTCACAGCCGTCTCCGGGGGAGCACGCAGTCCGGTCCTGACCCTGTTCCGCGGGGAAAATGGCGCCACGGCGGCGGGACACGCAAGGCGCGCGGCGCCTCCCCCAGCTCCAGATAGGCGTGGTGCGCGCCCGCCCAGGCTTGGGCCATGTGCTCGGCGGGGCGATCGCCGCCCGCTTCGCCGCCGCACGAGGCGA
>CAZTGV010000064.1:0-13261 GCA_964613475.1 uncultured Gemmatimonadota bacterium
CCGGCCATCACCTCGCCGTACTGGCGGATCTCCCACTGGGCGTGCGGGTCCACCCGCAAAGTGAGGAAGTGCAGGAGGTTGTGGAGGTCGATCTTCCAGTACCACTGCGTATAGGTCGAGAGCGGCAGGTCGATCCGGGCGAGCTCCCGCGCCACGTCTTCCTCCAGCAGCCACTCGTACGCCCCGCCCGCCGTGTCGCGCAGCGCGTTCCAGCGGTCCACCGCCTCCCGGTAGACCTGCTCCGGCGCGCGGCCGCCCCGCCCCTGCCGGTTCGTCCGGCTCTGGAGGGCGAAGTTCTCCGCCTCCGGCGAGTAGAAGAGCAGCGGCAGCAGGCTGTACCGCGCGCTGTACTCGTTGATGGAGGCCGTGCGATGTCGAACGAACTGCCGCGCTACGAAGATCGGCATGGCGCAGTGGAACTTGAGCTCCACCATCTCGCTGGGCGTCGTGTGCAGGTGCCGCCGCAGGTAGCGGATGAGCCCGCGGGTCCGGCTCACCGCGCGGGTGCCGTAGCCGTAGCTGACCCGGGCGGCGCGCTCCACGTCCTCGTCGCCGCCCATGTAGTCCACCAGCGCCACGAAGCCGTGGTCCAGCACGGGAAAGTAGCCGCCGAGGATCTCCTCGGCGGCGGGGATGGTGGGTCGCTTCGTCTGCATGGGTCGCAAGATGCCCACGCCGCCCGACGCCCGCCACCGGAGCGATTGACGATCCGCGGCGGACGCACCGACATTTGAGCCGCCGTCGAGCGGGACCCCTCGCGACCGCGATCCTAGTCCGCGACGAGCCCAGGAGCGTCGGTGACATCCAACCGCGACCCGAAGGACATCGTCACGCCGTTCGCCTTCCGGGTGGCGCCGGACCTCCTGGGGCGGCCGCTGGCGGGACCGTTCCGGCGGGCGGCGGCGATGCTGGTGGACCTCCTCCTTCTCGCCCTTCTGCTGCTGGTGCGGGAGATCAGCACCACCCTCCTCGGACTGGTGGTCGCCTGGATCCTGTTCCGGGTCTCCTCGCCGTCCGCCGAGGACGGGGTCACCGGTCCGGTGGCGCGACCGCTCGTTCGGGTCTGCGCGTTCGTGGTGCTCTTCGCGACCGTGACGCTGTTTCTCGGCTCCTGCTTCGGCATCCTGGGCGGAGACGGGGATTCACGGCGCCGCGCGTCCCGCGTGCCCGTCGAGGGAGGGTCCGAAGCGGTCGGTCTCGGGGAGGCGATGGGCATGCTCGGCACGGTCGCCCGGCTCGCGGCGGCCGACGACTCGGCGACCGCGCAGCGCGCGGCGGACCGGTTCGCCGAAGCGCTCGTCCGCTCCGGGGTGGAGCCGGCGGACCGGCGGGAGGCGCTCGGGGAGCTCCTGCGCCCCTCGGAGGCGCCGTGGCGGGAGGCGGTGGCCCGCACGGCCCTGGCGCGGGCCGACAGCATCGAGAGGGTGGAGCGGGTCGACAGCATCGAGAGGGTGGAGCGGGTCGACGTTCCCGAGGCCGCGGAGATCCGGGAAGAGGTGAGCCGACGCACCGCCGAGGCGCGCCGGCTCTCGGCTCGTCAGGATGAGGCGGGGGACCGGGGGCGGAGGACCGGCATCCTCGGATTCCTCCGACGGATCGCCGAGGACCTCGGCATCGGGATCGGCTGGGCCGGGGCCTACTTCACCCTCTTCACCGTGCTCCTCCGGGGCGGGACGCCCGGCAAGCGCCTGCTCGGCATCCGGGTGGTCCGGCTCTCCGGCGAGCCGATCGGCTGGTGGGCCGCGTTCAGTCGCTTCGGCGGCTACGCGGCCGGCTTCGCGACCGGGCTGCTCGGGTTCCTGCAGCTGTTCTGGGACGCGAACCGGCAGGGCGTTCACGACAAGATCGTGGGCACGGTGGTGGTGCGGACGTCCGGGCACGCGGCGGAGGCCGCGGCGCGCCTGGCCCGGATGCGCGCCGCGCGGCGGGAAGCGGCGCCATGAGCGGCGCGCGGGAAGGCAGGATGGGCGACGACCCGATCCGTAGCGCCGGCCGCCCGGCCGGGCTTCTGACCGCGGCCGCCTGCGCCGCGGCGCTCCTCGCCGGATCCGGCTGCGGCCCGTCCGAGGAGACCGACGGGACGGTGGTCACCTTCCCTGTGAGCGCCCTGGGGGCGGAGGCCGAGGTCCTCCGCACGCAGCTCGCCCGCTTCATGAAGGCCAACCCGGAGATCCGCGTCGAGCAGCGGGTCACCCCGGACGCGGCCGACCAGCGGCACCAGCTCTACGTCCAGTGGCTGAACGCCGGCGCCTCCACCCCGGACATCCTCCAGCTCGACGTGATCTGGACGCCCGAGTTCGCCGCCGCCGGCTGGATCCTCCCGCTCGACCGCTTCGGGCCCGAGGCGGACGCCTTCTTCCCCTCGACCATGGAGGCGAACCGGTGGGACGGCCGGCTCTACGGCCTCCCGTGGTTCGTGGACGTGGGGATGCTCTACTGGCGCACGGACCTCATGGCCTCGCCGCCCGAGACGTTCGAGGAGCTGGCGCGCTTCGCGGCCGAGGCCCGGGCCGGGGGCGCCGTGCCGCACGGCTTCGTATGGCAGGGCGCCCGCTACGAGGGGCTCGTCACCGTGTTCCTCGAGCATCTGGGCGGCTTCGGGGGCCGAATCATGGACGAGGCGGGCCGGGTGGTCGTCGATTCGGAGGCGGCGGTCCGGGCGCTCGAGTACATGCGGGACGCGATCCACGTCCGCGAGTTCGTGCCGCGGACCGTGCTCACCTGGCAGGAGGAGCAGACCCGCTTCGCGTTCCAGAACGGCGGGGCCGCCTTCATGCGGAACTGGCCCTACGCGTACGGCCTCATGCAAGACGAGACGGAGTCCCGGGTGGCCGGCCGTTTCGGGGTGGCGCCGATGCCGGCCGCGCCCGGCGGCGCGCCGACCGCCGCCCTGGGCGGCTCGCAGCTCGCGATCAACGCGAACAGCCGGCACCCGGAGGCCGCCTGGGCGGTGATCGAGTACCTGACCCGGCCCGAGCAGATGCTGGAGCGGGCCGAGGTCGTGGGCCAGTACCCGACCCGGCCCGCGCTGTACGAGGAGCCGGCGCTCGCCGAGGCCGTCTCGGTGCCGCCGGAGGCGGCGCGGGAGATCATCGCCCGCGCGCGGCCCCGGCCCGTGACGCCGGTCTACACGGAGCTCTCACAGATCCTACAGGTGCGGCTCCACCGGGCGCTCACCCGGCAGGAGAGCCCGCGCGATGCGCTCCGGCGCGCCGCGCGCGACATGCGGCGGCTGCTGGAGGAGGTGGGCCTCGCCCCCGGCGCCCGGACGGCGGGGGCCGCCCCCGGCGCGGAGGCGACGGCGCGCGACAGAGGGACCCCGGCCGCGTCTGCCCACGGGGAGGCCGCCGATGGACGGTAGCGCGCCCGTGCCGGCCGCGGCGACCGCGCCCGCGGGGCGGGCGGCCGGGCCCCCCGCCTCGGCCCCCGAGGGCCCCGAGCGCGCGGAGGCGCGGCTGGGCTGGATCCTGGTGGCGCCGGCGGTGGCGGTCATCGCGCTGGTGGCGCTCTTCCCGCTCGGCTACACGGTGTGGGAGTCGCTCCACCTGCACGACCTCCGCATGCCGTGGCGCGGCCGCCCCTTCGTGGGGCTCGAGAACTACGCCCAGGCGCTCGCCGACCCCCGCTTCTGGGGCGCGATGGCCAACACGCTCCTGTTCACCGTGGCCAGCGTGGGGCTCGAGATCGCCCTGGGTCTGGTGCTCGCCCTGGCGCTGAACCGCGCCTACCGGGGCCGCGGGCTCGTGCGGGCGGCCGTGCTCGTTCCGTGGGCCATCCCGACCGTGGTGGCGGCGCTGCTGTGGCGCTTCATGTTCGAGGGCGAGGCCGGGATCGTGAACGTGGCGCTGGTGGACGTGGGGATCCTCGAGCGCCCCTTCATCTGGTTCATCCACAGCGTGTGGGCCTGGGTGCCGATCATCCTGGCCGACGTGTGGAAGATGACGCCCTTCGTGGCGCTGCTGCTTCTGGCCGGACTGCAGAACATCGACGCCTCGCTCTACGAGGCGGCCCGGATCGACGGCGCCACCGCCTGGCAGCAGTTCCGGCACGTGACGCTCCCGCTGCTCAAGCCGGCGCTCCTGGTCGCCCTCATCTTCCGGACGCTGGACGCCTTCCGGGTGTTCGACCTCATCTTCGTGATGACCGGCGGCGGGCCGGGCACGGCGACCGAGCCGATCGCGCTGTTCACCTTCTACGCGCTGCTCCAGAACCTCCGCTTCGGCTACGGCTCCGCGCTCTCGGTCATCGTATTCCTCGTCACCTTCGGCCTCGCGGTGCTCTACATCCGCGTGCTGGGGGCGGACCTCACGAAGGGGACGCGATGAGCCGGCGGGCGCGCTGGGCCTCGATCGCGGCGGTGGCGTTCCTGGTGCTCGGGATCGCCTTCCCCTTCTACTGGACGATCGTCGCCTCGCTCACCCCGGAGGCGCGGCTGTTCGAGGCCCCCTCGCTCTTCCCGGGCGAGCTCACGCTCGAGCACTACCGGGCGCTGTTCGACGAGCGGAGCTTCTGGGTCCCGATCCGGAACTCGCTCGTGGTCGCGGGCGCGACCACCCTGTTCTGCGTCTCGGTCGGCGCGCTCTGCGCCTACTCCCTCGCCCGTCTCCACTTCCGCGGGAAGGCGCTGCTGCTGGGGTTCATTCTGGCGGTCACCATGTTCCCGCAGATCTCGATCGTCTCGCCGCTCTACCTGCTGCTGCGGGAGGCGGGCCTGATCAACACCTATCCGGGGCTGATCCTCCCCTACATGACGTTCGCCATGCCGCTCACCGTGTGGCTGCTGGTCGGCTTCTTCCGACAGCTCCCGGAGGAGCTCGAGCAGGCGGCCATGGTGGACGGCGCGAGCCGCATGCGGACCTTCTGGGAGATCATCCTGCCGCTGGCGCTTCCGGGGATCGCCACCACCGCGATCCTCACCTTCGTTTACAGCTGGAACGAGTTCCTCTTCGCCCTATCCTTCACGCTCGGGCCGGAGCGGCAGACGGTGCCGGTGGCGATCGCGCTGTTCCGCGGGCGCTACCAGGTGCCGTGGGGGCAGATCCTGGCGGCCGCGGTGGTGGCCACCGCGCCCGTCGCGGCGCTGGTGCTCGCGTTCCAGCGCCGCATCGTGCAGGGGCTCACGGCGGGCGCGGTGAAGGGCTGACTCCCCGCCGGGCTAGCCCAGCCACCGTGGAGCGGGACTGGACGATGGCCCGCGCCTACCTCAACCGGGAGCTCGGCACGTGAACGTCCGGCGGTCGGAGCACGTCCAGGGGCTCGCGGCCTCCGAGATCGTTGATCCCCCGCAGGAAGGCGGCGATGGCGTGGATCTCCGCCTCGTCGAGCTCGATGCCGCCCAGCTGACGGCCGGGAGGAGAATTCGCGAACACGTCGCTGGTGTAGGCCCGGATCTCGTCGACGAGCCTGCCCGAGACGGCGTGGTCGTGAAAGAAGGCGACCTGCCCGGAGCCGAGCCCCAGGAGGTTCGCGGTGTTGAATCGGCCATCGCCGTCGCCGGCGTCCGGCGGCAGGTCGTACTCGCGATTCACCGGTAGAACGTTCTCCCCGTCCGGTCCTTTCCCGCGATTGTCGAAGAAGGGCGCGCGGCCCGCGAACGGACCCTCGGGATCCGGAAACGCGAGCGCGGGCCCGGAGTGACACGCGGCGCACTTCCCGCTTTCGAAGAAGAGCTCCATGCCGCGACGCTCCTCGGCGGTGGCGAGCAGCGACCCCAAAGCGGCCGGGGTCGGGCTCTGAAGCACCTCGCGGCGGTGGCCGCTCGTGACGGATTCCATGAAGGCCGCCAGCGCATCGAGCTCGGCTTCCGTCGGCGGGCGGAAATCCACGCCGGGGCGGCGCTCCAGGGTTCGGGGAAAGTGCTGCTCGACGGCAACGAGAGCGAAATCTCGCAGCGTGCGAGCTTCCCCCGACCAACCATAGGGTGCCGTGAACGCGACGTTCACGATCGACGGCACGCTCCGGAACACGTGCGGTCGATCGAAGCCCTTCGGATTCGCCAGGACGAGCCCTCGGTCGCGAAGCATCCGCCCGTTCTCGAGCTGCTCGAGCGCCGCCGTCGTCTCGAACACAAAGAGGGGATCGTCCGGGGGCAGCGCAGCGATGCCTCGGGCATCGATGGAGAAACCGCCCTCCGCCGGATGGCAGGTGCCGCAGGTCCGCCCGTTGCCGTCGAACGTCTCCTCGAAGAAGAGCCGACGCCCCCGTTCGACCAGGTCGGCCTCGGCAGGCGCGGTCGGCGCCGATTCGCAGCCACCCAGCGCCGTGGCGACGGCGATCGCGGCGGCGACGGCCGCGCCGGCGGGCCCATGCCTCGCGCCTGCCCCCACCAGACGGATCTCCGTCCACATACGTACCCTCGGCCTAGCGCCCTTCCGCCACCTCGATGATCTCGTCCGCGACGAGCCCGTGCGCCTCCCGGTGCACCCGGTCGGCCGCCTCCACGCTCGGCGCGCGGCAGAGGCAGAAGACGATCTCCGCCTCCTCGCTGAACCAGTACCGCAGGTACTCCACCCCGTAGCGGGCCTGGATCTGTAGGTCCTTCCGGTGCGCCTCCGCCACCGCTTCGGCGGTCAGGCCCTTCAGCTTCGTGTGGATGTCCATGTAGAGCGGCACGGCTCGTCTCCCCCCACCGAGGAAGGCTCAGTCGGAGAAGGTCTCCACCTCGCCGGGATCGGCCGCGTCGCAGTCCACCTTCGGGTTCCAGTTCTGGAACAGCCCACTCGGATTGTGGCGCCACAGCCAGACGTGATGTTGCCACACGGTGACCCCCTCCACCGTGAAAAGGGTGAACTCCGTGTCTCCGAAGAGAGGGTCGGGGCGGGGTTCGGTCACCGGCACCGCGTACTCCACGGCGACCAGGCGGAGCTTCTCATCCAGTCCCGGCTCGTAGACGAGGAGCTCCGGCTCCGACACCGAGACCTCACCGTCCACGAGATCCGGGTTGAGAAGGTGGAAGCCCATGGTACCCAGGTCGGAGTGGGTCAGGCATTTGGACGGAAACCGGACGTTCCATCCGGCTTCGACGGCGCGCTCGGGACGGTGGAACTGCGCGGTCGCCTGTCGCAGCTCGAGGAGCTGCTCGCGCACCTCCGCATCCTGCTGTCCCACGGCGCCCGCCCGGGACGCCAGGGGGCCATGCCCTCCGTGCGCCTCGATCTGGGGATCGGTCGCCGCTCGGTCGCCGCAGCCGATGGCCAGAAGACAGGCCAGCGTCCAGCCCGCGCAAGGGAGAGCGAGTCGACGCGCGCTCGAATGGTCGAACATGACGGTCCTCCAGAAGCTGAAGAAGCGGGCCGGGGAAAGGCGCCGGACCTCGGCGCTTCCTTGTCCCGGCCGTGTTCGCTCGCGTAACATGATCAGGAAGGATCGTCTTCTTCTCGTCCCTCGGTCGCCGATGAATCGCCAGGCTGCCTTGTTCTCTCTCAGGCTGTTCGGGGGCGCCTCGATCGAAGGACCGGACGGGCCGCTGGCCGGCCGTGCGGCCCAGCGGCACCGGCTCGCGCTGCTGGCGCTGCTGGCGGCCACCCCGCGTGGGGGCCTCACCCGCGACAAGCTCATCGCCCATCTGTGGCCGGAGCGGGACGCAGAGCGGGCCCGGCACTCGCTTTCCGATTCCGTCTACCGGATCAACAAGGCCATCGGCGACGAGGCCATCGTGGCGGTGGCGGACGAGCTACGGCTGGATCCGGAGCGCCTGGGGAGCGACCTGCACGCGTTCTGGGAGGCAGTGGAAGCCCAAGACTGGGAAGGGGCGGTGGCGAGCTACGCGGGGCCGTTCCTGGACGGCTTCCATCTCCCCGCCGCCGGCGAGTTCGAGCATTGGCTGGACGTCGAACGGTCGCGGCTCGCCCGTCAGTTCGCCGCAGCGTTGGAGGCGGTCGCCGACCGACGGGCGGAAGGTGGCGACCTGACGGGCGCGGCCGCCGCCTGGCGGCGACGCGCGGCGCACGACCCGTACGATTCGCGGGTGGCCGTCCGCCTCATGGAGGCGCTGGAGGCGGCCGGCAACCGGGCCGGGGCCCTCCAGCACGCCCGCATCCACGTGCAGCTCCTGGAGGAGGAGTTCGGCACCGGTCCCGATCCCGATGTGCTCGCCCTGGCCGAACGGCTGAGAACCGCGCCCACACCCGAGGCCGACCCCGCGGAGACGCGCCGGGAGGGACGGGAGCGGGAGCGCTCAGAGCCGCCGCGCGAACCTTCGGCGGGGAGGCCGACTACACCGTCCGGGACGGCGAGCAGGGCAACCCGAGACGGGAGTTCGAGGCCGAAGCACTCGGTCGCCGTGCTTCCGTTCGTCAACCTCAGCCCGGATCCGAACAACGAGTACTTCGCGGACGGAATGGCCGAGGAGCTGATCGACGTCCTCGCGCGCATTCCGGAGCTGCAGGTGCCCGCACGGTCCTCCTCGTTCGCCTTCAAGGAAAAGGCCCTCCAGGTGCGCGAGATGGCCGAGCGGCTGGGGGTCGCGTACGTGCTCGAAGGCGGCGTGCGCAAGGCCGGGAAGCGGCTCCGGATCACCGCTCGACTGGTCGAAGCCGCCGGGGGCTATCACGTGTGGACGGAGACGTACGATCGGCGTCTGGAGGATGTCTTCGCCGTCCAGGAGGAGATCGCGCGAGCGATCGCCTCCGCTTTGCGGGTCCGGCTGGGAGTGGGTGTCACCGAGTTGGCTCGACGCGGCACCCGAAACGTAGACGCCTACGTGCTCTACCTCAAGGGGCGCTTCCACCTGAACAAGCGAAAACGCTCGGCCTACAAGAAGGCGATCGAATGCTTCCAGCGGGCGATCGAGGTGGACCGTGAGTACGCGCTGGCGTACGCCGGGCTGGCCGACCTCTATCTCCTCTCCGAGCGCTATACGGTTCTCGACCCCGAGAAGGCGATTCCGCTGGCCCGAGCGGCGGCGGAACACGCGGTAGAGCTCGCCCCCGAGCGGGCGGAGACCCGCACCTCCCTGGCCTACGCGCGGATGCTCGGAGACTGGGATCCCGGGGCGGCGGATCGGGAGTTCCGGCGGGCGATACGAAACGATCCGGGGTACGCGCCCGCGCACCATTGGTACGGCTGGAACCTGCTCCAGCGAGGGCTTCTCGACCGCGGGTTGGCGGAGCTCCGACGAGCCCTGGAGCTGGAGCCGCTGTCGCTCATCGTCCAGACGAACGTCGGAACTGCGCTCTACATGATGCGCCGCTTCGACGAGGCGATCGACGCCTGTCGTCGCGCGCTCCAGCTAGACTCTCGCTTCGTAGTGGCACACCAGTGGCTCGGGCGGGCGCGCGAGCTGGCGGGGCGGCCCCACGAAGGAGCCGCGGCCCATCGGCGCGCTCTCGAAATCCTCGGCGGCGAGGATCCCGAGTCGATCGGGAGCCTGGGGCACGCCCGTGCCCTCGCCGGTGACCGGAAGGGAGCGATGCGAGCGCTCTCGCGGCTCGAGGAGCTGTCCCGGCGACGCTACGTGTCGCGGTACTGGCCGGCGCTGGTCCATATCGGCATGAGAGCGCTCGAGCGGGGGCTGAATGAGCTGGAGCGGGCGTTCGAGGAGCGCTTCGACTGGTGTCTGTTCGTGGGCGTCGATCCGATGTTCGACCCGCTACGCGGAGATCCCCGATTCGAGGCGCTTCTTCGGCTCGTCAGCGGCACGCCCGGCGACCGGCCGGTCGCCTCCATACGGACCGATTGACGTGTTCTCCCTCCACGTGCTGGGCGGCGCCTCGATCGAAGGTCCGGACGGGCCGCTGGCCGGCCGTGCGGCCCAGCGGCACCGGCTCGCGTTGCTGGCGCTGCTGGCCGCGATCCCCCGCGGCGGCCTGACCCGGGACAAGCTGATCGCTTACCTGTGGCCGGAGCGGAATACGGAGCGGGCGCGGCATGCGCTCTCCGACTCCGTCTACCGGATCAACAAGGCGATCGGACAGGAGGCGGTGGTCGCGGTAGGCGACGAGCTGCGGCTGGATCCCGAGCGGCTGCCGAGCGACCTGGCGGCGTTCCGCGAGGCCTTCGATGCAGAGGACTGGGAGCGGGCTGTCGACGCGTACGCGGGTCCGTTCCTGGACGGCTTCCACCTGCCCAGGGCGCCCGAGTTCGAGCGTTGGGTCGATGGGGAGCGCGACCGCCTGGCCCGCCGGTACGCGAGCGCGCTGGAGGCGCTGGCCGAGGAACGCGCCGCAGCCGGCGACCTCACGGGAGCCGTCGCGGCGTGGCGGCGACGCGCCGCGCACGACAGATACGACTCGCGCGTTTCGCTCCGCCTCATGGAGGCGCTGGAGGCGGCCGGCAACCGGGCCGGCGCCCTCCAGCACGCCCGCATCCACGCGCAGCTCCTGGAGGAGGAGTTCGGCACCGGTCCCGATCCCCAGGTGCTCGCCCTGGCCGACAGGCTGAGAACCGCGCCCAGTGGCGGGGGCCCGGTCGGCGCCGACCGAGCCGACGTCCCGAAGGGCGCCGTCGCCCGGACCGCTCGGACAGATCCGGCATCTGGCGGTGAGGAGCGAAGAGAAACGGCCGGAGACGCGGAGGCGCCGAGCCGAAGACCGGCGGACGGTGATGCAGCCGCGGCGGCTGGCGGAGAGAGGGGAGCCGCGGAGGGCGTACGGCCGCAAGAAGATCCGACGCCATCCCGCGGCCGCCGGGCTGCGGTCTTCATTGCCGCGCTCGGTGCTTTCCTCCTCCTCGTGACGGCTCTCGTACGGCTGACGTCCGCGAGCACGGCGGACACGTCCCCGCCGCCTCCATCCTCATCCGGGTCGGCCAGCGTCGCCGTGCTGCCGTTCCAAAACCTCAGCCTGGATGAGGAGAACCGTTTCTTCGCCGATGGGGTGACCGAGGACATCCTCACCAATCTCTCCACCATCCCCGAGCTGCGCGTCATCTCCCGCACCTCGGTCATGCGGTACAGGGGCTCGGCCCTGCCGATCCCGGAGATCGCGCAGGAGCTGGACGTGGACTACGTCCTCGAGGGGAGCATCCGGCGCGCCGGGGGCAGCGTCCGGATCACGGCGCAGCTCGTCGACGCGGAAGCCGACGCGCCGGTCTGGGCCGAAACCTACGACCGCCGCCTGGAGGACGTGTTCGCCGTTCAGAGCGAGATCGCCACCCGGGTGGCCGGCGCCCTCCACGCGGAGCTCGCGCCGGAGCTGCGGGAACGAATCGAGCGGCCGCCCACGACCGATCGCGCCGCGTACAACCTCTATCTCCGCGGTCGCTACTACTGGCACCGGAGGACCCGCGAGGACCTCCTCCGGTCCGCCGAGCTCTTCGAGGAGGCCGTGGCGCGCGACCCCGGGTACGCGCGAGCGTGGGCGGGATCGGCCGACGCCCACGCGGTGCTCGCCTTCTACGACTATCTGCCGCCCGAGGACGCCTATCCGCGGGCGAAGGCGGCGGCGACGCGGGCCATCGCGCTGGACGAGACGCTCGCCGAGGCCCACGCCTCGCTCGGCTACATCACCCTCTACCACGACTGGGACCTGCCCGGGGCCGAAGCCGAGTTCCTGCGCTCCATCGAGCTGAACCCGAGCTACTCGGTCGGCCATCAGTGGTATGCCAACCTGCTGGTCGCCGCCGGACGGTTCGACGAGGCGGAGCGGGCGATGAGCCGCGCGCGGGAGGTGAACCCGCTCTCGCTCATCGCGAACGGAGCCCTCGGCTGGGTCTACTATTACGCCGGTCGCTACGAGGAGGCGGTCCGACAGTGCGACCTGGCGTTGGAGATGGATCCGGGCTGGGATCTGGGGCATCTCTGGCGCGGGCTGGCGCTCGACGCGCTGGGCCGCGGCGGGGAGGCGATCCGCTCGCTCGGACGCGCGGTCGAGCTGTCGGGGCGGTCCGGGATCACCGTGGCCGCGCTCGCCCACGCGCTGGCCCGAGCGGACCGCGGCGACGAGGCGCGGGCGCTGCTCGATGACCTGCTCGAGTCGGAGCGGGAGGGACGCTACCAGCCCTCGTTCGAGATCGCCAAGGCCCATCTCGCCCTCGGCGACGCCGAGGAGGCGCTCCGTTGGCTGGAGCACGCGTACGACGAGCGCTCCCACTCCATGGTGTTCCTGCGGGTCGACCCGCAGCTTGCGCCCCTCCGGCCGAACCCCCAATTCCGGTCACTCGTCGAGAAAGTCGGATTGGAGACGGCGTCATGGCATCGGTGAGGCTGGACGGCGTCGACAAGGTCTACCCGAACGGGCACGTGGCCGCCCGCGACCTGGACCTCGAGATCGCCGACGGCGAGCTCCTCGTCCTGGTCGGTCCCTCGGGATGCGGCAAGAGCACGGCGCTCCGCATGATCGCCGGGCTGGAGACCCCGACGGCCGGGCGGGTGTGGATCGGGGAGGAGGACGTCACCGCGAAGCCCCCGCAGGAGCGGGACATCGCGATGGTGTTCCAGAGCTACGCCCTCTACCCGCACATGAGCGTGCGGGAGAACCTCTCCTTCAGCTTGCGCATGCGGGGGACGCCGAAGGAGGAGATCCCCGGGCGGGTGGACCGCGCGGCCCGGGCCCTGGGCATCGAGCCGTTGCTGGACCGGAAGCCGGTGCAGCTCTCCGGCGGGCAGCGGCAGCGGGTCGCCCTCGGTCGGGCGATCGTCCGCGAGCCGAAGGTCTTCCTGTTCGACGAGCCGCTGTCCAACCTCGACGCCAAGCTCCGGGTGGAGACGCGGGCCGAGCTGGCGCGCATGCACCGGCGGCTGGACGCCACCATGGTCTACGTGACGCACGACCAGGAGGAGGCGATGACGCTCGGGCAGCGTGTCGCCGTGATGCGGGACGGGGAGTTCCAGCAGGTCGCCCCGCCCATGGAGGTGTACGGCCGCCCCGCCAACCGGTTCGTCGCCGGGTTCGTGGGCTCGCCCGCCATGAACTTTCTCTCCTGCCGGGTGCGGCGCGACGGCGAGACGGGAGGGGCTCGGCTCGACTGCGAGACCTTCGGCCTGCCGCTCGATGGAGGGGGCGAGGACACCATGCCCCCGCTCGAGGAGGGCCGGGAGCTGGTCCTCGGCGTGCGCCCGCACGATGTCGCCCTGGCCGCCGACGGCCGGCGGGCCGATGCGCGCGGCCGGGTCGACGTGGTGGAGCCGCTCGGCAGCGAGGTGCTCGTGCACCTGGCGCTGGAAGGTCTGGAAACCCGGGAAGGCGGGGACGAGGGGCGGGAGGAGCTCCGGGCCCTCCTGCCGCCGGAATCCGGGGTTCGGGTGGACGAGACGCTGGAGCTCCACTTCCGCCGGGATCGCCTGCACCTGTTCGAGGCGGCGAGCGGCGCGCGGGTGAACTGA
>CAZTGV010000065.1:0-13229 GCA_964613475.1 uncultured Gemmatimonadota bacterium
GCGCCGCGGCCGAAGAGAGCGGGTCGGCGCCCGCCGGCAGGGCCGCCTCCAGCCCCAGCGGTCCCCCCGCGGCGTTCACCGCGCACTCGGCGAGCGCCACCGCGAGCCCTCCCTCGGAGCAGTCGTGGGCCGAGAGGAAGAGCCGGCGGGCGGCGCCCTCCAGGAGGAACTCGACCAGCCGGGCCGCCTCGTCGAGGTCCACCGTCGGCGGGCGGCCCGCCACCCGCCCGTGCCGGACGGCGAGGTACTCCGAGCCGCCCAGCTCCTCGCGCGTCCGGCCCACCAGCAGCACCGGCGTGCCGGGGCGCCGGAACCAGGACGGGACGCGTCGCTCCGGGTCCTCGAGCAGCCCGACCAGCCCGATCACCGGGGTGGGGTGGATCGGCCCGGCCGGCGTCTCGTTGTACAGCGACACGTTCCCGCCGGTGACGGGGGTGCCCAGCGCCCGGCAGGCCTCGCCGATCCCGGCCACCGCCTCGGACAGCTGATGGTACACCGCGGGCCGGAGGGGATTCCCGAAGTTCAGGCAATTCGTGACGGCGGCCGGCCGCGCGCCGGCGCAGGCCACGTTGCGGGCCGCCTCGGCCACCGCGCACCGCGCGCCCCGCCGCGGCTCCAGGTATACGTAGCGGCCGTTCCCGTCCAGCGTGGCCGCGACGGCGCGGCGGCCGTCCGGCAGCCGCAGCAAGGCGGCGTCGGCGCCGGGTCCGACCACCGTGTTCGTCTGTACCGTGGTGTCGTACTGCTCCCAGATCCAGCGGCGGGAGGCGATGGTCGGCGCGTCCAGGAGGGCGAGCAGCGCCTCGGCGGCCTCCGAGTCGTCGGCCAGGCGGCCGTACGGGGCCAGGTCGGTCTCGCGCAGCCGCCGCACCTCCGGGTCCTCGACCGCCTCGCGGGTGTAGGCCGGGCAGCCGTCCACCAGCGGCACGACCGGGATCTCGGCCACCACGCGGCCGCCCTCGCGCACCCGGAACATGCCGTCGTCGGTGACCCGTCCCACGGTGGCCGCCTGTAGGTCCCAGCGGGCGAGCACCTCGCGCACCGCCTCCTCGCGACCTGGGCGCGCCACCAGCAGCATGCGCTCCTGCGACTCGGAGAGGAGGATCTCGTAGGGCGTCATCCCCGCCTCGCGGACTGGGACCCGGGCCACGTCCAGGTCGATCCCGGAGCCGCTGCGCGCCGCCATCTCGGTGGCGCTCGAGGTGAGGCCGGCGGCGCCCATGTCCTGGATGCCGACCAGCAGGTCGCGCTCGATGAGC
Organism: uncultured Gemmatimonadota bacterium; assembly: GCA_964613475.1. Classification (GTDB taxonomy): domain Bacteria; phylum Gemmatimonadota; class Gemmatimonadetes; order Palauibacterales; family Palauibacteraceae; genus CAZTGV01. The sequence continues at coordinate 1,260 of CAZTGV010000065.1, forward strand.
TCGAGGCTGGCCTCGAGGAGGAGCTTCTCGGTGAACGGGTCCCCCACCTGCACCTGCGGCCGGCTCTCGGCCGCCTCCTCGGACAGCTCCTCCGAGGCGAAGGTCGCGCCGTGGATGCCGTCCCGTCCGGTCCGCGCCCCCACCGCCATCACGGCGTTCCCCACCCCTTCCGCCCTGCCGCGCACGAGCCGCTCGAGCGGGAGCACCCCGATGCACATGACGTTCACCAGCGGGTTCCGCTCGTAGGCGGGGTCGAACACGGTCTCGCCGCCCACCGTCGGCACCCCCACGCAGTTCCCGTAGTCGCCCACCCCGCGCACCACGCCGTCCAGCAGGTAGCGGGCGCGCGGCGAGTCCAGCGAGCCGAAGCGCAGGCTGTCGAAGAGCGCGATCGGCCGGGCGCCCATGGTGAACACGTCGCGCAGGATCCCGCCCGCCCCGGTCGCCGCGCCCTGGTACGGCTCCACGGCGGAGGGGTGGTTGTGCGACTCGATCTTGAAGGCGATCCCCCAGCCGCCGCCCGCGTCGATCACCCCCGCGTTCTCGCCCGGCCCCTGCACGACGCGCTCCCCCTCGGTCGGCAGGGTCCGGAGCAGCGGCCGCGAGTTCTTGTAGCCGCAGTGCTCGGACCACATCGCGCTGAACACGCCGAGCTCGGGAAGGGTCGGATCGCGGCCGAGGATGTCGAGGATGAGCGCGTACTCCGCCTCCGAGAGCCCGTGCTCGGTCACCAGCTCGGGCGTGATCGGAGCCGCCTCCCCGGGGGCCGGCGGATCCACCGGCCGCGGCCGTGGGAGGTCGGCCAGAGGCTCCATGCGCCCCGGATCCGGCGCGAGCGGGTCCCGGGCGCCGCCGGCGGTCGCCCCGCCCGCCGCCCGGGCACCGGATCCGGGGTCGGCCGGGCCCCCGGTTCCGGGCCGCCCGCCCACGCCGCGATCCGGCCCCTCGTCCGCGGGTTCCGCCCCTTTTTGATGCGCCGCCGACAGGGTCTCGGTCCGCTCCTCGCTCACGCCGCCCCCGCCGTCTCCAGCGCGGCGAGCGCCGAGCGGAAGACGTCCAGGCCGTCGGTCGAGCCGAGGTAGGGAAGGGCCGCGCGCTCCGGGTGGGGCATCAGCCCGAGGACGTTCCGGGCCTCGCTGCAGATCCCGGCGATGTTGCGGGCGGAGCCGTTCGGGTTCGCCCCCGGCGTGGCTTCGCCCGCGCCGTCCACGTAGCGGAAGACGACCCGGCGACCGGCCTCGAGGGCGTCGAGCGTCGCCTCGTCCGCCACGTACTGGCCCTCTCCGTGGGCGATCGGCAGTCGGAGCCGCTGCCCTTTCCGGTACCGGGCCGTGAAGGGGGTGTCGGTCGTCTCCACCCGCACCAGCGTGTCGTGGCAGCGGAAGCGGAGGCCCCGGTTCCGCACCAGCGCGCCGGGGAGGAGGCGCGCCTCGCACAGCACCTGGAAGCCGTTGCAGATGCCGAGCACCAGCCCGCCGGCCTCCGCAAAGGCGACGACCTCCCGCATCAGCGGGCTGAAGCGCGCGATGGCGCCCGCCCGCAGGTAGTCGCCGTACGAGAAGCCGCCGGGGAGGACGACCAGATCGACCCCCTGCAGGTCGTGCGACTTGTGCCACAGGTAGCCGGCCTCGATCCCCAGGCCCTCCCGAAGGGCCCGCAGGACGTCCTGGTCGCAGTTGGAGCCGGGGAAGCGGACGATGCCGACCGTCACGGGACGCGCGTCTCCTCGGGAAGCACCCGGACCTCGAAGTCCTCGATCACCGGGTTGGCGATCAGCTCCTCGCACATGCGGCCGACCCGCTCCCGGGCCGCCTCCGGGCTCTCCGCGTCCACGCGCAAATGGACGAGGCGGCCCGCCCTCACCTCCGACACGCCCTCGTGGCCCAGGTTCCGCAGCGCGCGGGCGATCGTCTCGCCCTCCGGATCCAGGATCCCTTCGCGGGGGCTGATCCGGACCTCGATCCGGTAGTCCGTCATGACGGCAGCTCCTCTCCGGTGACCCGGCGGTACGCCTCCAGGTAGCGGTCGGAGGTGGCCCGCACGACCTCGGGCGGCAGGTCCGGCGCGGGCGGGCTCCGGTCCCACTCGCCCCGCTTCACCAGGGCGTCCAGGTGGTCGCGCAGCGGCTGCTTGTCGAGGGAGGGCTGGCCGCGGCCCGGCGCGTACTCGTCGGCCGGCCAGAAGCGCGAGGAGTCCGGCGTCAACGCCTCGTCGATGAGGAGGATCTCCCCGCGCGACGAGGTGCCGAACTCGAACTTCGTGTCCGCCAGCAGGATGCCCCGCTTCCGCAGCTCGTCCCGGCCGAAGCGATAGAGCGCCAGGCTGTAGTCGCGCAGCAGCTCGGCCGTCTTCGCGCCCACCAGGCGCCGCATCTCGGCGAAGGTGATGTTCTCGTCGTGCCCCTCCTCCGCCTTGGTGGCGGGCGAGAAGAGCGGATCGGACAGCTCGGAGGATTCCTGCAGTCCCTCCGGCAGGGGCTCGCCAGCCAGGGTGCCGCGCTCGCGGTACTCCTTCCAGGCCGAGCCGGCCAGGAAGCCGCGCACCACGCACTCGACCGGGAAGGGCTCGGCGCGCTGTACGAGCATGGCGCGACGGGCCCAGCGGTCCCGCGTCTCCTCCAGCCGCGGGGCCCGCGCCACCACCTCGTCCGGCTCGAACGCGATCAGGTGGTTGGCCACGATGTGCCCGGTGTACCGGAACCAGAAGGCCGAGAGCCCGGTGAGCACCTCGCCCTTGCGCGGGATCGGTTGGGGCAGCACGCAGTCGAAGGCGCTGATGCGGTCGGTGGCGACCAGGAGGAGGGTCTCCCCGAGGTCGTACATCTCCCGCACCTTCCCCTCCTTCAGCAGCGGGAAGGAAAGCTGTACGCGGCGGACCGCTCCGCCGGCCCCGCTCGTCTCCACGCTCATCCGCTCTCCCTTTCTCGGACTTCGAGGATCGGACCCCGGCCCGGCGTCGGTCCCGGTCGTTCGAGGATCGGACCCCGGCGTCCCGGGATCAAACCCGGATCTCGGGCGCGCCGGCCTCCGCCACCGCCTCCGCGCCGCGCGCGAGGATCGGCGCCACGATCCGCTCCAGATAGCGCTCGACCTGCTCGGCCGCCCGCCCGGCCAGCCGCGCCGGGTCGGAGAGCTGCCGCAGCCGCTCGGCATCCAGTCCGAAGGCGGGGTCCTCGGCCAGGCGCTCCGGCAGGTCGTTCTCCGCGGCGCCCGCCGCCAGCCGCTCCCGCGCCGCCAGCGCGTGCCGGCGGAAACGCTCGTGCAGCGCCTGCCGGTCGCCCCCGGCGCGAACCCCCTCGATGAGCACGTCCTCGGCCAGGAGGAAGGGCAGCTCGCGGGCGAGCCGCGCCCGGATGGTCCCCTCCCGGACCTGGAGGCCGGCGGCCACGTCCTGCACGAGCTGCAGCACCGCGTCGGCCGCCAGGTACGCCTCGGGGAGCGAGATCCGGCGGTTCGCCGAGTCGTCCAGGGTCCGCTCCAGCCACTGTACGGAGGCCGTCCAGGAGGCGTCCAGCTCGAGCACGCACAGGTGGCGGGCGAGGGCGCAGATCCGCTCCGCGCGCATCGGATTCCTCTTGTAGGGCATGGCCGAGGAGCCGACCTGCCGCTCCCCGAACGGCTCCTCCAGCTCCCCGAACCCCTGGAGGATCCGGACGTCGTGGCCGAAGCGGGCGGTGCTCGCCCCCACCCCGGCCAGCGCGCCGAGGCAGCGGTGGTCCACCTTGCGGGGGTACGTCTGGCCGACGACCTCGTACACCCCGGGGAAGCCGAAGCGGTCGGCGAGCCGGGCGTTCAGCCGATCCACCTTCTCGCCGTCTCCGTCCAACAGCGCCAGGAAGCTGGCCTCCGTGCCCGTCGTCCCCCGCGCGCCGCGGAAGCGGAGCTCGGCGCGGGCCGCCTCCACCTGCTCCAGGTCCAGGACCAGGTCCTGGAGCCACAGGCAGGCGCGCTTGCCCACCGTGGTGGGCTGGGCGGGCTGCAGGTGCGTGTAGCCGAGGGTCGGGGTCCCGGCGTGGGCCCGGGCGAAGTCCGCCTGCGCCTCGATCGCCGCGAGGATCCGCGCCCGGACGAGCCCCAGGGCGTCGCGGTGGAGGATGAGGTCCGCGTTGTCCGTCACGTAGGCGCTGGTGGCCCCGAGGTGGATGTGGCCGCGGGCGGCGGGCGCCACCTCGCCGAAGTGGTGGACGTGCGCCATCACGTCGTGGCGGAGCTCCCGCTCGAGCGCCGCGACCCGTTCGGGATCGATCCGGTCGCGCGCCTCGCGCATCGCCCGGACCGCCTCCTCCGGGATTTCCACCCCGAGCGCGCGCTCCTCCTCGGCCAGGGCGATCCACAGGTCCCGCCAGGCGAGTGCGCGCGCCCGGGGCGAGAAGCGGTCGGCCATGGCGGCCGAGGCGTAGCGCTCGATGAGGGGGTGGGCCCAGCGGTCGTCGGCGGTCACGCGCTACGCCCGGGACGGGGCGGGCGCGGTCGCGCGCGGTGCGGCACGGCGACCCGGCTCACCGGAGGCCGAAGGAGGTGATGAAGGTGGAGCCCCCGCGATTGATCCACACGCGCACCCAGCCGGCGTTGGCGGAATAGTAGCGGAAGAGCTCGGCCGCCTCGTTCGCGTCCCGCACCTCCCGCCGGTTGATCGCCACGATGACGTCGCCCCTCCGGAAGCCGGTGGCCGAGGCCGTCCGCCCGTCCACCTCGACGATCAGCGCGCCCTGGCCGGTCCGCAGCCCGCGCTCCACCGCGATTTGCGGGGTGACGCTGACGAGCTGCACGCCCCGGAGGACCTCGATCCGCTCGGCGCGCTCGGAGGGGAGCTCCTCGACCGGTACGGTGACCGCGCGCTCCCGGCCGTCGCGCCGCAGCCGCAGGGAGACCCGGCGTCCCACGCCCGCGTCCAGGAGGCCGATCTCCCAGTCGAGCGGGCTCCGCACGAGACGCCCCTCCAGCGTCACGACCACATCGCCCTCCCGGACCCCGGCGCGGGCCCCGGGGGACTCGGGCGCCACCCGCTGCACGATCGGGAGGCGGATCAGGCTGTCGGTCTGCACCGCGGCCACTTCGACGCCGACCCAGGGTCGGCGGATGCGGCCGTGCTGGCGCAGCTCGTCGGCGATCCGGACGGCCCGGTCGATCGGGATCGCGAAGCCGAGCCCCTCCGAGCCCCCCGAGCGGCTGAAGATCGAGGCGTTGACCCCGATGACCCGGCCTTCCGCGTTCACCAGCGGACCGCCCGAGTTGCCCGGATTGATCGCCGCGTCCGTCTGCACCATGTCCGCGTACAGCACCTCCCGCTCGCTGCCCGAGAGGATGTCGCGCCCGATCCCCGACACGACGCCCGTGGTCACGGTGGCGTCGGTGTTGGCGAGGAGGAAGCCGGAGGGGTTGCCGATCGCGATCGCCGGCTCGCCGACCATGAGGTCGGAGGAGGTGCCGAGGGGGGCGGGCGGCACGCGGCCGGGCTCGATGCGGAGGACGGCGAGGTCGGTGAGCTCGTCGGCCCCGGTGAGCTCGGCGGCGTAGATCCGACCGCGGGCGTCCACCACCACGATCGAGTCGGCGTCGCGCACCACGTGATGGTTGGTGAGCAGGGTGCCCGCGTCGTCGATCGCGAAGCCGGAGCCGAGGCCCGGCACCCGACGGTCGCCCCCGCGACCGAGGAACTCCTCGAACAGGCTGCGCGGGCGCCGCGACTGTCGGACGACGATCACGCTGACCACGGACGGGCCGACGCGGCGGGCGGCCTCGACGATCGGTGTGCGGCGGGAGGCGGAGGGGGCCGCCGTCTCGCCGGTCGCGGCGCCCCCCGCCTGCGCCGCCTGGTCGGACCCGGTCGCCGGCGGCGCGTCGGTCGGCGACCGAGCGCCGGGTCCGCCGGCACCGATCGCGCCGAGTCCGCCGGCCGGGGCGCCGCGCGCCGCCAGGGCGCCGACGGCGGTCGCGCCCTCCGGCCTCTGCGGCCCTCCCGCGCGCTCCGGCGAGGAGAAGAGCACGCCGACGCCGGTCCCGGCCAGGAAGAGGAGGACGAGCGCGGCGACGGTCCACGACCCGGTGCGGGAGGCGTCCCCCGCGCGCCGCCCGGCGCTCTCGTCGGCTCCTGGCACCGTCACCGTCCCTCTCGCGCGTCCTGGGGGCTTCGTCCGCGCGCCGCTCCGTCGTTCGGCCCGGCGGCCCCGAGCGGGGCCGTCAGCGCCACGCCCGGGATGCCGGCCGGGCGGTTCCACCCCTCCGCGTACCGGACCCCGGTCAGGTAGAGGCCGTGGGCCGGCGCGGGGGACGGAGGCCGGACGTCCGGCCTCCGGCCGAGCAGCGCGTCCAGCTCCTCGAGCGTGCGGCGGCCGGTGGCCACCTCGAGGAGCGTGGAAACGAGGTATCGTACCATGCGGTGAAGGAACCGATCCGCCACGATGCGCAAGGTGAGGTCGTCGGTCCGGGTGCGCCACCACCCGGCGCTCTCCACCCGGCAGCGGGTGCCGCGCTCCGGCTGTCCCGACTTGGCGAAGGCGTCGAACCGGCGCTCGCCGGGCACCCGGGCGGTGGCGGCGACCAGGATGTCCTCGTCGAGCGTCCGCCCGAGCGCCCACAGCCGTTCGCGCCGGAGCGGGGAGGCCGCCTCGGGCCGCGTCCCCACCAGGTACTCGTACCGCCGCCCCGTGGCGTCGAAGCGGGGGTGAAAGTCGGCCGGCGCCGGCCTAAGTTGCTCGATCCAGAGGTCGTCCGGGACGAGGGCGTTCAGCGCCCGGCGGAGCTCGCCCGCCTCCCAGCGCTCGGAGGCGAGGAACGCGACCTCCTGACCGGCGGCGTGGACGCCCGTGTCGGTCCGTCCGGCGGCATCGATCCGCTCCGGGGCGCCGAGGAGGCGCTGGAGGGGGGGCTCCAACGCGCCCTGCACGGTCCGGCGTCCCGGCTGGACCTGCCAGCCGTGGAAGTCCGTTCCATCGTAGTGGACGGTCGCGCGGAATCGCGGCCGGGACGGCTCCGGGTCGGGCACGCCGGCAAGCTACCCGGGCGCGCCACCAGCTTCAACGAGGAGGGACGCGCGTGAAGGAGTGGATCCCGCAGCTGCTCGAGGGCGAGCCGCTGACGGCCGCCCAGGCCGAAGCCGCCTTCGACCGCCTCATGCGCGGGGCGGCGAGCGAGGCGGAGGCCGCCGCCTTCCTGACGGCGCTCCGCGTCCGCGGCGAGACCCCGTCCGAGGTGGCCGGCGGCGTGCGCGCGCTTCGCAAGGCGATGGTCCCGGTGGTCCTTCCCGAGGACCGGCTGGTGGACACCTGCGGGACGGGAGGCGGACGGCTCACCACCTTCAACATCTCGACCGCCGCCGCGCTGGTGGCCGCCGGCGGCGGCGTCGGGGTGGCCAAGCACGGCAACCGCTCCTTCACCTCGCGCTGCGGCAGCGCGGACGTGCTGGAGGCCCTCGGGGTGGCGATCGAGCTCCCGCCCGAGCGGCTGCCGGAGGTGTTCGCCGAGGCCGGGCTCGTCTTCATGATGGCGCCGCGCTTCCACCCGGCCATGCGCCACGTGGGGCCCGTCCGGCGGGCGCTGGGGACGACCACGATCATGAACGTCCTCGGACCCCTCACCAATCCGGCCCGCGTGCGCCGGCAGGTGGTCGGGGTGGCGGAGCCCGCGCTGCTCCGGCTGGTGGCCGAGGCGCTGGCCGAGCTGGGCCACGAGCGCGCCATGGTCGTGCACGGCGAGCCCGGTCTGGACGAGCTGAGCCCCCTCGGCCCCACCCGCATGCTGCTCGTCGAGGACGGGCGCGTGGAGGAGCGGCGGGCGGAGCCGGCGGCGTTCGGCTGGGTCGGGCTGGACGCGGCGGAGATCGCGGGCGGCTCGCCGGCCGAGAACGCCGCCCGCATCCGCGCGGTGCTGGCGGGCGAGCTCCGCGGGGCCGCCCGCGCCGCGGTGGTCCTCAACGCGGCCGCCGCCTTCTGGGCGGCGGGGAAGGCGGAGGACCTGGAGGAGGGGGTGGCGGCCGCGGAGGCCTCGCTGGATTCCGGCGCCGCGCGCGAGGCGCTCGAGCGCCTGCGGGCCGCCACCGCGCGCCACGCCTCCTCTTCGGCGGAGGCGTAGCGGATCTCGCCCAGGGGTGACGGATCGTCCGGGGGTGCAACGGCTCGCCGGCAGGCGAGCGGCGAAGAACCGTCGCCCCGGCGGCGTGGGTCAGGTGGGAAGTGGGGGCCGCCGGGGCTCTGGTTCGAAGCGGGTGGGGCTGGACGGGGCGTGGGGGTTCGCCTCGGGGGGGTTCGGGGGTCAGTACTTGCGGATCACGCCGACCACGATGCCCTGTACCTGCACGCGCTCCTCGGCGAACCACATCGCCTCCAGCGCGGCGTTGGCCGGCTGGAGCCGGATGCGCCCGCCCTCGCGGTAGTACTTCTTCATGGTCGCGTTCTCGCCGTCCACCAGGGCGATCACCATTTCGCCGTTGTGGGCGGTCTGCCGGGACTGGACGATCACGTAGTCGCCGTCACGGATGCCCTCCTCGACCATGGAGTCGCCCCGGACGCGGAGCACATAATGGCCGGCCAGCGAGCCGGCGACCATGTCCTCGGGCACCGTAACGGTCTCGCGGTCCTCGATCGCCTCGATGGGATGGCCGGCGGCGACCATGCCGAGGAGCGGGAGCTCCACCGCGCCGAGCCGCAGCTCGGAGCGGACGAGCTCCAGGGAGCGGCTCTCGTTGTAGTTCTTCCGGATGTAACCCTTCTCCTGGAGATTGGAGAGGTGCTCGTGCACCGTCGCCAGGGAGCGGTACTCGAAATGCTCCGCGATCTCCTCGAAGCTCGGGGAGTAGCCGCGGAAGCGGACGAAGCCCTCGATGAAGTCCAGGATCTCGCGCTGTCGCTTGGTCAGGGCCATCGGCTCTCCTCGGGCCCGCGCCCGCTCTCCGTTCCCGTCGGACCACCCGAACGGATCCCGAATCTACCCGAACAGGACCCGAATCGCAAGGGCCGGCTCCCGGAGGCTCCCGGTGAGACTTCCCGACGCTTCCGGCCGGGCCTCCGGGGGCTCCCCCCGGCCGGACCTCCGGAAGCTCCCCCATTGGACCTCGGGAGGCTCCCGGTTGGAGGCCGCCGGCGGCCTGCCTACTTTCCTCCTTCCTCGCCGCGCCGGTCGACCGCGCCGCTCCGGCCGGGGGTTCCGCTCCGGCCGACGGCTCGTCGCGCGGGGGCGGCGCGAGGGCGAACCGGGCGCCCGGACACGGAGGTGAGAGACCGGTGATCCTGGACCGGATCCTGGAGGAGAAGCGGCGCGAGGCGCGCCGGCTGCGCGCGGTGGCCGCCGAGCTCGCCGAGCGGGCCGCCGCGGCGGCGCCGCCGCGCGACTTCGCCGGCGCGTTGGGCGGGCGTGAGGGGGTGGCGCTGGTCGCCGAGTTCAAGCGCCGCTCTCCCTCGGCCGGGGCGATCGCGCCCGAGGCGGACCCGGCCGAGGTGGCCGCCGCTTACGAGCGGGGAGGCGCGGCGGCGCTCTCCGTGCTCACCGACGGTCCGCACTTCGGCGGCTCCCTGGAGGACCTCGCCGCCGCCCGGGCCGCCTGCGCGCTCCCGGTGCTGCGGAAGGACTTCTTGGTGGACCCGGTGCAGGCGACGGAGGCCCGCGCGGCCGGCGCCGACGCGACGCTCCTCATCGTTCGCGCCCTGGCAGGCGGCGCGCTGGACGAGCTCCTGGCGGCGGTCCGGGGGCTGGGCATGGAGGCGCTGGTGGAGGTCCACGGCGCGGCGGAGCTGGAGCGCGCCCTCCAGGCGGGCGCCTCGGTGATCGGGGTGAACGCCCGGGACCTCTCCAGCTTCCGGGTGGACGTGGATCGGGCGCTCGAGCTCCTGTCCGAGGTGCCGCCGGACCGGATCGCGATGGCCGAGAGCGGGATCGAGGGGCGTTCCGACGTGGCGTTGGCCGGTCGGGCCGGCGCGGACGCCGTGCTGGTCGGGGGATGGCTGATGGCCCGCGGGCCGGCCGCGGCGGCCGAGCTGGTCGGCCTGCCCCGCCGGCCGCGGGACGCCGCGGCCCGCGCCGCCGGCGGGTGAAGCGAGGGACCGGCGTGGGGGAGCCGTTCGTGGTCCGCTCGAGGGAGATCCGGCCGTGACGGAGCGGGGCGGCCCGCGGGCCCATCCTCCGCGCGCCGGGCGGGTGGCCGTCAAGATCTGCGGCTGCCGGAGCTTGGAGGACGTGGAGGCGGCCGTCGCGGCGGGCGCCGACCTGGCGGGCTTCGTCTTCGCCTCGAGCCCACGGCGCCTGGAGGTGTCGGAGGCGGCCGCGATCGCCCGCGAGGTGCGGGGGGCGATCCGCCTGGTCGGCGTGTTCGTCGATGCGCCGGCCGAGGCGCTCCGGACGGTGGCCGAGCGGGTGGGGCTGGAGGTCGCGCAGCTGCACGGGAGCGAGGCGCGCGACGCCTGTCTCACCGCCCGGGACGCCGGCCTGGAGGTGTGGAAGGCGCTCCGCCCGCGCACCCTGCGGGAGCTGGCCGCCGGCGTGAGCCGCTACCGGGACGTGGTCGACGCGCTGCTCGTGGAGGGCTACTCGCCCGAGGCCGCGGGAGGGACCGGGACCGGCATCCCGCCCGAGTGGCTGACCGACTGGCGGCTCCGCTGGGGCGACGCGCCGGGCGGCACGCCCGCGCTCGTGCTCGCCGGGGGCCTGACCCCGGACAACGTGGCCGAGGCGATCCGCCGGGTGCGCCCGGACGCGGTGGACGTGAGCAGCGGGGTGGAGCGCGCGCCCGGCACGAAGGACGCGGAGCAGGTGCGCCGCTTCGTGGCGCGGGCGCGCCGGAGCCACCTCACGCTGCTTTCCGGCGGCTCTTCGGAGGGGTCCGCCTCCGACGTCGTCTCCGATGGCGGGTCCTCCGACCCGTGAGCGCGCGGGCGCCGGGCTGGTTCGGGGACTACGGGGGCCGCTTCGTCCCCGAGACGCTGATCCCCGCGCTCGAGGCGCTGGAGGCCGCCTGGGTGCGTTGGCGCGAGGACCCTTCCTTCCGGGACGAGCTCGCCGGCCTGCTCGCCCACTATGTGGGCCGTCCCACCCCGCTCTACCGGGCGCGGCGGCTCGGCGAGTCGCTCGGCGGCGTGGCGGTGTGGCTCAAGCGTGAGGACCTCTGCCACACCGGCGCGCACAAGATCAACAACACGGTGGGCCAGGCCCTGCTCGCCCGCCGGATGGGGAAGTCGAGGGTGATCGCCGAGACCGGCGCCGGGCAGCACGGCGTCGCCACCGCCACCGCCTGCGCGCTGCTCGGCCTCGACTGCGTCGTCTACATGGGCGAGGAGGACATGCGCCGGCAGGCCCTGAACGTGGAGCGCATGCGGCTCCTCGGGGCGGAGGTCCGTCCGGTGGCTTCCGGGAGCCGCACCCTCAAGGACGCGACGAACGAGGCGATCCGCGACTGGGTCGAGCGGGTGGAGGACACGCACTACATCATCGGCTCGGCGGTGGGGCCCTCCCCGTACCCCGCGCTCGTCCGGGACCTCCAGCGGGTGATCGGGGACGAGGCGGCGGCCCAGCTCGCCGAGCGGGGCGTGGAGCCGGCGGCCGCCTTCGCCTGCGTGGGCGGCGGCTCGAACGCGATCGGCCTCTTCACCGCCTTCCTCCCGCGGGAGGCGGTGACCCTGGTCGGGGTCGAGGCGGCCGGGCGCGGCTTGGACAGCGGCCGCCACGCCGCGTCGCTGGCGGCGGGGAGCCCGGGCGTCCTGCACGGCTCGTACAGCTACCTGCTCCAGGACGAGGCCGGGCAGGTGACGCCCGCGCACTCGGTCTCGGCGGGGCTCGACTACCCGGGCGTCGGGCCGGAGCACGCCTTCCTGAAGGAGAGCGGACGGGTCCGCTACGAGTCGGTGAGGGATGAGGAGGCCCTGGCCGCCTTCACCGACCTGTGCCGGCTGGAGGGGATCCTCCCGGCGCTGGAGAGCGCGCACGCGGTGGCCCGGCTCCGCGTGGAGGCGGACCGCTGGCGCGGTCGGGCGGTGCTGGTCTGCCT
>CAZTGV010000066.1:0-10831 GCA_964613475.1 uncultured Gemmatimonadota bacterium
TCCTCGACATGTGCCGGACGGCGGTGAACGTGACGGGCGACCTGACGGCGGCCACCGTGATCGCGCGCTCGGAGGGCGAGACGCTGGAGCCGCGGCCGGAGATGGCCTCCGCCGCCTGACCGCCCGCGACGTCAGACGCGCGCGTCGGGCCCCAGCGCGCGGTCCAGGCGCGCGAACAGTCCCTCGAGCCGGCGTCGGTTGGTCCCCAGGTCCCCGCGCCCCACCCGGGAGCGCGAGCGCGCCTCCACCCGGGTGAGCGCGTTCCGGTCCAGCGCGACCCAGATCGTCACGTCGTCCACGAAGCCGAGGAGCGTCCGGCAGCGGACGGTGAGGATCCCCAGCTCCTCGTCCGCGTGGACGAGGTCCCACCGCCGTCGCTCCCGGATATCCGCCACCAGCGCGTCCCACACCCGCGCGAAGGAAGCCGTGTAGGTGCGTCCGGAGGGCTCGCCGGCGGTGCGCGTGTCGGCCACGTTCTCGGAGAGCCAGCGGTGGAGCGTCGCCTTCCAGCCGCCCGGGTCGTCCACTCGGTCGGCCGGGTCCCTAGAAGCCGGCGGAAGGCTTCGTGCGGAAGGCCCGGATCGGTTGCCGCCCCGGTGTGTCCGGAATACGTTGCCGGCCCGCGGCTTGGGCGAACTTCCGACGGCCCGACCGCTCGCCGGGCTCCACGAGAGAAGAGCTGGACATGCAAGCCATTATACCGCTGGCCGGGAAGGGTACAAGGGTCCGGCCGCACACCCATTCCCGTCCGAAGCCGCTGTTGCGGGTGGCGAACCGGCCCGTCCTCTCCCACGTGATCGACCAGCTCCGTGAGATCGGAGTGGACGAGGTCATCTGCATCACGGGCCATCTGGCCGATCAGATCGAGGCCTTCCTGGACGAGGAGTATCCGGACCTGGGCCGCCGGTACGTCCCCCAGGAGGAGCAGCTCGGGACGGCGGACGCGATCCGGCTCGCCGAGCCCTTCGTGGACGGTCCGGTGCTCATCGTCTTCGTGGACACGCTGTTCGAGGCGGACTTCGACGTGATCCGTCGGCGCCCCGACGACGACGGCTTCGTGTGGGCGAAGGAGGTCGAGGACTACCAGCGCTTCGGCGTGATCGTCACCGACGAGGACGGCTACATGGAGCGGATCGTCGAGAAGCCGCGGGAGCCGATCTCCAAGCTCGCCAACATCGGCCTCTACTACATCCGGGACCACGCGCGGATGTTCGACGGCATCCACGAGGTGATGGCCGGGGACCCGCACCTGGGCGAATACTTCCTCACCGACGCCTTCCAGTACATGATCGACCAGGGGGCGCGCCTCTACACGGCCGAGGTGGCCGGCTGGTGGGACTGCGGCAAGCCGGAGACGCTGCTGGAGACGAACCGCGCGCTGCTGGAGCGGGGGCACGACCGTCCACCCCCCGCCGCGGAGGGCGTGCGGGTGGAGGGGCCGGTCCGCGTGGCGCACGACGTCACCCTCGAGGCGGTGACGCTCGGCCCGAACGTGAGCGTCGCTGGCGGCGCCGAGGTCCGGCGGACCCGGCTCCGCGACTGCATCATCGGGGCGGACACGACCGTGGAGGACTGCGATCTGCACGATTCACTGATCGGGGACGAGGCCGTCCTCTCCGGGCTCCGGGGACGGGCGAACGTCGGCGACCACTCGGAGGTGCGCGGAGACTCGGAGGCGCGGGCCGGGGGTGGCGCCCGCGGCGAGGGCGGCGGGGAGGCGCGCGGCGCATGAGCGGCGGCCGGACCGGGCAGCCGGATGACCTGATCTACGATTGGAACCGGCTGCCCGGCAGCTTCGACTACTCGGACGTCCGGGTGGAGCTGGACGACGAGACGCTCCGCGACGGCCTCCAGAACCCCTCGGTCGTCGACCCGCCGGTGGCCCGCAAGAAGGAGCTGCTCCACCGGATGGTGGAGCTCGGCATCCACGCGGCCGACATCGGCCTCCCCGGCGCCGGCCCGCGCGCCTACGAGGCGGTGCTCGCCCTCGCCCGGGAGATCGCCGAGCAGGACCTGCCGATCGCCGCCAACTGCGCGGCGCGGACCGTCCGGGCGGACATCGTTCCGATCGCCGACGTGGCCCAGAAGACCGGCCTTCGCCTGGAGGTCGGCGCCTTCATCGGCAGCTCCCCGATCCGGCGCTACGCCGAGGGCTGGGAGGTGGACATGATCCGCCGGGCGACCGAGGAGGCGGTCTCCTTCGCCGTGTCCGAGGGGCTGGACGTCATGTACGTGACCGAGGACACGACCCGGTCGCGGCCCGAGACCCTGCGCGAGCTGTACGGGACGGCGATCCGGGCCGGGGCGCGGCGGATCTGCCTGGCCGACACGGTCGGACACGGCACCCCGCACGGCACCCGCCACCTGGTCCGGTTCGCCCGCGAGCTGGTGGCGGAGGTGGGGGAGGACGTGAAGGTGGACTGGCACGGGCACCGCGACCGCGGCTTCGGGCTCGCCAACGCGCTGGCCGCGATCGAGGAGGGGGTCGACCGCGTGCACGGGACGGCGCTCGGCATCGGCGAGCGGGTCGGCAACACGGAGATGGACCTGCTCCTGGTGAACCTGAAGCTCCTCGGCATGCACGACCGCGACCTCTCGAGCCTGCCCGAATACTGCGCGTTGGCGGCCGAGATTTGCGGGCTCGAGATCCCGCCCGGCTATCCGGTCGTCGGGGCGGATGCCTTCCGCACCGGTACCGGCGTGCACGCCGCCGCCATCATCAAGGCGATCCGGAAGGGTGACCGCTGGCTCGAGGACCGCGTCTACAGTGGGATCCCGGCCTCCGAGTTCGGGCTGCGGCAGGTCATCGAGATCTCGCCCGTCTCCGGCCTGAGCAACGTGAAGCACTGGCTCTCCGAGCGTGGCTACGACCCGGATGACGAGGCGCTGTGCCAGGCGGTGTTCGACCTCGCGAAGCGGAGCGACCACGTCCTGGCGCCCGAGGAGATCGAGGCGGAGATCGCGCGCGTGCGGGGCGCGGGGGGCGCGGCCGCCCGCGCCGAATGAGGCGGCGGAGCGTGGACCGATCCGGGAGCGGCGAGGTACGAGCCTTGCCGGAAGCGAGCAACCGCGCAGGGGAGGTGGCGGTGAGGCGATGGATCGGCGTGGGGCTGCTGGGGGCCGTGCTGGCCTGGGGGCCCGGTCCCGAGCCGCTGGCGGCGCAGGAGGACCTGGCGCCGGTCGTACCGGCGGGGACACCGGTGGTGCTCCTCCCCGTCCAGTCGGCGCGGCCGACGCCGGGTGGGGCGTGGCCCGGCGGCGCGGCCTCGGAACGGGAGGCGCTCGCCACGCTGGAGGCGGAGCTGGCGTTCGCGTTCGGGGAGGAGGACGCGGCCGAGTGGGCGCTGCCGGAGCAGGTGGTGCGACGGGCGGCGCGCAACCCGATCGCCGGCGTGGACCCGCGGCGGCTGGCCTACCAGGGCCTGCTGCGGAAGCCGGAGCCGCGGGTGCAGCTCTACGAGCCCCTTCACGGGCAGCTCCGGACCCTGAGCGCGATGTTCGGCGCCCGGCTGGTGGTCCTGCCGCTGGCGCTCTCCTACGAGGTGGACGAGGGCGAGCTGGACGGCGGGTCCGGGGCGGACGGCCCCAGAGGCGCCGAGCGGGAGGGCGCGGGCGCCGCGGACGATGTCGCGGCCTCCGCGGGGGACGGCGCGGGAGTTCGGCCGGCCGGCCGGGCCACGCTGCTCCTGGCCGTGGTGGACACGCGGCGGAGCGCCGTGCTTTGGCACGGAACGATCTCCGGGGACCCGGACGAGGCGATCTCGCCGCGGTCGCTCACCAGCCTGGCGCTCCGGATGGCCGACTGGATGGTGCCGTGAGGTGGAAAGCGGGAGCGGATGCGAACGCGGATCGGATCGAAGAGCGCGCGCCTGGAGGGCCGCCGTCCGGCGGCGTCGCCGGTCCGCGCCGCGCTCGCGCTTCTGGCGGGCCTCCTCGTCGTTGCCGCCGCCTGCGCCGAGCGGGAGTTGACGCTTCCCGCCGAGTCCGAGCTGTCAGACCTCTACGGCCCGGCCGCCGAGGTGCGGCTGGACGGGAACGTGGTCGCGGTCCGGGTCGAGCAGGACGCGACGCATCTTCAGCGCGGCGGCGCGATCTGGGCGCGGGCGGGGCCCTACATCTTCCTCTTCTCCCCCCAGACGCGGGACATCTTCCGGGAATACGACGGCGTCGCGGCGGTGCGGGTGCGGACGGAGCGGGGACCGCGCGGCGACTTCATCGCGGAGGCCACGCTCCGGCGGGACACGATGACTACCGTGGCCTGGGGGCAGGCGCGGCAGAAGGTGACCCGGGCCCGGCAGGAGGGGACCGAGCGGCCCTGGTATCTCGAGGACCTGATCCGCTTCGGGGAGGACTGGGCGTCCTACGAGTACGCGACGCCCTACCGGCACGATTCGGCCGACTCCGACGGGCCGTGAGGTCGGGGCGGTCCGGAGAGGGACGCTCCACGAAGAGAGCGGGTTCGTGCACCGCGTGACGCTGATCCCGGGCGACGGGATCGGGCCCGGGATCACGGAGGCGACGGTTCGGGTTCTCGAAGCGGCCGACGCGCCGGTCCAGTGGGAGCGGCGGATCGCGGGCGTGAGCGCCATGGAGGCCGAGAACGATCCGCTCCCGTCGGCCACCCTCGAATCGGTCGAGCGGAACCGGGTGGCCCTCAAGGGGCCGCTCACCACCCCGCTCGGCTCGGGCTTCCGCTCCATCAACGTGGCCCTCCGCAAGCACTTCGACCTCTACGCGAACGTCCGCCCGGCCAGGACGCTGCTTCCGGGGGCCCGCTACCCGGACCTGGACCTGGTCATCGTCCGCGAGAACACGGAGGGCCTGTACGCGGGGATCGAGCACTACATCGGCATGGAGAA
The DNA here is from genome assembly GCA_964613475.1 of uncultured Gemmatimonadota bacterium. Classification (GTDB taxonomy): domain Bacteria; phylum Gemmatimonadota; class Gemmatimonadetes; order Palauibacterales; family Palauibacteraceae; genus CAZTGV01. The sequence continues at coordinate 4,860 of CAZTGV010000066.1, forward strand.
CGACCCGCGGGCGGTGGCCGAGTCGGTGATGCTCATCACCCGCTTCGGGTCGGACCGCATCGTGCGCTTCGCCTTCGAGTACGCGCTCGCTCACGGGCGCGAGAAGGTGACCCTGGTCCACAAGGCGAACATCCTCAAGTACACGCAGGGCCTCTTCCTGGAGGTGGGGCGGGCGATCGCCGAGGAGTACGAGGGACGCATCGCCTTCGACGAGCGGATCGTGGACGCCACGGCCATGCAGCTCGTGCTGGACCCCTACCAGTTCGACGTGATCGTGACCGAGAACATGTTCGGCGACATCCTCTCCGACGAGGTGGCCGGGCTGATCGGCGGGCTCGGCTTCGCGCCGGGCGCCAACATCGGCAAGGACGCGGCGATCTTCGAGGCCGTGCACGGCTCGGCGCCCGACATCGCGGGGAAGGGGATCGCGAATCCCTGCTCGCTGCTGCTCGCCGCCTGTCTGATGCTCGATCACCTGGGCGAGACGGAGATCGCCGGCCGCATCCACGCCGCGGTGGCGGCTACGCTCCAAGCCGGCGAGGCGCTCACGCCCGACCTCGGGGGCTCGGCGGGCACGAACGCGTTCGCGGACGCGGTGATCTCGAACCTGTCGCGCGACGCGGCGGCGGTCTGAGGGCGGCCATGCCCGAGCCCACCCGTCAGGTGCTCCAGATCTCCGGCGAGCGGTGCCGCGCGTGCGGCGAGCCGCGCCCGGCCGGCGCACTGGACGAGAGCGGCTGGTGCTCCGACTGTCGGGCCGTCACCGAGCGCCGGGTCCGGATCGGCCAGCACGTGATCGCGGCGGCGATCGTCCTCCCCTTCGGCATCTGGGTCCTCGTACTGGAGAAGTCGGCCTACCTGCCCTGGTACGCGTGGCTGCTCCCCCTCGCCGCGGCGTACTACCTGGGGCTCCGGATCGGGCGGGAGGCGATCCGCGGCTACGAGCGCTGGCGGCGCATCCGGTGACCCGAGCGTGGTCGGCGGCCCTGGCGGTCGCCTCCCTCGCGTTCATGGCGGGCCTCGTGTTCCTCGCCAACCTCGGCCGTTACGGCTCCCTCGGCGCGCTGGCCGGGGCGCTGCTGACCGGGGGCGGCGCGGTGGGCGCGGCCTTCGCCTTCTCGCGGATCACCGACTCCAACCCTCCGGAACGACGGCCAGAGCGATGAGCTTCCGCGGCACGGACTACTACGAGGTGGACGCGCTCCTCTCGGCCGAGGAGCGGCAGGTGCGGGACGCGGTGCGGGAGTGGGTGGACGGCGAGGTGATGCCGGTCATCGGGCACCACTACGTGGAGCGGACCTTCCCGCGCGAGCTCATCCCGCAGATGGCGGATCTAGGATTCCTCGGGGCGAACTTGCCCGAGGAATACGGCTGTGCCGGGCTCAACAACGTGGCCTACGGCCTCATCATGCAGGAGCTCGAGCGGGGCGACTCGGGGCTCCGCTCCTTCGTCTCCGTGCAGGGGGCGCTCGTCATGTATCCGATCTTCGCCTTCGGGAGCGAGGCGCAGAAGCGCGAGTGGCTCCCGCGGCTGGCCTCGGGCGAGGCGATCGGTTGCTTCGGCCTCACCGAGGCCGACTTCGGCTCGAATCCAGGCGGCATGCTCACCCGGGCGGAGCGGGACGGGGACGGCTGGGTGCTGAACGGGACGAAGATGTGGATCACCAACGGCTCGATGGCCGATGTGGCGGTGGTCTGGGCCAAGACGGGAGACGTGGAGGACGCGGAGTCGATCCGCGGCTTCATCGTGGAGACGGATCGGGAGGGCTTCTCCGCCCGTGACCAGAAGGGGAAGCTCTCGCTCCTCGCCTCCGACACGAGCGAGCTGTCGCTACAGGACGTGCGTGTGGAGGAGGAGGCGCTGCTGCCGGAGAGCGGGGGCCTCAAGAGCCCGCTCATGTGCCTCAACCAGGCGCGGTACGGGATCGCCTGGGGCGCGGTGGGCGCGGCCATGGCCTGCTACGAGGAGGCGGTCTCCTACGCGAAGGAGCGGGTGCAGTTCGACCGCCCGATCGGCGGCTACCAGCTCCAGCAGGCGCGGCTCGCCGGCATGCTGACCGAGATCACGAAAGCGCAGCTCCTGGCCTGGCGGCTCGGTCGGCTGAAGGACGAGGGGACCATGCGCCCCCAGCAGGTCTCGCTGGCGAAGCGGAACAACGTGGACATGGCCTGCGAGGTGGCCCGCGAGGCGCGCCGGCTGCTGGGCGCCAACGGGATCCTGGCCGAGTACCAGTCCATGCGCCACATGGCGAACCTGGAGTCGGTCTACACCTACGAGGGGACGCACGACATCCATGGCCTCATCCTAGGCCAGGACATCACGGGGATCGCCGCCTTCACCTGAGGCTAGGGGCGTCCCCGGCCGCTCTCCACCAGGCCCGCCATCGTGCGGTCGCCGACCGTGAGGACCTGCTGGAACCAGCCGTCCACCCGCACGCGGGCGCCCGCCCGGGGCACGCCGCCCTCCTCGCTGAGGACGACCAGCTCCCCGGTGCCGTCGCTCAGCCGGTACACGCCGCGGCCGAGCAGGCCGGCGGCATCCGTCACCTCGCCGACCACCCGCACCTTGCGGCCGTCGTAGTAGCCCGGGTCGTCGAGTAGCTGGCCGATTTCGAGCGTGCCCCGGCACCCGCCGAGGCCGAAGGCCAGGAGGACGGCCGCCAGGAGCCACCTCGTCGAGGCCCGCCGCTTGGCGTCCATGTCATCCACTCGTCCACGCTCCTGCCGAGCGCACGGTTCCTCGGGCGGCTCGGCGCTGAGAGTCCACGTTCGTCCCTTCCCCTCCGCAGACTCCGCGCCCGACCGGCGGGTCACGGACTGTCGGCGTCCCCCTGGGTCGCGGCTCCGTTTACGGCTGATCGCCGTCCCCCGCCTCGTCGCCCTCCTCGAGCTTGCGGTACAGGGTCCGCCGCGCGATGCCGAGAATCCGCGCGGCCCGCCGCTTGTTTCCCTCCACCCGTCGGAGCACGTGGCGGATGTAGCGCCGCTCGACCGCCGCGAGCGGCGGAAGCTCTTCGACCGGGGCGGCGACCCCGGCCGCGAGGGGGGGAGTCGCTACGTCCTCCGGGGCTCCTCCAACGGCGACCGCCTCGCGGATCCGGCCCGGGAGGTGCTCCGGCCGAAGGAGCTCGCCGTCGCAGAAGGTGACCGCGCGCTCCATCGCGTTCTCCAGCTCTCGGACGTTGCCCGGAAACGGATACCGCCGGAGCCTCCGGAGCGTGCGGGCGTCGAGGCCGCGGACGCGTCGGTTCAGCCGGGCCGCGGTCCGCTGGCAGAAGTGGGCGGCCAGGAGCTCGAGGTCGTCCCCCCGATCGCGCAGCGGCGGCACCGGGAGCCGGAAGGTCTCGAGCCGGAAGAAGAGGTCCTCCCGCAAGCGGCCCGCCGAGACCTCTTCTTCCGGGTCCCGGTTCGTGGACGCGAGGACGCGCACGTCCACGGACCGCTCGCGGGGGTCGCCCACCCGCCGGATCGTTCCCTCCTGCAGCACTCGCAGGAGCTTGGCCTGGAGGCCGGTCGGCATCTCGGTGATCTCGTCGAGCAGGAGCGTGCCGCCGTCCGCCTCGGCGAACAACCCTTTGCGGTCCGTGGTGGCGCCGGTGAACGCCCCTCGGGCGTGGCCGAAGAACTCGCTCTCGAGCAGCTCGGTGGGGATGCCGGCGCAGTTCACGGCGAGGAAGGGTCCGTCGCCCCGGTCGCTCTCCGCGTGCAGCGCGCGGGCGACCAGCTCCTTGCCGGTCCCGCTCTCGCCTTCGATCAGGACCGGCCCGCCGCCCGGCGCCACCCGCCGAATCTGCGCGAACAGGCGACGCATGCCCTCGCTCCGGCCGATCATGCCGTGGAAGTCGCCCGGGCCCAGGGCCTGCCGGAGCTGGTGCACCTCGCGGGCCAACCGACGCCGCTCCAGCACGCGGGACACCGTGAGGACGAGATGGTCCAGGTCCAGGGGCTTGGTCAGGAAGTCGTCGGCGCCCTCCTTCAGGCATTCCACGGCCTGGGCCACGGTGCCGAAGGCGGTGATCATGATGAAGGCGGGGGGGACCTCCAGGGCGCGGGCGTGGCGGAGGAGCTCCAGGCCGCTCACGCCGGGCAGGCGCAGGTCGCAGACGACGAGGTCGAAGGCTCGCTCCGCCAGCGCTTCGCGCGCCTGTTCGGCGGTCGCCGCGGCCCGGCGCTCGTAGCCCGCGTCCTCGAGCTCGTCGAGCAGGAGCTCGCGCAGCCGCGCGTCGTCCTCCACCACGAGGATCCGCGCCGGCCTCACGCCGTCTCCTCCGCCCGCGGAAGTTCCACCTGGAAGCGCGCGCCGCCGGCCGGTCCTTCCTCGACTCGGACCGCGCCGCCGTGCCCCTCCACGATGCCGTGCACCACCGCCAGGCCGAGGCCCGTCCCCTCGCCCACCGGCTTGGTGGTGAAGAACGGCTCGAAGATGCGCGAGCGGATCTCCTCCGGAACGCCGGGCCCGTCGTCCACGACCTCGATGACGGCCTGCCCCTCGCCTTCCGCACGCGCGGCCAGGCCGACGTGTCCCCCCGGGGCCGCCTGGATCGCGTTCCGCACGAGGTTGGCGACCGCCCGCTCCAGCCGCCTCGCGTCCCCGCGGACCACGAGTTCCGGGCCGGGTCGCTCGACATCGAGCGAGGCGCCTCGTTCCTCGAGGAGGCTCCCGACCGCCTCGGCGGCCGCGCCCAGCACGTCCGCCAGCGCCACGCGGGTCGGCTCGGCGGTCTCGCCGCCTCGACCGAAGTCGAGGAGCTGCCCGACGATCGCCTCCATCCGCCGGACCTCCTCCCGGATCTGTCGCAGCGCGACGGCCGCCTCGGGGGAGAGGTCCGCCTCCCGGAGCGCCCGCACGGCCTTGCCGTCGATCACGCTCAGCGGAGAGCCGAGCTCGTGCGCCACCCCGGCGGCGAGCCGGCCGATCGCCGCCAGCTTCTCGGCCTGCTTCAGCCGCTGCTCGAGGGCGAGCTGGGCGTCGCGCCGCGCCTCGATCTCCGTGCGGGCCGCCGCCATGCTGTCGAGCATCGCGTTCAGCCCGGTCGCCAGCGTGGCCACCTCCGCCGGGCCCCCGGTGGAGGCCCTCGTCTCCTCCCGTCCCTCCGCCACCCGCGCCATCACGCCGCCGAGCCCGGAGAGGTGGCGCCCCACCGAGCGCCGGTGGCCGACCAGAACGAGGGGCGTCATCACGATCGCGCCAAGCAGCAGCGCCCCCGCGCCCTGCAGGCGCAGCGTCCGGAACTGCCGGTCGAAGTCGCTGCGGCGTCGGGTGAGCTGGAGCAGGCCGATCGGCCGCCCGCCCGAGTCCGAGAGGGGCACGAAGTAGGAGTAGACCTCGCGGCCGGCGACCTCGCCGTACTCCTCGCGCCGGTCCCCTTCCACCGCCAGGTCCGCGAGGCGCTCCGGCTTCGGATCGTCGGGCACGCCCACCGTGACGATCGGGTCCCCGGCCAGATCGTACACGTACACCGCGTAGACCGGACTCAGGTCGAAGGCCGACTCCAGCGTCCGCTGCACGGTCCCCTGCCGGTCCCGCTCGAGCGAGCGGCTCAAGGGAGGATGGATTGCCTGCGCGATCATCTTCACCTCCTCCTGCATGCGCGCCTCGACCCAGCCCTCGACGGTTCGCAAGCCGAGGTAGCCCGCGGCCCCGAGGGCGAGGAGGAGCGGAAGGACGACGCTGAGGAGGAGCGCGAGGCGCAAGCTTCTCGTCCGGGGCATGGGCGTGGCTCGCAGGGAATGAGGATTCTAGCGTGTCGAGTGTGCCGATTTCGGGGTCCAGGATAACACATGTAACATAATGACACAATCGCGCGCGGAGGCGACGGCGACCGCGCGGCGGCGAGCGCGGGACCCGTCCATAATGCATATGGCGCTATAGTATCGACTTACAGATATGGCGCGGGAGCTCCGACCGTCCTTTCCCCCGCTGGCACGTTGGCTGCTCGAGGCGGGGCGATCGCCCGCGGATTCGTGGCCCG
>CAZTGV010000066.1:10931-12911 GCA_964613475.1 uncultured Gemmatimonadota bacterium
CCGCTGGCACGTTGGCTGCTCGAGGCGGGGCGATCGCCCGCGGATTCGTGGCCCGAGCGGGCTCCGAAGCTCGGCGGGGAGACGAGAGAAGACGACGAAAGGGAGGCAGGATGCCGTATTCGAGAGCGCTCGGTCAGCTCGCGGCGATCGTGGCGGCCGTGATGATGCTCGCCGTCGCCGGACCGCTGCAGGCTCAGGAGCCGACGCCCGAGCCCTCCGGCCAAGCCGACATCGAGGTGGCCGATGAGGAGCTGATGTCGTTCACCGAGGCGCAGTTGGAGGTGGAGGAGATTCGCCAGGAGCTTCAGATACAGCTCCAGACGGTGCAGGAGCCCGAGGAGGCTCAGGCGCTGCAGCAGCAGGCGAACGATCAGATGGTCCTGGCCATCCGCGAGCAGGGCTTCGACGTGGAACGCTACACGGAGATCGTCGAGGCGGTGAACGCCGATCCGGAGCTGCTGGAGAAGTACGAGATGATGAAGGCAGCCATCCAGGGGGAGGACGATTCCCGGGGTCGCTGAGCGTGATCCTCCGAGGTTCCGATTCCTCTGACGTTCCGATCGAGAGCGTTCGGGACGTCCCGAGGCTGAAAGAGGCCCAACGAGGAAAGCCGCCGGGGCGGGCCGCAGCCCGTCCCGGCGGTCCTGCATCCGGGCGTCCTGGCAGGCGCGGGGCCTCCGAAGTACGTTTGTTTCCTCCAGTTCGCGCCCGTAGCTCAATTGGACAGAGCGCTTGGCTTCGGACCAAGAGGTTGGGAGTTCGAGTCTTCCCGGGCGCATTTGACAGGGGAGCGGACGGCATGAGGGGTTCCAGGCGCCTGCTGGTGGCGTACGTGCCGGGGCTCGACGTGCGGCGCCTCACGCCGGAGAGGACGCCCTACATCGCCCGCCTGCTGGAGGAGCACCCGACCGTCCCGCTGCGCGGCCTTCCGGACACCGAGCTCCTCGCCACCATCCTGACGGGCGCCTGGCCGCACGAGCACGGGGGCTGGCAGCTTCGGTTGCGCTCCGACGCGGCGGATGGGGAGAGCCCGCGCCGGTGGGAGCGGCTCGCCGCGGGCCTTCCCGACGCGCTCGCGACCACCGTCCAGGGGATCGCCCACCTGCTGACCGGAGAGGTCGACCTCGCCACCATGCCGCCCGCGCGGCGCCGACAGTTCGAGCTGCTTCGATTCAAGTACGAGCGGCGGGCCTCCGAGTGGGAGGAGCCGTCCTCGGCCCGTCCCTCGCTGTTCGCCCGGCTCGGATCCGAGGCGAGCCGATACTACTTCACCAAACGGTTCGACCGGTTGGAGGAGTGGATCGAACGGCTGCCATCGGAAGGCCGCCGGTTGGAGCTGCTCGAGATGTACGCCCTCGACCTGTTCCTGCATTGGAACCTGGACCGGCCCGAGGCGGTGGAGGCGCGGCACCGGGAGGTGGACGACTTCGTGCGGGCTCTGCACGCGCGGGCGGAGGCACGGGGGGTCGGCTTCGCCCTGCTCTCGGACCACGGGCAGGAGCCGGTGCGAGGCACGATCGACCTCCAGGCCGCTTTGGGGGCCCTGGACGTCCCCGCGGACGAATACGCCCACTACCTCCAGGTCCCGTCCGCCCGTTTCTGGTTCCGGACGGAGCGGGCGCGGCGCGCGATCCGCGAGCTGCTGGAGACGACGCCGGGCGTCCGCGCGCTGGACTATCGGGAGATGGCGGCGCACGGGGTGCGCTTCGAGACGCCCGAGCACGGGCAGCTCTACGGCTACGCGGAGCCCGGGCTCGTCTTCTTTCCGCACGACTTCCACCAGCCGCTGGCCAGCCTCTTTCTCGGTCTCTCCGATGGGCTCCAGCGGCCGCGAATCCGGAACCCCGTGCACCGGGGCTGTCATGGCTACCTGACGGGCGTCCCGTCCGAGGAGGGCTTCATCACGGTGGCCGAGCCGGGGCTGGAAGCGCGCGGCGAGCGGGGCGAGCTGGTGGACGTGGCGCCCAGCCTGCTGGCGCT
>CAZTGV010000067.1:0-3592 GCA_964613475.1 uncultured Gemmatimonadota bacterium
GTGTGCAGCTCGTCGATGAACAGGATGATCCCCTCGTTCTGGGAGATCTCGTTCACGATCGCCTTGAGCCGCTCCTCGAACTGACCGCGGTACTTGGTGCCGGCGATCACGGCCGCCATGTCCAGCGCCAGCACGCGGTGGTCCTTGAGGCTGTCGGGCACCTCGCCCTTCACGATCCGCTGCGCGAGGCCCTCCACGATCGCGGTCTTCCCCACCCCCGGCTCGCCGATGAGCACCGGGTTGTTCTTCTTGCGCCGCGAGAGGACCTCCATCACCCGCTCGATCTCCTTCTCGCGGCCGATGGTCGGATCCAGCTTGCCCTGGCCCGCGAGCTCGGTGAGGTCGCGGCAGAAGTGGTCCAGGGCCGGCGTCTTCGACTTCTTCTCGCTCTTGGCGCTCGAGCCGCCTCCCGAGGAGGACGGATTCGCGTTCGGCATATCGGTTCCGAGCAGCTTCAGGGTCTCGGCTCTAGCTTCCTCCAACCCGATCCCCAGCTCCCCCAGGACTTTCGCGGCCAGCCCCTTCTCCTCACGGAGCAGGCCCAGGAGCAGGTGCTCGGTCCCGACGTAGCTGTGATTGAGCTCGCGGGCCTCCGCCATCGCGTACTCCAGCACCTTCTTGGCGCGGGAGGTGTACGGCAGCTCCCCGATCGTGGCGGCCGACTTTCCGCGCCGGACGTTCTCCTCGACCAGCCGATGGAGCTCGTCCAGATCCGCGGCCAGATTCGTGAGGACGGCGGCCGCCACGCCCTCACCCTCGCGAATCAGTCCTAGCAGGATGTGCTCCGTGCCGACGTAATCGTGCTGGAGGCGGATCGCCTCCTCGCGGGCCATCGCCAGCACCTTCCGGACCCGGTCCGTGAAGTTGTAGTTCATGCGAACCTCGATCGGGCGGGCACGCGGTCAGCCACTCCTTCCCTCCGCGGGGGGGTCCTCCTGTCTCTCCGGGATCGGATGCGGATCCTCCTCGGAGAGGGCTTCGCGGACCAGGGACGCGCGGTAGACGTCGGCGTCCGTATCATCCAGGCGGCGGCGGGCGGCGCGCTCCAGATGCGCCGTCTGCCCGTAGATCATGATCCGGTTGAGCGTCTCTACCCGGGGTGTTCGGAGAAGTTTCAGCGTAAGCCCAAGCCTGACGCCGGAAAGCAGGTTCATCATCTCGTCGAAAGACAGGCTTCGTGCGTGCCGGAGAATGCCGTACGCGCGCCACACCTTGTCCTCCAGTACGGCCGGCGCCTCGCGCAGCAGGACCGCCCGCGCCTGGCGCTCGTACTCGATCACCCGGCGGACCACGTTCTCGAGATGCTCGATGAGGTCGGACTCGGTCTTCCCGAGCGTCGTCTGGTTCGAGACCTGGAAGAAGTTGCCGACCACCTCCGATCCCTCGCCGTACAGACCGCGGAAGGTGAGGCCGACCTGGCCGATCCCCTGCAGCACCTTCCGGATCTCCTTGGTCAGCACGAGCCCGGGGAGGTGGATGAGCACCGAGGCGCGGGCGCCCGTGCCGACGTTGGTCGGACAGGAGGTGAGGAAGCCGAACTCGTGGTGGAAGGCGAGCGGCACCCGCTGGCCGATCTCCTCGTCCAGCTGGTCCACCTCGCGCCAGGCGCGCTCCAGCTGGAAGCCCCCCAGCAGCGTCTGGAGGCGGAGGTGGTCCTCCTCGTTCACCATCAGCCCGAGCGGCCGATCCTCCGCGATGGCCAGGGCGGCGCCCGTCGGCGGGCGTCCGTCCGGCGGCCCGATCAGCTCGCGGCTGACCAGGTGGCGCTCCAGGAGCACCGTCCGCTCCACCGGCTCCAGGGCGTCCATCTCCCACACGGTCGGGCTCGGAAGGACATCGCTGTCCGCCAGGGCGGCCCGCGCCCGCTCGAGGATCCGGCGGCGGTCGTCCGCCGCGGCGCGCAGCGCGAAGGGGAAGCCCTGGAGGTTGCGGGCCAGACGTACGCGCGTGGAGAGCACGATCTCGTGATCCGGCCCGCGCTCCTCGAGCCAGGCGAGCCCGTGGCCGTCCACCCGGAGGCGGCCCTCCTCGGCGCCCGCGGTCACTCCACCACCTCGACTTCCAGGTCGTGGATCTGGTCGCGCAACCGGGCGGCGGCCTCGAAATCCTCGACCTCCACGGCCCGCTCCAGCCGCCGCTTCAGGGTGGACAGCCGGACCCCGCGGTCGTCCGTCTCCACCGCCTCGGTCAGATAGACCTTTCCGCGGTGCTGGGTGGCGCCGTGGATCCGCCGCAGGAGCCCCCGGAGCTGGGGCGCGAAGTGGACGTAACAGTGGGGGCAGCCCAGGCGTCCGGTCCGGCGGAAGTCCTCCGGCGAGGTGCCGCAGTACGGGCAGGCGTCGCTGGCCCCAGCGAGCGCGCGGTCCTTGCCCTCCTCCCCGAGCTGGGCGACGAAGTCGGCCAGCGGCGCCTTGTCCTCCGGGATGCCGGTGGAGAGCCCCTTCTCCGCCGCGCACGTCGGGCACAGGTGCGAGGTGGTCATCTCCCCGCCCTCGATGTGCGTCAGGTGGATCTCGGCTTCTCGCTCCCGGCAGTTCTCGCAGCGCATGTCCGTCCCGTAGTCTGAGGCGGGACGCCGCCCCCGCTGCCCGTGGGCGGCGGCTTCCTGCCACCCGTCCCGGCCATCTCTTCCGGCCACCGGGGGGTTGGGGCCACGCCCGTCCCGCGGCGCATGGGCCGTTCCGTCCCCCGACACCCGTACCCGTTCCCGCCCCCCGGGGTTCGGAATCGCCGCTGTCGCCCGCCGTTGCGGGACGTCGACCCGCCGCGGGTGGGCGCCGTCCGTCCGCGGTCACCGCGTGCGGCGTCGCAGACGGCCCACACCCCTGGCAAATTACGCCAGCGACGTGCCGGCGGGTTCCAGGACCCCGCTGGCGAGCCGCAGAACTCGGTCGGCACGGGCCGCGAGCGAGCGGTTGTGGGTGACCACCACCATGGCCGTGCCGTGCCGCTCCACCAGACGGAAGAGCAAGTCGTGAAGCCGCTCGCTCGTATCGACGTCCAGGTTACCCGACGGCTCATCGGCGAGCAAGAGAGGGGGCTCGTTGGCCAGCGAGCGCGCCACCGCGACCCGCTGCTGCTCCCCGCCCGAGAGCTTCGCGGGCCGGTGGCCCGCCCGGGCGGAGAGCCCCACCTGCTCCAGCAGCTCCCGGGCCCGACTCTCCGCGGCGCGGCGGTCCCGGCCCGCGACGAGCTGGGGGACCATCACGTTCTCGAGCGCGGTGAAGTCCCGCAGCAGGTGGTGGAATTGGAAGACGAAGCCGACGAAGCGGTTCCGCAGCGCCGCCAGCTCGGCGTCGGCCAATTCGGCCACCGGGCGATCGCCGAGCAGGACCTCCCCGGCGGTCGGGCGGTCGAGCGCGCCGAGCAGGTGCAGCAGGGTGGATTTCCCCGCCCCGCTCGGCCCCACGATGGCCCGCGTCTCTCCCTTCCGGAGCGCCAGGTCCACCCCCCGGAGCACCGCGATCTCGCGGCCGTCCACGTCGCGGTAGCTCCGGCGCAGCCCGCGCGCCTCGACGACCGGCCGCTCCGCGCCGCCCTGGCCGCCTACTCCGCCCTGTCCGCCCTCGCGCCCGACCGCCTCGCCGGAGGC
>CAZTGV010000067.1:3692-12818 GCA_964613475.1 uncultured Gemmatimonadota bacterium
CCTGGCCGCCTACTCCGCCCTGTCCGCCCTCGCGCCCGACCGCCTCGCCGGAGGCGGACGCGGCGCCGGAGGCCTCCGGGCTCCGCCCCGGCGCGCGCTCGCCCACCCCGCTCCGCGCCTCGGGCTCACGCACGGTCACTCATGGCGGATCGCCTCCACCGGCGTCAGCTCCGCCGCGTGGCGGGCCGGATACAGGGTGGCCAGGAAGGAGATGAGCAGCGAGGCCCCGAGGATCAACCCGACGTCCAACGGATCCAGGTGCACGGGCAGCCGGTCCACGAAGTAGACGTCGCTCGGCAGCTGCACGAACTGGTAGCGCTGGAGCAGGCCGGCCAGCAGCCCGCCGAGCAGGGCGCCCGCCGCGGTGCCCACCAGCCCGATCACCACCCCCTGGTACATGAAGACCCGCATGATGCCGCGCGCGGTGACCCCGATGGACCGGAGGATCCCGATCTCCCGCGTCTTGTCGGCGACCACCATCACCAGGGTAGAGACGATGTTGAAGGAGGCGACCAGCACGATGAGCAGGAGGATGACCCCCATCGCGAGCTTCTCCAGCTTCAGCGCCTCGAACAGGCTCGCGTTCTGCTGCTGCCAGTCGTCCACCCGGTACGGGTATCCGAGCGCCTCCTCCACCTCGGCGGCCACCCGCCCCGCGTCCCAGGCGTCCCGCACGTTGAACTCGACCCCGGTCACCGCCTCGCCCAGGCCCAGGAGCTCCCGCGCCGTGGCCAGGTCGACGTAGGTGAACTTCGTGTCGTACTGGTAGAGGCCGGTGGAGAAGATCCCGGTCACCTCGAAGCGGCGCATCTGCGGCATGTAGCCGGTCGGGGTGATCTCGGCCCCCTGGAAGGAGACGACCGTCACCAGCTTCCCCTCGTACAGCCCGAGCCGCTCCGCCAGGCCCCGCCCGACCAGGATCCCGGGGCGCCCCGAGTCGGTGGGGCCGAAGGGCATGCGGCCGGAGATCAGGTGTCGGCGGACGCCGCTGACCGCCAACCCCGCTGAGTCGTCCGGCAGGCCCCGGAACACCGCCCCCTCGGAATAGGCCTCCCCGGCGGTGAGCAGCACCTCGGTGTAGGTGAAGGGCGCCGCCGCGGTGACCTCCGGCACCTCCCGCACGCGCCGGAGCACCGTCTCCCACTCCTCCATCCGGAACTGGCTGCCGATCTCGAGCACCATCGCGTGCGCGCTGGCGCCGAGGATCTTCTCGCGCAGGTCGCGCTGCAGGCCGCTCATCACCCCGATCACCACGATGAGCGCCATGACGCCCACCGTGATCCCCCCGATGGCGATCAGGGTGATCAGGGAGAGGAAGCCCCGGCCCCGCCCGCGCGCCAGGTAGCGCCGCGCCAGGAACCACTCCAGCCGCGAGCCGCTGCCGCCCGCGCCGGCCTCCCCCGGGACGCCCCCGTACGTGGAGGCGACCGCCTCCCCGGCGGCGTCCCCGGGTCGCTCCGCGCGCCCCTCCCCCGCAGCCGGCCCCGGCGAGCCGTCCCGCCCGGCGCTCATCGTCCCTCGTCCTCGCGCAGGATCGGATACAGGATCACCTCGCGGATCGAGCTCCGGCCGGTGACCAGCATCACGAGGCGGTCGACCCCGAGCCCCAGCCCGCCGGTCGGCGGGAGGCCGAGCTCGAGGGCCCGGATGTAGTCCTCGTCCAGGTCCTGCGCCTCCAGGTCGCCGGCGGCCCGCAGGCTCGCCTGCTCGGAGAAGCGCGCCCACTGGTCGAGCGGGTCGTTCAGCTCGCTGAAGGCGTTGATCAGCTCGTGCCCTCCGCAGATCACCTCGAAGCGCTCGGCCAGGCCCGGGTCCCCCCGCTTGGGCTTGGCCAGCGGGCTCATGGCGATCGGATAGTCGTAGACGATGGTGGGCGAGACGAGCGCCGGCTCGACCCGGGCCGAGAACAGCACGTCGAGCAGCTTCGTCCGGCTCAGGGCCGCCGCATCCTCCCGGCCGGCCTCGGCCGCCCGCCGCCGGAGCTCCTCATCGGAGACGGCGGCCGGATCCAGGTCGGCGTGCGTCCGGAGCGCCTCCCCGTAGGCGAGGCGCTCCCATGGGCGCGAGAGGTCGATCGCCCGCCCTTCGACCTCCAGCGTCAGCGTCCCGGCGACCGCCCGCACCGCCGAGGTCACCATCTCCTCGGCCAGCGCCATCATGTCCTCGTAGTCGGCGTACGCCTGGTAGAGCTCGAGCATGGTGAACTCGGGGTTGTGCGTGCGGTCGATCCCCTCGTTCCGGAAGTCCTTCCCGATCTCGTACACCCGATCCAGGTTGCCGACGATCAGGCGTTTCAGGTACAGCTCGTCGGCCACCCGCAGGTAGAGCGTGGCGTCCAGCGCCTCGTGATGGGTCGTGAAGGGCCGGGCGAAGGCGCCCCCGTACCGAGGCTGGAGGATCGGGGTCTCCACCTCGAGGAAGCCGCGCTCGTCCAGGAAGGCGCGCAGCGCGGTTACCAGGCGCGCGCGGATCCGGAAGACCTCCCGCACGTCCGGGTTGACCGCCAGGTCCGCGTAGCGCTGCCGGTAGCGGCTCTCGACGTCGGAGAAGCCGCCGTGGACGACGCGCTCCCCCTCCTCGGTCACCTCCTCCTTGCCGAGCGGGAGCGGTCGGAGGGTCTTGGCGAGGAGCTCCAGCTCCTCGACCCGGACGGTGACCTCTCCGGTCCGGGTGCGGAACAGGGATCCCCGCACCCCCACCCAGTCCCCGAGGTCGAGCAGGTCCAGCAGCTCGCGCTGCCCGTCGTCCAGCAGATCGCGCTTGAAGTACGCCTGCAGGCGGTCGTCCCGGTCGCCGAGGTGGGCGAAGGCGCTGCCCCCCAGGTCGCGGAAGGAGAGGATCCGGCCGGCGACCCGCGCCTCGGGCCCCTCCTCGGCCCCCCCGCCCCGCGCGTCCTCGCCCGTGCCCGCCCCGGCGCCCGGCGCGTCCTCGCCCTCCGCCGCCTCGAAGGCGGCGCGGGCGCCCGCCAGGTCGTGGGTGGGGTGGAAGGCGTAGGCGTACGGCTCCACCCCGGCCTCGCGCAGCCGCTCCAGCTTGCGGAAACGGTCGCGCACCGGCTTCGGCCGCTCGGGCGCCGTGTACCAGCAGCGGAGGCAGACGCCCTCCCGCAGCCCCTGCCGGGCGGGCTCCCCGCAGGACGGACAGAGGGGGGGCGTCGCGGAGGCGCCGGTCAAGACGCGCCGGCCCCGTTCCGCTGCAGGAAGGCCTCTATGAACGGATCCAGCCGGCCGTCCAGGACCGCTCCCACGTTCCCCTCCTCCACGCCCGTCCGGTGGTCCTTCACCATCGTGTACGGCTGGAGCACGTAGGAGCGGATCTGGTTCCCCCAGGCGATCTCCGTCTTGGTGCTCTCCAGCGCCTCCCGCTCCTTCTCCCGCTCCTCCAGGGCCCGCTGGTAGAGTGCCGCGCGCAGCATCTTCATCGCCTGCGCCCGGTTCTTGTGCTGGCTCCGCTCCTGCTGGCAGGAGACGACGATCCCGCTCGGCTCGTGGGTGATCCGGACGGCCGAGCTCGTCTTGTTCACGTGCTGGCCGCCCGCCCCCGAGGCTCGGAACGTGTCGATCCGCAGGTCCTCCTCGTCGATCTCGATCTCGATGTCCTCGTCCACCACCGGATAGACGAAGACGGAGGCGAAGGAGGTGTGGCGCCGCCCCTGCGAGTCGAAGGGCGAGATGCGGACGAGCCGGTGCACGCCGCGCTCGGCGCTCAGATACCCGTACGCGTAGGGGCCGCGGACCTCCAGGGTGACCGACTTGATGCCCGCCTCCTCCCCGGGAAGGTGGTCCAGCACCTCGACCTGGTAGCCCTTCTCCTCGGCCCAGCGCCCGTACATGCGCATGAGCATCTCGGCCCAATCCTGGGACTCGGTGCCGCCGGCCCCGGGGTGGATGGTGAGGAGCGCGTCCCGCCGGGCGTCCTCGCCGCGGAGCATGTTCTTGAGCTCGAGCTCGGCGAGCCGCCGCTCGATCCCAGCCGTCTCCCGGCCGATCTCGGACGCCAGCTCCTCGTCGGGCTCGTCCTCCAGGAGCGCGGCGAGCTCGGTCAGCTCATCGACCCGCCCGGACAGCTCTTCCCAGGGCTCCAGCCACTCCTTCAGCCGGTTCGCCTGCCCGATGAGCTCGCGCGCCCGGTCCGGATCGTCCCAGAAGTCGGGGCGCGCCATGCCCTCCTCGAGGCGCTCCAGCTCGGACCGCTTGTCGGGGATCTCAAAGGTACCCCCGTAGCTCGTCCAACCGCCGGCGCTGCTCCTCGAGCGTCTCCCGCTCGCGCGTGATCTCGGTCATGGCTCCCCTCCGGTCGTGTCCGTCCCGCCCCGCGCTTGGGCGCCCGCCTCTCGCTCCGGGCGCCGGCTCCACATAGGAACGGACGAGGGAAAAAGTTCCCGTCCGCGCGCCGCTCGCGGCCGGGTCCTCGCGCCGCGGGCGCGGGGACCCGGCCTCTCGACATCGTCCGGGGATCAGCCCTCCGAGCCCCCTCGCTCTCCCTTCCGCTCCGGCGCGCGCAGGAGCTCGAAGTCGATCTTCCGCGCCTCCCGGTCCACCCGGGCGACCTGTACCCGCACCCGGTCCCCGAGTTGGAAGCGCCGCCGGCGCCGGTGGCCGAGCAGGGCGTGCTGCTCCTCCACGAACGTGTAGTAGTCGTCCTCCAGCGTGCTCACGTGCACCAGCCCCTCCACATGGTACTCGTCGAGCAGCACGAAGAAGCCGAAGGCGGTCACCCCCGAGATAGTCCCCTCGAACTCGTCCCCGAGGTGCCGCTCCATGAACTCGATCTTCTTGAGGTCGACCGAATCGCGCTCGGCCTCGACGGCGCGGCGCTCCCGGACCGAGCAGTGCTCGGCCACCTGCGCCAGCCGCTCGGCGTCGGCGCGCCGCGCCGCCTCCGGCTCGCGGAGCCAACGGCCGAGCTGGCGGTGGACGATCAGGTCCGGGTAGCGGCGGATCGGGGAGGTGAAGTGGGCGTATGCCTCCGAGGCGAGCCCGAAGTGGCCCACGTTCTCCACCGCGTACCGGGCCTGCATCATGCTCCGCAGGGTCGCGGTGGCGATGAGCTGCTCCTGCGGCGTCCCGTGCATCGCCTCGACGAGCCGCGCGAGGTCCGAGGGCGCCACCTTCCGCTGCGGCAGGTGGTAGCCGAAGGTGCCGGCCAGGGCGCGCAGCCCCTCGAGCTTCTCCTCGGAGGGGGACTCGTGCACCCGGAAGACGAGCGGGAAGGCCTCGCGGAGCGCCAGCTGGGCCACCGTCTCGTTCGCCAGGATCATGAGGTCTTCGATCATCCGGTGGGAGGAGAGGCGGAGGACGCGCTGGATGTCGGTCGGCTCGCCGGCGGCGTTCAGCACGACCCGCGACTCGGGAAGGTCGAAGTCGATGCTGCCCCGCGCCTCCCGCCGCCGACGGATCCCGCGGGCCACGCCCCGCAGCCGGTTCAGCGCGTCCGCCAGCGCCTCGGGGGCCGATTCCTCGCTCTCCAGGATCGCCTGGGCCTGGTCGTAGGTGAGCCGGTGGCGGCTGCGGATGACCGTGCGGACGACGCGCGCCCGCCGCACGCCGCCGCCGCCATCCATGTCGAACAGCACGGAGAAGGCGAGCCGGTCCTCGCCGGGGACCAGGGAGCACAGCCCGCTGGAGAGCGGGTGCGGGAGCATCGGCACGACCCGGTCCACCAGGTAGACGCTGGTGGCCCGCTCCAGCGCCTCGGCGTCGAGGACGCCGCCCTCCTCCACGTAGTGGGCGACGTCGGCGATGTGGATGCCGACCTCGAGCCGTCCGTTCTCGAGGGGGCGGACCGATAGGGCGTCGTCGAAGTCCTTCGCGTCGGCGGGGTCGATGGTGAGGGCCAGGCGGTCCCGCAGGTCCTCGCGACCGCGCAGGTCCGCCTCGCCGATGCCGCGGGCGGCGATCCGCTCCGCCTCCTCCTCCACCTCGGTCGGGAACTCCAGGGGGAGCTGGTGGCCGAGCAGGATGGAGAGCACGTCCACCCCGGCGTCGCCGGGCCGTCCGAGCACGCGGACCACTCGGCCGACCGGTCCCCGCTCCTTCTCGCCCCAGTCCACCACGTCCACCAGGACGAGATCCCCATCCTCCGCCTCGTCGCCGAAGTCGGGGGGAATGAAGAAGTCGGTGCCGAGCGCCGGCTCCTGGGGGGCGGCGAAGCCGTAGTTCCGCTTCCGGTGATACAGCGCCACCACCTGGCGGGTAGCGCGCTGCAGGACCCGGATCACCCGCCCCGCCGGATTGCGGCCCGGACGCCGGTGCTCGATCCGCGCCACCACCAGGTCCCCGTCGACCGCCGTGGCCAGCAGGTGCTCCGGCACGAACACGTCGTCCCGGTCGGGCTCGGTGACCACGAAACCGTCACCGCCCCGGGTGACCTGGAGCCGCCCGATCGCCAGGTTCAGGTTCTCGGGGACGGCGTACCGGCCCTTCCGCTGCCGGTAGATCAGCCCCTCGGCCTCCATCTGCCGCAGGAGCTCCTTGAAGGCGCGGTAGGGTTCGTCCCCGTCCACCTCCAGGGCGCGCGCCAGCTCGCGGGCCTTCAGCGGACGCGTCGCCTCGTCCCGGAGGTACTCGAGCACCTCCCGGGGCCCGACCGCGGGCTCCGCGGCGGGGGTCCGGGCGCTCACCGGGCGCGCGGCCCGGTCGGCGGGGCGGCGCTAGGCTCGGACGGGCTCAGAACGACGTCGCCTCGTCGATCAGCATGATCGGGATGTCGTCCTCCACCGCGTAGCGGAGCCTGCAGGCGTGGCAGAGCAGCGCGTCCTCGTCCTTCCGGTACTCCAGCTCTCCCTTGCATTTCGGACACACCAGGATCTCCAGGAGACGCTCGTCGACCGGCATGGCTCACCTTCCGTCGGACGGGGTTCGGAACCCGAGGAGCTTAAGGAGGTTGCGGCGGCGTCGCCAGTTCGGGAGCACCTTCACCCGGAGCTCCAGATAGACCGGGCCCCCGAGGAACGCCTCGATCTTCCGCCGGGCGTCGGCGCCGATGTCGCGGATCATCCGCCCGCCCTCGCCGATCACGATCCCCTTCTGCGAGGCGCGCTCCACGTAGACGCGGGCGGCGATGTACGTCGGGCGGCCCTCGCCCCGCTCCCGGAATTCCTCGACCTCCACCTCGACCGAGTAGGGGACCTCCTCGGCCAGCCTCTCGAAACAGGTCTCCCGCACGAACTCCGCCACGAAGAAGCGCACCGGCGCGGTGGCCAGCTCGTCGGTCGGATAGTACGGAGGCGAGGCTGGCAGCCGCTCGAGCACCGCGGCGCGCAGCGCGTCCACCCCCCGCCCCTCGGTGGCGACCGTGGGGAGGACCGGGTCCCAGCCCGTCTCGGCCAGGCGGTCGGCCAGCGCGTCCGCCTCGGCCCCTGCCAGCCGGTCGACCTTGTTCAGGCAGAGGACGGCCGGCACCTCGGGAGGCGGGCGGGCGCCGAGCGCGTCCTCGATGCTGGGGCCGAAGCCCGCGTCCACCACGTAGAGCAGCGCGTCGGCCTCCTCGCGCGCCTCGAGGGCCTCCCGCAGCATCGCCTCCTGGAGGGGATAGCGGGGTCGGAGGAGGCCCGGCGTGTCCACGAACACGGCCTGGTGGCGCTCGTCCGAGTAGATGCCGAGAAGCCGCCGCCGGGTGGTCTGGGCCTTGGGGCTCACGATCCCGAGCCGCGCGCCGACCAGGCCGTTCAGCAGGGTGGACTTGCCGACGTTGGGCAGCCCGACGATGGCCACGAAGCCGGCCCGGAAGGCCTCCTCGACGTCCCGCCCCTCCGGGCGGGTCATTCGGCCCGGACGACCCGGTTCCGGCCGGCGTTCTTGGCGGCGTACAGGGCCTGGTCGGCGCGGCGCACGACGTCCTCTTCGCCCGCCGCCGCGTCGCAGGCGGCGATGCCCGCGCTGATCGTGAGCGCCCCGTCGGGCAGCAGGTCCTCCCGCTCGAAGGGGTGCTCTTGGACGATCCGCCGGAGGCGCTCGACCACTTCCTCGGCCTTCGGGAGCGAGGTGCGCACGAGGATGAGCGCGAACTCCTCGCCCCCGTACCGGGCCGCGATGTCGCTGTCGCGCACGTTGGCCTCGAGCAGCCGGCCCAGCTGGCGCAGCACCTCGTCGCCCGCCAGGTGCCCGAGCGTGTCGTTGTAGATCTTGAAGTAGTCCACGTCGAGCATCGCCACGCAGCACGGCTCGCCGTACCGCCGGACCCGGACCAGCTCCTCGCGGAGCAGCGCCTCGAAATGCCGGCGGTTGGGCAGCCGGGTGAGCGAGTCCTGGATCGCGAGCGCGGACAGCTCGCGGCGCAGCTCGTTCATCTTCCGCCGCTCGGTTCGGAGCCGCCGGAAGACGAGACCCGCATAGCCGCAGATCGCGAAGAACACGAGCGCCACCGTCACCTCGAACCCCACCGTGACCGGGAAGCCCTCCGCGGCCCGGAGGGAGACCGCCGCCAGGTAGCCGGAGGCCATCACCCCGCTCAGCAGGACTACCTCGGTGAGCCCGGCCAGCCCGGCCATGAACAGCAGGGCGACGAACCAGCCCATGAGGATCAATACGCGGGCCTCGGGCACGATGAAGATGTAGAGGTTCAGGAGCCCCGCGGCGGTGAGCATGGGCAGGTAGAGGAAGTGGGGATCCCAGGCGAGCCGCTCGTCCCACCCGGTGTGGGCCATCGTCCAGAACAGGACCTGGACGGCCAGCGTCAGGAGCAGGGCGGCGACCCAGGCGAGCGGGTCGAAGTCCACCACCCCCGCGTAGCGGAGCACGGCCGCCACCGCGAGCGCGAGGAGGAGGCCGACGGTGGCGAGCAGGACGCCCCGCTTCTTGAGCGCGCGTCGCTGGCCGGCCTCGCGCGCCGCGCGGTCCTCCTCGAAGCTCTCGAGGCCCGGGTCGGCCGCCCGGGGAGCCCCCGACGCCGCCCCCGCTTCGGGCCGCGGCGGCTTCGCCACCCCGGCCTTCCCTTCCCGGCGTGCCATGGCCCGAACGGTAACGCGTCGCACGGCCGCGCGCACGCGCCCGTCCCGTCCGCCGGCTACAAAAAAACCGCCTCCGCTCCGCGCAAGGCGGATGGAGGCGGCGTGGAAAAGAGTGCGAGCGACGTTTCGGGTTGGCCGGGAGTGAACTCCCTAGAAAGGAGGTGATCCAGCCGCAG
>CAZTGV010000068.1:0-12728 GCA_964613475.1 uncultured Gemmatimonadota bacterium
AGGGTGAGCGACGGGATTCGAACCCGCGACCTCCAGGGCCACAACCTGGCGCTCTGACCGACTGAGCTACGCCCACCGCGACGGCCGACCACGGGCGTCTCCGACCGCCTACCGAGGCGCAATGTACGCCGCGCTCCGTGAGCGGCAAGGCGGCGCGCCCGCCCGGCCCGGGCTCCCGTGCCGGAGCGGCCGAGGGCCGGCTGAAACCCATCCCGGCCTTCGGAGTTCAAACAGCCGGCGCGGCGAAACGACCGCGCGTTCCACTGAAACCCGGGGCGGCGAAAAGGGGTCCGCGCAGGTGGCCAACCTCTCGATCGGGATCATCGGCCTTCCCAACGTCGGCAAATCCACCCTGTTCCGTGCCCTCACGGCGATCTCGGTCCCGGCGGAGAACTACCCGTTCTGCACGATCGATCCGAACGTGGGGGTCGTCGAGGTGCCCGACCCCCGTCTGGAGCGGCTCGGCGAGTTGGCCGCGCCCCGTCCGACCGTATCCGCCGTGGTCGAGTTCGTCGACATCGCCGGGCTCGTCCGCGGCGCCTCCCGGGGCGAGGGCCTGGGGAACCGCTTCCTCCATCACGTCCGCGAGGCGGACGCCCTGGCGCACGTCATCCGCCTGTTCCAGGACGGCCGCGTGGTGCGCGCGGAGGGCTCGGAGGACCCGGTCGACGACGTGGAGACGGTGGAGACGGAGCTCGCGCTGGCCGACCTCGAGGTCGTGGAGCGCCGCCTGGAGCGGCTAGAGAAGCGCGCCCGCTCGGGCGACCGGGAGGCGGCCGCGGAAGCCCGACCGCTGGAGCGGCTGCGGGCGCGCCTCGACCGGGGGCAGCCGGCGCGCAACGAGCCGCTCGACGAGGCCGAGCGGGCCGTCGTCCGCTCGCTGAACCTGCTCACGCTGAAGCCCACCCTGTACGTCCTCAACGTGGGCGAGGCCGGGCCGGTGGACGAGGCGGTGGAGGCACGGGTGCGCGAGGCGATCCGCGCCCGCGACCCGGAGGCGCCCGTCCTGGCGATCTCCGCCCGGCTGGAAGCGGAGCTCGCCGAGCTGCCGTCCGAGGAGCGGCGGGAGTACGTCCGGGCGCTCGAGCTCTCCGAGCGGGGCCTCGACCGCCTGATCCGGGCGGGCTACCGGCTGCTCGGGCTGGAAACCTTCTTCACCATCGGGGAGGAGGAGGTCCGCGCCTGGACGGTGCCGGCGGGCACCCGCGCCCCGCAGGCCGCCGGCCGCGTGCACACGGACTTCGAGCGCCGCTTCATCCGAGCCGAGACGGTCTCCTTCGACGACTTCCGGCGGTACGGCTCCCTGAGGGAGGCGCGCGAGCGCGGCGTGGTGCGCGCGGAAGGAAAGGAGTATGTCGTGCAGGACGGGGACATCCTGCTCTTCCGTACCGGGGCGTGAGCCGGCCGCGCGAGCGGCGGGGCGCGGGCCGGACCCGGGTCGGGCGTACTCCGGCCGGAGGCGCGGCCCTCGCTTCGCAGACGGAAACCGCGGACGCCGTCCGCCCGTAGGGAGATCCGAATGAGCGAACGACCGAGCGATCCACCGCGTGCCGCGCGGGAGGCGGGAGGGGTCGAGCGCGGCCCGGAGCCATCGGAGGTCCGAGAGGGCATGTACAGAGACAGCATCGGCTACGCGCTCTGGTGCCTGTTCTTCGTCGGGCTCGGAGGCATCCACCGGATCTATCTCGGCAAGTACGGCACGGGAATCCTGTGGCTGCTCACCTGGGGGCTGTTCGGGATCGGCCAGTTCGTGGACCTCTTCCGCATGCGCTCCCTGGTGCTGGAGTCCAACGTCCGGGACGGCTATCTCCCACACCCCCGCCTGGCGGCTCGCCTCGTCCGCGCGCCGACCCCGCCCGCCGCTTCCCCCGGCTCCGTCCTCCAGTCGCTGCTGCGCGCGGCCGAGAAGAACGGCGGCTCGCTTTCGGTCACCCAGGCGGTGGCCGCCACGGGTCTGCCCTTCAACGAGGCCGAGCGCGTGCTCCGCGAGATGGTCGCAGACGGCTACGTGGACGTGGACAACGCGCCTGGCACGGGCGTCGTCATCTATCGCTTCCCGGAGCTGGAGCGGGGCGAGGCCTGACCCCCCGACGCGCTCGGCTCCAGCGTCGGGAGGAGTGCCACCGAGCTTCCCGGGAAGCCCGCCCGAGCTCGCTCGCCGCCCCCCCTCGGCCCTCCCCCGGGGCCCGAGGCCGGGAAATTTTCCGGCCCCCCGCCGGGCGCTCCCGGGAAATTTTCCCGCCCGAAGACGCCGAGCGCCCGAGGCGTTCGTCCCACCGGAGCCGTAAGTCCCTCGCATAGCGTCACATCAACCGTAACGTCTCCCTGGTACGGTCCCTGCCCCTCAGCCGTGGCGGGTGCGCCGGCGCTCCTTCAGTCAGGGCGCCCGGACCCGGCGACGGACTGGCAGGAGGAGGGACCGATGCCGACGACCGATAGCGCGCTGGGGATCCTGGCGCTTCTCCTGCTCGGAGCCCTGCCGCTGGCGGCGCAGGAGCGGGCCGGCGACGGGCCGACGGTGGTGTCTCCCGATTCCGCGGACGAGCCGCGCTGCGACGTCGTCCTCTACACGCTGGAGGAAGAGGCGGACAGCGCGGGCCTCCTGCTCCCCGATGAGGACCGGTCGGCGGAGGAGGGGCCGCACAGGGGCGAGCGCGTGCTGGCGATTCCGGTCCAGGAGGAGCCGATCCCGCTGTGGGCGGAGCTGGCGCCGCTGCCCGACGGGCCCACCCCCGCGGCGCGACGGGCTCGGCCGCCACGCGTCGAGGCGGAGCCGAGAAGCGGCATTGAAGTGGTACAGGTGATGCGGGTAGAGGCGGCGGGCGCCGACCCGACGGGTCTGGCCGGAGAGCGCGAGGACAAGCGGATTCCGGAGCTTGATCCGCCGGTGAGCGTCGAGCGCGATGACGGAGAGGGACTCGCCTCCGCCGTGATCGTGCGGTTGGACACGAGCCGCGCGGTCGAGGGCCGCTGGTGGTTGGTGGTGGGAGACGAGGCGTTCTGGTGCGCGGGCTCCGTGCACGTGGTAAGGACGGACGCTCCGCTCGAGGACGCGGAGAGCATCGAACCCGCGGCGGGCGGATTTCCCCCGCGAGCGGCTCCTGGGGTGCGGCCCCGGCCCTGACGCGCCGGGTGACGGAGTCGCGGAGGAGGTCGGGAGTGGGTGCGGACGGAGGATGCCGCCTGCGAGGCGCGCGGCTCCTCGACCGCTCCGCCCGGCCGGTTACGGAGGGCGGAAAGACCGCCCCAGAACGATACAGGACAACAGAGTCGCAGAGGTGACGAAATGAACTTCCGCAAACTGAATTTCCGCAAGCTCATGGCCACCGGCGCGGTGATCGGCCTGCTCGGCGCGGCCGCGTGTGGCGACGACGAGCCCGACATCATCGATCCCGGTCCCGAGCCCGATCCCGGAACCGTGACGGCCGTCGTCTATGACGAACCGGCCGATGCCGGCGAAGGCGAGGAGGGCGAGCAGCAGCAGACCTACACCGGCGCCCTGACGGCGCAGGCGCAAGTCGAGGTCTCGCTCGACGGGACCGAGTTCGTGGCGCTGGACCAGCCGGCCCAGATCGAGGTCGCGCTGAGCACGGGAGACCGGACGGTCGTCCACTCCCAGGTCGACCTCGACGAGGGCCAGTACTCGCAGGTCCGGCTGGTGCTGACCGACGCGCAGGTCCGTCTGGATGCCGGCAGCACGGTCGGTGAGACGACCCTCGAGGAGGAAGCCATGCTCGCCATCAACACCGAGACCGGCGAGAACGAGGTGATCATCGACGTCACCCTGCCCACGGCCCTCCAGGTGACCTCCGGACAGGACGCCGGATCGATCGCCTTCAACCTGAACTCCGATACCTGGATCACGGAGGAAGCCGTCCAGGCGGAGCTGATCGCCGCCGCCACGGTGGAGCAGGCGGTCGAAGTGGAGCTCGAGGCGGCCGGGACCACCGGCTGACCGAGCGCGGCGAACGAGGCGGCGATCGCCGCCTCCGGCCGTCCACTGAGAGACGGGGAGTCGGGGCCTACGTGGCCGCGGCTCCCCGTTCTCGCATCTAGGGCTCCCGGGGGGGCTGACGGCCGAGATCGATCTCCTTCAGGCGTTCGAGCTCCTCCCGCAGCGTCTCGATCTCCCGCTCGCGCTCCCGGAGCTGTGCCTCCAGTCGCTCCGCCAACCGCCGGAGGACGGCGGCATCGCGCTCCCGCTCTTCGAGCTGTCGCTCCCGCTCGCGGGCGCGGTCCCGCGTCTCCGCCAGCTCGGCGGCTAGCGACCGGGCTTCACGCGTGCGGTCCTCCACCTCCCTCTCCAGCCGCTCGGCCTCGCGCAGGAGCGCCAGCATCCGCACCGCCTGCTCCCGATACGCGCTGCCTGGATGCAGGGCGAGCAGCCGCTCGAGCTCGTCGATCGCCCGCGCGCGATCGTACGCCGGGCTGCCGGGAAGCCCCAGGACGAGGGCCGCCCGGAAAACCGCCCGATCGTCCTCGCGCAGCGAGCTGTCCGCCTCGAACGCGGCGGCGGCCTCCGGAAACCGACCCGCCTCGAAATGGCGGTGGAACTCCGCGGTGGCGGAGCAGCCCGCGAGCAGGACCCCGACGGCGATCCCGAGCCGGACGCGCCCCGGCGGCGGACCGGACGCCCGCCCCGACCGCGGAGCGGACGCCGGCCCGACGGGGCGAATGGCGCGCCTCACCGCCGCTCCGCCACGATTGGCGTCCGCGCGGCGCGAGCGAGCGCCCCCCGAGCCCCCGGCAGCCGGACCACGAACCGGCTGCCTCCACCCGGCCCGTCCTCCACCCGGATGTCCCCCTGGTGCGCGGCGACGATCTCCCTGCACAGCGCCAGGCCGAGCCCCACGCCCCGCGCCGATCCGCGGCCGTTCCGCCCCTGATGGAAGCGCTCGAAGATGCGGCTCTTGTCCTCGTCCGGAACCCCGGGCCCCCGGTCGCGCACGAGCAGCACCGCCTCGTCGCCGTCCCGCGCCAGGGTGACGTCCACCGGCGCTCCAGGGGGCGAGAACTTCACCGCGTTCTCCACCAGGTTGGCGACGAGCTGCAGGAAGCGGTCGGCATCGCAGTCGATCTCCAGGCGCTCCTCGGGAAGCCGGGCTCGGAGGCTCACCTCGCGCTCCGCCGCCCCCGGCGCGTACTCCTCCGCGATCAGCCGCACGAGCGGGCCGAGGTCCTGCCGTCGGAAGTCGTACTCGAGGGCGCCGGCGTCCATGCGCGCCAGGTCGAGCAGCTTGGCGATCATGCCCGACAACCGCCGGGAACTTCGCAGGTTGAGCTCGATGAGCTCACGTTGCTTCTCGCCGAGGGAGCCGGCCAGCCCCTCCAGGAGGAGCTGGTTCGTCTCCTGCATCGACGCGAGCGGCGTCTTCAGGTCGTGCGATACCTGGGAGAGGAAGTCCCGCTTGGCGCGGTCGAGCTCCCCCAGTCGCTCGGTCATCACGTTGAAGTCGCGCGAGACTTCCGCGAACTCGTCCTCGCGCTCCTGGTGCAGCCGATAGGTGAAGTCCCCTTCCGCGACCTTCCGGGTCCCTTCCTTCAGTCGGCCGACGGAGTCCGAGATCGAGCGCACGATGCGCCAGGCGACGAGGAGGCCGATGGCCAGCGCCGCGGCGGCCGCGATCCACGAGATGCGCTCGGCCCGCCGCGCGGCGGCCGCGGACTCGCGCACGCTGGCCGCCATGGCCTGCTGGGAGGCGCGCGCAACTCGTCGGGTCACCTCCCGCAGCCCGTCCGCCTCCTCGGCGATCTCCGCCAGAGGCGCGGCCACGTCCCCGAGGGTGGCCTGGAGCGCCCGGGCTTCCAGGGAGGGGCTGCCGCGGACGTAGCGGTCCCAGGCGGCGGCCAGACGCCCCACCTCCTCGCGCTCGCCGCCGGTCAGGGGCAGGCCGCGGAGGCGGTGCACCGACCGGTCGAACGCCTCCCGCGCCTCCTCGTAGCGCTCGGCGTATCCGGGCTCCAGGGTGACGACGTACTTGCTCGCGTTCTCCTCGAGCCGGTCGAGCCGCCCGAGCTGGTCGGTGGAGGTGAGGCTCAGGCGCGCGCTGATCTCCGACAGCTCGCGGCTGGTACGGACCGCTTCGTGGATGACCGAGAGCTGATAGAGGAGCAGCCCGAAGAGCACCGCGAGGAGGGTGCCGAAGCCGAGCGCCAGGCGGGTGGCGACGCGCACCGGAACCGCCTAGTCCCGGCCCCAGGCCTTCAGCTTGTTCCGGATCGTCTTCACGTCCAGGCCGAGGGTGCGGGCCGCCGCGGCCTTGTTGCGCCCCACCGCGTCCAGGGTCCTGAGGATCAGGCGCTTCTCCGCTTCGGCGGCGCTGATCCCCATCGGCAGCACGACCGTGCCTTCGGGCGCGTCGCCGTGGGACTCGCGCAGGTAGGGAGGCAGGTGCGCCGGCTCGAGCCAGCCCTCGCGCGCCACGATGGTGCTCCGCTCGACCACGTTCCGCAGTTCGCGCACGTTGCCGGGCCAGTCGTAGGCGCGCAGGAGGTCGAGCGTCTCGTCGCGCGCACCGTCCACGGCGCAGCCGTGCTTCTCGTTGTACTCGCGGAGAAAGTGCTGGACGAGCAGCGGGATGTCCCCCGGATGCTCGCGCAGGGGAGGGACCCGGATCGTGAACACGTTCAGGCGATAGAGCAGGTCCTCGCGAAGCCGGCCATCGGCGATGGCCTCCTCGGGCTCCCGGTTCGTCGCCGCCAGCACCCGCACGTCGAAGGACACCGACCGGGTCCCTCCCAGGCGCCGCGCGGCGCCCTCCTCCAGCACCCGGAGCAGACGTGGCTGCAAGGCCGGGCTCATCTCGGCGATCTCGTCCAGGAGCAGCGTGCCTCCGTCGGCCATCTCGAAGGAGCCGGGACGCGGATGGGTCGCGCCCGTGAAGGCGCCCTTCTCGTGCCCGAACAGCTCGCTCTCGATGAGGCCGTCGGGGATCGCCGCCGTGTTCAAGGCGATGAAGGGCCCGTCCGCCCGCGCGCTCAGGGCGTGCACGGTGCGGGCGACGACCTCCTTGCCCGTGCCGCTCTCGCCGGTGAGGAGGGCGGACGCATCGCTCCGGGCGAGCTGCTCGACGACCCCGAACACCTCCTGCATCGCCGGGCTGCGGCCCACCAGGTGGCCGAGCCCCGGATGGCCGTCCAGCCGCGCCTCCAGCCGACGCACCCGGTCGCGGAGGCGCACCTCGCGGGCGGCGTCCTCCAGGACGGAGCGCAGCTTCCCATGGTCGAGCGGCTTGGTGAGGAAGTCGTGCGCCCCCTCCTTCATCGCCTCGACCGCCGTGTCGATGCTGCCGTGGGCGGTGATCAGGATGACGGGGCGGGAGCGGCTCCCGTTGCGCAGGCGTTGGAGGAGCTCGAGGCCGGAGATGTCGGGGAGGACCACGTCCGAGACCACCAGGTCCGGGTCGTCGCGGGCCACCAGCCCCTGGGCCTCGGCCCCGTTTCCGGCGCGGAGCACGTCGAACCCCCAATCGGCGATGCGCAGGGAAAGGACCTCCCGCACCGCCGGCTCGTCATCGATGACCAGGACCTTGAGGCTTCGTTCGGGCATCTGCACGCCGGTAAGGAAAGGATCGTGCCACCCGAGGGGACTACCCCGGCGCGTCCGCTTCGGTACCGCCGGAACGGAGCCGCTAGCGCACCCGCCCCCGGATGTAGTCTTGAAGGTAGCGGTTCTCCGTCTCGGCTTCCCGCCGGCACGCGTTGACCAGGTCGCCGATCGACACGATGCCCCCGAGCTCGCCGTCCGCCATGATCGGCAGGTGCCGGATCCGGTTCTCCGTCATCACGTTCATCGCGTAATGGATGTCGTCCTCCGGGAGGCCGACGACCAGGTCGCGCGTCATCGTCTCCGCGACGCTTCGGCGGGCCAGCGCCCCGGGGTCCTCGGCGCCGAGCCGCAGGACGTCCCGCTCGCTCAGGATGCCGAGCACCTCGTCGCCATCGCTCACGACCACGGCTCCGATCCCGTGCTCCACCAACGTCCGCATCGCGTCGAGCACCGTGATCTCCGGCCTCACCGTGACCACCTGCCGCCCCTTCAGTCGGAGGATGTCCCGGATCAGCATGGCGCCTCCCTTCGGCCGCCGGCGGCACGGGCCCGTCCGCCGGGCGGCCCGGACCGGCGGGCGGATTCGCCTCTCCGAGAATCTAACCGCGCATGCCTCGCGCCGGCACGGCGGGCCGGCGGCGGAGCCCCCGAACGTTGCCGCGGCTCCGGCACCGCGTAGGTTGCCGACGCGCGGACCCGAGCCCGACACGCGACGAGGAAGAGGACGCCGATGGCCCACTCCGAAGTCCCCCCGGCCACCCTGGAGGGCTGGTACGTGCTTCACCAGCTCTTTCGGCTGGACTGGCCGGCCGTGAAGCGATGGGAGCGGGCGGAGGCCCGGGCGACGGCCGAGGAGTTCGCGACGCTGGTGGAGGGCTGGCGCGAGGTCGGGGACGAAGGATGGTCCGGTACCTACCGGATGGTGGGGGGCGGGGCGGATTTCATGCTCCTGCACCTCCGCCCCACCCTGGAGGCGCTCGGCGCCGCGGAGCGCGCCGTGCAGCGGAGCCGGTTGGGCGACCACCTGCGACGGGTTCTGGACTACGTGTCGGTCGTCGAGCTGGGCCTGTACGCGCTCACCGCCGAGCTGGCGGAGCGCCTGGCCGCCGAGGCCGGCGGCGAGCCGGTCTCCCACGAGGCCTGGACCGAGGCGCTCGGCACGGCTCTCGAGGAGCAGCGGGGCCTCTCCTACGTGCAGCGCCGCCTCCGGCCCACCCAGCCCACGGCGATGCCGTACGTCTGCTTCTATCCGATGGACAAACGCCGGGGCCCCGGTCAGAATTGGTACACGCTCCCCCTCGGCGAGCGGAGCGAGATGATGCACGAGCACGGGACCGTGGGTCGCCGCTACGCGGGCCGGATCTCGCAGATCATCTCCGGCTCCGTCGGGCTGGACGATTGGGAATGGGCGGTCACCCTGTTCGGCACCGATCCGCTGGACTTCAAGGAGGTCGTCACCGAGATGCGCTACGACCGGGCGAGCGCCGTCTACGCGGAGTTCGGACCGTTCCACGTCGGCAAGCGCATGCCGCCCGAGGAGTGGCGAGACGTGGAGACGTGGTGAGCGCCGGCGCGGAGGTTCCGGTGACCGGTGACACGCTCACGGTCGACGAAGTGGTCGCGGTGGCCCGTCGCGGCGCGCGGGTCGCCCCGCTCGCCGAGGCCACGCGGGCTCGGGTGGACGCGAGCCGGGCCTGGGTGCGGGACGCCGTGGAGCGGGGCGAGGCGGTGATCTACGGGGTGAACACCGGCTTCGGCTCGTTGGCCGGCACCCGCATCCCGCCCGAGCAGACGCGCCGCCTCTCCCGGAACGTGATCCTCAAGTGCGTGGTGGGCGTCGGTCCCGAGCTCCCCTCCGACCTGGTGCGGGCCATCATGCTCGCGCGAGCGAACTCGCTGGCCAAGGGCCTATCGGGGGTCCGGCCGGAGATCCTCGAGACCCTGATCGCGATGCTGAACCGGGGCGTGTTGCCCTGCGTGCCGGGGAAGGGATCGCTCGGCGCGAGCGGCGACCTGGCTCCGCTGGCCCACATCGCCGCGGTCGCGACCCGGGGCGCGGACGAGGGCGACTCGGTCGAGGGGTCCGAGGACTACGCGGGCGAGGCCTGGTACCGCGGCGAGCGGCTGCCGGGCGCCGAGGCGATGGCCCACGCCGGGATCCCGCGGCCGGTCGTGGAGGCGAAGGAGGGCCTGGCGCTCACCAACGGCACGGCGCTCATGGTCGGCGCCGCGGCGCTCGCCGTGCACGACGCGGAGCGGCTCGTCCGGCAGGCGGAGGTGGCGGCCGCGCTGAGCATGGAGGCCCTCCTCGCCCTCACCCAGGCGCTCGACTCCGCCCTGCACGAGGCGAACGGGCAGCCCGGGCAGGTGCGCTCCGCGGCGGCGCTGCGTGCGCTGCTGCGTGGAAGCCGGCTCGTCGACTCGGATCCCGAGCGGATCCAGGACGCGTACAGCGTGCGCTGCACGCCCCAGGTGCTCGGCCCGATCCGCGACGTGCTGGCGTTCCTGCGCGAGCGGGTGGACGCGGCGCTGAACGCGGCCGCCGACAATCCCCTCGTCCTCCCCGGACCGGACGGCGGCTGGCGCGCCGTCTCCGGGGGCAACTTCCACGGCCAGGGACCGGCCATGTGGCTGGACGTGCTGGGGCTGGCGCTCGCGGAGGCGGCCAGCATCTCCGAGCGCCGGCTCTTCCGTCTCCTCACCCCCGAGCTGAACGGGGGGCTCCCGGCCATGCTGGTCGCCTCGCGGGGGCTGAACAGCGGCCTCATGGCGGTCCAGTACACGGCGGCGGCGCTGGTGTCCGAGAACAAGACGCTCGCGCACCCCGACAGCGTGGACTCCCTGCCGACCAGCGCGAACCAGGAGGACCACGTGGCGATGGGCGGGAACGCCGCCCGGCACGCGCTGGAGATCGTCGCCAACGTGCGCACCGCGATCGCGATCGAGCTTCTCGCCGCGGCACAGGCGGTGGACCTGCGCCCGGACGGTCCGTCGCGGCTCGGCGCCGGCACGGCGGCCGCCCACCGCTGCGTGCGCGAGCGGGTGCGTTTCCTGGAGCGCGACCGGGCGCTCACGCCCGACATCCTGGCGCTGGACCGGCTGCTCGCCTCCGACGAGCTGCTGGAAGCGGTGGACCAGGCGCTCGAGCCGGGCGGGGCCTCGTGATCCGGGCGCCTTGAGCGGGACGCGGTGAGGGCGACGCGATGAGGAAGGTCCTGCTCTGCGCGGCGAACGTGAGCGAGGGTAGGGACGCCGACACGGTGCGCGCCCTGGCGGAGGCGGTCCGCTCGCGGAGCGGCGTGGTGTTGTTCGACCACTCCGCCGACCCCGACCATCATCGCTCCGTGTTCACCTTCCTGGGAGGACCGGAGGCGGTGCTGGAGGGGGCGCGGGCCCTGGCGGAGGTCGCCTTTGCCCGGATCGACATGCGCGAGCACCGGGGCGCCCACCCGCGGATCGGTGCGGTCGACGTGGTCCCGTTCGTGCCGATCCGGGGTCTCGCGATGGACGAGGCGGTGGAGGTGGCGCGCCGGTTCGGGCGTTGGGTGGGCGAGCGCGGGATCCCGGTCTACTATTACGAGCACGCCGCCACCCGGCCGGAGCGGCGCGCCCTCCCGGCGATCCGCTCGGGAGGGTACGAGAAGCTGGCCGAGAAGCTGAAGGACCCGGAATGGACGCCGGACGAGGGCCCGGCTCGCTTCCACCCCGCGACCGGCGCGACGGTCACCGGGGCGCGCGACCCGCTCATCGCCTTCAACGTGAACCTGCGCACCACGGACCTCGCGGTGGCGGAACGGATCGCGCGGGCGGTCCGCCATGTCGACGGAGAGTACCGCCACGTGCGGGCCATCGGGGTCGCCCTCGAGGCACGCGACCTGGTCCAGGTCTCCATGAACCTCGTCCGGCCCGAGGCGACGCCGATGCTCCGGGTGCTGGAGGCGGTGCGCGCCGAGGCGGCGCGCCACGGGGTGGAGGTGGCGGGCACCGAGCTGATCGGGCCCGTCCCGCTGGAGGCGCTCACCGCCGCCGCCCGGCAGGCGCTCCAGGCGCACGAATTCGACACGCGACAGGTCATTGAGCTGGCCCTGCTGGAGGGAGAGGCATGACGTCCACGACCGCCGCCCCCCGCACCGTCCGGGCCCCGCGCGGCCGCGAGCGCTCCTGCCGGGGCTGGGAGCAGGAGGCCGCGCTCCGGATGCTGATGAACAACCTGGACCCCGAGGTGGCCGAGCGCCCCGAGGCCCTCGTCGTATACGGGGGGACCGGGAAGGCGGCGCGCGACTGGGCCGCCTTCGACCGGATCGTGGAGACGCTCCGGCGGTTGGAGAACGACGAAACGCTGCTCGTCCAGTCCGGAAAGCCGGTCGGGGTGTTCCGCACCCACGAGGAGGCGCCGCGCGTCCTCATCGCCAACGCGCACCTGGTGCCCCGCTGGGCGACCTGGGAGGAGTTCCGCCGGCTGGAGGCGCTCGGCCTCACCATGTACGGGCAGATGACGGCGGGGTCCTGGATCTACATCGGGACCCAGGGGATCCTCCAGGGCACTTACGAGACCTTCGCGGAGGCGGCCCGCCAGCACTTCGGCGGCAGCCTGCGGGGCCGCTGGGTCGTCAGCGCGGGGCTGGGCGGCATGGGCGGCGCCCAGCCGCTGGCCGCCACCATGAACGACGCCGCCTTCCTCGGCGTGGAGGTCGATCCGGCGCGGATTCGTCGGCGGGTGGAGACCGGCTACTGCGACCGGATGTCCGAGGACCTGGACGAAGCGCTCGAGCTGGTGCTCGGCGCGCGCGACCGCGGGGAGACGCTCTCGGTCGGGCTGCTCGGAAACGCGGCGGACGTGATCCCCGAGCTCGACCGGCGCGACCTGGTGCCCGACCTGCTGACCGACCAGACCGCCGCCCACGACCTCCGTGTGGGTTACATCCCGCGCGGCCTCACCCCGGAGGAGGCGGAGGCCGAGCGCGAGCGGGACCCGCAGGGGTACGAGGAGCGGGCGCTGGACAGCATGGTCGCGCACGTGCGCGCCATGCTCTCGCTCCGGGAGAAGGGCGCGGTCGCCTTCGACTACGGGAACAACATCCGGGGACAGGTGGCCGACCGCCGCGGCCTGGAGGAGGCGTTCCGCATCCCCGGCTTCGTTCCCGCCTTCATCCGCCCGCTCTTCTGCCGCGGCGCGGGC
>CAZTGV010000069.1:0-3083 GCA_964613475.1 uncultured Gemmatimonadota bacterium
TCGGTCGCGTAGTCGGTCCGGGTGAAGCGGATGCTCTCGAAGCGCAGCCCCGGCGTGACGGTCCACGCGCCGGCCCGGATCCGGTCCTGGACGAAGAAGGCCCAGGCGCGGGCGTCCGACACGCGGTTCGCCTGGCTCCCCGGCGCGCCCTGGCTGGTGAAGACGAGAGCGCCGTCCTGCATCCGGTAGCCGTCCTCGTGCTGGAAGCGGTCCTCCTCGTCGGCGTGGTAGCGGACCCCCGCCTCCAGCTCGTGCTCCACCGCAGCCCCGAAGGAGAGTCCGAGCACGCTCTCCGCCCCGCGCGCGTAGTACTCCCGGTTGTTCGCCCGCAGCACGACCGCGTCCTCCTCGCTGGTGGCGCCGCGGACCACGCCGAGCGCGTCCGCGTGCTCCCCAGGGGCGGCGAGGATGTCGGAGATCGACGTGCCGCGCACGTTGTCGACCTTATACCAGTTCCGGGCGAAGGTGTTGGAGTAGAGCGTGGTCGTGAGGTCCACCGTCTCCGACGGCCGCAGGAAATGGCGGAGCTGGATCTGGCCGTGCTCGGCGTCCATCAGGTCCTCGCGCGAGGCCGCGTAGCGGCGCCGCGGCGTGAGCCGGAAATCCGCGTCGGTGAGCCCGAGGTAGGTCTCGTCCGAGACCTCGTCCGTGTAGCCGAGCTTGAGCTCGACCGCCTGGTAGAGCTCGGCGTCGGCGTCCGTGCTCAGCCGGAGCTTGGCCAGGTAATCGGAGATGCGGAAGCCCGTGTCCCCACCCCCGTCCAGCCGCTTGAAGCCGTCCGTCCGCACCTGGTAGGTCTGCGCCAGCCAGCCGAAGTTCCCGCTCGTGCCCCCGGCCTTCGCGCGCAGCTTCCCGGTCGCGTCCTCGCCACCCGTCAGCTCACCGCGGAAGAGGAGCGGCTCATCGGGAATCGGGGCGGAGACGAGGTTCAGGGCGCCCCCGGTCGTGCGCGGACCGTACTTGATCTGGCTCGAGCCCTTCCGCACCTCGATCGCCTCCATGCGGCCGGCGACCGGGAAGTAGTAGGCGGCCGGCGCCGCGTACGGGGCCGGCGCGATCAGCACGCCGTCCTCCATCACGGTGATCTTGGAGCTGCGCTCCGAGCCCGTGCCCCGCAGGCCGATGTTGGCCCGCAGCCCGTAGCCGTCCTCCTCCTGCACGTTCACGCCCGGCACCTGGCGCAGGATCGCGTGCACGTCGTCGTACGGGAGCTTCCGCGTCTCGAGGTCTTCGACGCCGAGGACGTGCGCCGCCCCGGGCACCTCCGCCACGTCCCGGCCCACCAACCGGATCCGCTCCAGCATCACCTCGATCGCCGGCAGGGCGAACGCCCGGCGGGGCGGCGTCCGCGCGGCCTCCACCGTGTCGCGCGCGGCCTCCACCGTGTCACGCGCCGCCTCCACCGCCGCCGGGGTCTCCTGCGCGGCCAGCGCCGAGCCGGTCACGGACGAGAGGGGGACCGCCGCGAGCGCCAGGATCGCGAACGCCAGGCCCGCGATAATCGGCGATGTCCGGCCTACTATAAATGTCAGGCCCGGGCTGACCTGGGACGCCGTTGTCGAGAATGATCCGGAAGAAGGAAAAAGGGGAGAAGGGGTGGAAGATGGATCGTCCGAAACGCGGGAGCGGCATGGACAGCGGCCGGAAGCGCGCATGGAATGCATTCCCTCGCTGCTGGTTGAGATTGAGTTTCAATCGCAGCCAGCATAGCGGGGGTCGTCCGGACCGTCAAGCGTACGATGGTAGAAGAAGGTGGAAGAAGAACGAGGCGAGGTCTCGGCCCCGGTGGAGTGAAGGAACGCCCGGGGACGCCGGGGATTGAAGGAGGCCGTCGGAGACTCGAAGTCCGCGGGCCGCCCGCCGGGCCCGCGGCAGTCCCCCGTCAGACGGTGGCGGGGCTCCGGGTCGCCGTGGAGAGCTCGGCCACGATCCCGCTGGCGAAGCGGGCGCGAATCGCCGAGTCCTCCGGATCGTTCGCGGCCAGCTCTCGGAGCTCCTGCAGGAGGTCGGCGCGCCGCCCGGGGTCCTCTCCCTCGCCCGTGCAGGAGAGGGCATCCGCCAGGCCCGCGGCGAGGCTCTCCCGCAGCGCCCGGTCCTCCGGCGCGGTTCGGACCAGCGCGCGCAGCTCGTCCAGCAGCTTGCGGGTGACCGCCGCGTCGCCGGCCACACTCTTCTCGTTCAACACGACGGCGAGCCCCTTTCCGAAGCGGGCCCGCACCTCGGCGTCCTCCGGGTGGGCGCCATGCAGATCGCGGAGCTCCTGGAGGAGCACGTCGCAGCGCTCCGCGTCCTCCTCCTCCGCGGCGTGGCTCAGCGTGTTGTAGAGGCCCTTGGCGAGGCGGAGGCGGACCGGCGCCGTGTGTCTGGCCTCGGCCGACAGGTCACGGAGCTCGTCCAGCAGCCCGTCGCGGATCGTGAGCTCGCCCGACTGCTTCGCGTAGTTGAGCGCGTTGAACAGCGCCATCGCGAGGTGCTCGGCCACCGCCTCGTCCGCCGGGTGCTCCCGCGCCACCGCGCGGAGCTCCTCCAGCCGCTGGAGGCCGGCCTCCGGATCGCCCTCGGCATGGGCGTAGTTGAGCGCGTTGAACAGGGCGCGGGTCAGGCTCTCGCGGACGACCTCGTCCTCCGGGTGCTCGGCGGCGAGGTCGCGGAGCTCGGAGAGGATCCGGTCGCGCTGGCCGACATCCCCTTGCTCCTTCACGTGCTCCAGCGCGCTGAACAGCCCGCGCGAGAGGTGGCTCCGGAGCGTCGGGTCGTTCGGATTCTCCAGCGCCAGGTTGCGGAGCTCCTTCAACAGGTCCTGAACGCGCGTGCCCGCCGAGTCCTTCTTCCCGTTGAACATCCCACCTCGTCCTGTCGTTCGAGCGCCGGTTCGCCGGCGGTGGCCCGCCGCCTGCCCATAGGGTCCCGGGGGTCAACCGCAAGAAGCGTTCGGGATGGAGCGCCCCGGGACTACCGGGCTCAAGTCGTTGCAATATCAGCGGTTGGCGGGGGCGCGCGGAAGGTCTGCGTCGGCATCCGCGGCTGCAAAGATTGCAAGCGGCGGCAACGATTTGCACAACGCCAGAGCCGGGGCGCCGCGC
>CAZTGV010000069.1:3183-12207 GCA_964613475.1 uncultured Gemmatimonadota bacterium
AAAGATTGCAAGCGGCGGCAACGATTTGCACAACGCCAGAGCCGGGGCGCCGCGCCCGCGCTACGGTCCGGACCGGTCCGGACCGGGCGGTCGGGTCGCGGCCTTCGCGGCCGCGGCCGGCCACGTCCTCGGCTCGTCGGCGGCGCCGCGCAGGGCGGCCGCGTCAGCCCGGCGGGCCGTGCCCCCCGCCGCCCGGCGTGCGGACGCTCACCACGTCCCCGGCGCGCAGCTCCACCGTCCCCTTCCCCGGGAGCTCCCGCTCCTCGCCCTCGCGGAGGAGGAGGTTGCGGCCGGGGGCGCCGGGCGAGCCGCCCGCCAGACCGTACGGCGGGAAGCGCCGCCGCTCGGTGAGCAGCGACAGGCGGGCCGGCGCGAGCGCCTCCAGGTCGCGCCGGATCCCGTCGCCCCCCCGGTGGCGGCCCGCGCCGCCGGAGCCGCGCCGCACCTCGTAGCGCCGCACCCGGATCGGGTAGGCGTACTCGAGCGCCTCGACCGGCGTGTTCAGGGTGTTCGTCATGTGCGAGTGCACCGCGTCCGCCCCCGGGCGGTCGGGGCGGGCGCCGGTCCCCCCCGCCACCGTCTCGTAATAGGCCCAGGAACGGTTCCGCTCCGGGTCCCAGCCACCGACCGTGAGGTTGTTCATCGTTCCCTGGCTGGCGGCGGGCACCCGCTCCGGGCACGCCTCGGCCATGGCACCGAGTAGGACGTCCACGATCCGCTGCGAGGTCTCCACGTTGCCGGCGGCCACCGCGGCGGGCGGCCGCGCGTTCACCAGCGTGCCCTCCGGGGCCACCACTTGAATCGGGCGCAGGCAGCCGCCGTTGGTCGGGATGTCCACCCCGACCAGGCAGCGGAAGACGTAGTAGACGGCCGAGACGGCGATCGCCCGCACCGCGTTGATCCCGCCCGCCCGCTGCGAGCAGGTGCCGGTGAAGTCCACCGTCGCCTCCTCGCCGCGGATCGTGACCGCGACCCGGATCTCCGCCGGCTCCGGCTCGAGGCCGTCGTCGTCCATGCGGTCGGCGAAGCGGTAGGTGCCGTCCGGGAGGTCGGCGAGCAACCGCCGCACCGTCCGCTCCGCGTAGGCGAGGAGGTCCGCCATGCGGGCGGCGACCGCGTCCGGCCCGTAGCGGGCGACGAGCTCCGCCAGCCGCTCGGCCCCGCGCCGGTTGGCGGCGAGCTGGGCGCGCAGGTCCCCCGCGCGCTCCTCGGGGGTGCGCACGTTGGCCAGGAAGAGGTCCCAGGCGGCGCGGTTCACCGCCCCGCCCTCCACCAGCCGGATGGGCGGGATGATCACCCCCTCCTGGTAGATCTCGCGCGCCACCGTCATCGAGCCCGGCGCCATGCCTCCCACGTCGGCGTGGTGGGCGCGGCTCGCCACGTAGCCGACGAGTCGCGGCGCGTCAGCGCCGGCGCGCTCGCCCTCGGACGCCGCGGCCGCCGGCCCGGCCGGCACGAAGGCGGGGGAGACGAGCGTCACGTCCGGCAGGTGCGTGCCGCCCCGGAACGGGTCGTTGAGGGCCGCCACGTCGCCGGGCCCGAGCTCCAGGGCGTCCACGCAGGCGCGGACGGAGAGCGGCATGGCGCCGAGGTGCACCGGGATGTGCGCCGCCTGGGCGACCATCTCCCCCGCCGCGTCGAACAGGGCGCAGGAGTAGTCCCGCCGCTCCTTGATGTTGGGCGAGAAGGCGGCGCGCCGGAGCACGCCCCCCATCTCCTCGGCCGCCGCCGCGAACAGGTGCTTGAAGACCTCGAGCCGGACCGGGTCGGCGGCGCCCGGACTCACGGGACCTCGATCCGCAGCCGGAAGCCCCGGTCCACCTCGGCCCGGTCCCCGGGGGCGAGGAAGACGGTCGTGTCCTCGCGCACGATCACCGCCGGGCCCGGGATCCGGTGGCCGGGGCGGAGCGCCTCGGCCGCGTAGAAGGGGACCTCCAGCCGGGCGGGGCCGCCGCCCGCATCGCTCCCGGCATCCGATCCAGCGGCACCGCGCGCATCGCCCGCTCCGCGCGACTCCGCCTCCAGCACGACCGGCCGGAGGCCGATCCTCGCCTCCGAGGGGTCCGGTGGCCCCGGCTCGGCCTCCGGCAGCGCG
Organism: uncultured Gemmatimonadota bacterium; assembly: GCA_964613475.1. Classification (GTDB taxonomy): domain Bacteria; phylum Gemmatimonadota; class Gemmatimonadetes; order Palauibacterales; family Palauibacteraceae; genus CAZTGV01. Next base: position 5,279 of record CAZTGV010000069.1, read on the forward strand.
GGCGGAGGCCGCTCGCCGGCGGCGCGCAGCCGCAGGCTCACGACCTCGACCGCCGCCGCCGGGTCGGCGTGGCCGTACGCCGCCTCGTGCGCGGTGTGGAAGCGGGCCAGGAAGTCGGGCCCGAGCGGCACCTGGAGCTCCCAGGACTGCCCGCGGTAGCGGACGTCCAGCTCGGCCCGGAGCTCGGCCTCGGCCTCCGGAACGCCCTCCGCGGCCAGCTCGGCCAGCGCCCGCTCGCGTAGCGGCCGGATCCGCGCCTCGAGCTCCGCGGGCGGCACGTCCCCCGGCAGCATCACCGTCCGCACGTAGTCGCGGGCGACCGGGGCGAGCAGCATGCCGAGCGCCGACAGCGTCGAGGCGGCGGGCGGCACCAGCACGCGCCGGATCCCCAGGGCGCGCGCCAGCCGGGCGGCGTGCAGCCCCCCCGCCCCGCCGAAGGAGACGAGCGTGAAGTCGGCCGGGTCATGACCCCGCTCGACCGAGATGACCCGGAGCGCCCGCGCCATGTGCGCCTCAGCTACGCGCAGCACCCCGAGCGCCGCCCGCTCGGCCGCGTCGAGCGCGCCGGCGCCGCCGATGCCGGCCTCGGCGGCGACCCGCTCCAGGACCTCCCGCGCGGCCCCCTCGTCCAGCGCCATCGCGCCGCCGAGGAAGCGGTCCGCCGGCAGGCGCCCGAGCACCAGGTTCGCGTCGGTAACCGTGGCCTCCCGGCCCCCGCGCCCGTAGCAGGCCGGCCCCGGGTCGGCCCCGGCGCTGCGAGGCCCCACCCGGAGCGCCCCGCCGGCGTCCACGTGGGCCACCGAGCCGCCCCCCGAGCCGACCGTGTGCAGGTCGATGAGCGGGACGCGCACCGGGAGCCCGGCGATCTCACCCTCCGCGGCGAGCCGCGGCTCGCCCACGGCGAGGGAGACGTCCGTGGAGGTGCCCCCCATGTCGAAGGTGATCACCCGCTCCACCCCCGCCGCGCGCGCCACCCGGACGGCTCCCACCACCCCGCCGGCCGGGCCCGAGAGGACGGAGTGGACGCCGCGCCGGCGCGCCTCGGCCACCGCGGCGCTCCCGCCGTTGGACTGCATGATCCGGAGACCCGCCGCCGGGAGCGCGGCCTCGAGCCGCCCGAGGTAGCGGTCCAGGACCGGCGTGACGTAGGCGTCGAGGGCGGTCGTGCTCGTCCGCTCGTACTCGCGGAACTCGGGCAGCACCTCGTGCGAGGCGGACACGTGAAAGCCCGCCTGCCGCAGGCGCTCCGTCACGCCCGCCTCGTGGTCCGGCCGCAGGAAGGAGAAGAGGAGGCTCACCGCTACCGACTCGGCCCCCGTCTCGCGGATCGCCGCCACGAGCGGCTCGAGCTCCTCCTCGGCGAGCGGCACGATCGCCTCGCCCCGTCGGTCCACCCGCTCGGTCAGCTCGAAGCGGCGCTCGGCCGGCACCAGGGGGGGCGGCGGGTCCGCGAACAGGTCGTAGAGCGCCGGGCGCGCCTGGCGGCCGATCTCGAGCACGTCCCGGAAGCCGCGGGTGGCGACCAGCGCCGTCTTCGCGCCCCGGCGCTCCAGCACGGCGTTCGTGGCCACGGTCGAGCCGTGGACGATCTCGTCGCGCCCGGAGGGGTCCGCCGCGGGCCCATCGGACGCGGCCGGTGCGGGGTCCTCGGCGGCCTCCGCGCCGTACGCCTCGGGCCGGAGCCGGCGGAGCCCTTCCAGCACCGCGGCCGCCGGGTCCTCCGGCGTGGAGAGCACCTTGAAGGTCTCCAGACCACCATCGTCCGGGTCGAATACCACGAAATCGGTGAAGGTCCCGCCCACGTCGATCCCGATGCGCATGGGCGGCAACGTACGCGCGCCGCCGGGACGCGGCATCCCGCCGGCGCCCCCGCAGGCGGATGAGCGGCCGAACCGGTCCGGCGGGCCGTCGGGCGACCGGCGCGCCGCGCGCTTTCACGCGCGCGGATCTCGTCCCGTTCCACCCACGAAGCCGTCCGGAGGCAGCCGGGCGGCGTCCGTGACTCACCATAGAGGACGAAAGCGAGGACACGGCGATGCGCGTCTGGGCGGCCCTGATCACCGTCTACATCGTCTGGGGCTCCACCTACCTGGCGATCCGCTTCGCGGTGGAGACGCTGCCGCCCTTCCTCATGGCGGGCGTCCGGTTCGTCGTGGCCGGCGCCCTGCTCTACGCCTGGGCCCGCCTCCACGGCGTGCCCGCCCCGCGCCCCCGACAGTGGGGAAGCGCGGCGGTGGTCGGCGGACTCCTCCTGCTCGGCGGCAACGGCGGCGTCGTGTGGGCCGAGCAGTTCGTCCCGTCCGGCCTCGCCGCCCTGCTGGTGGCCACCGTGCCTCTCTGGATGGTGGGGTTGGACGCGGCGGCCACCCGCCGGCTCCCGTCGACGCGCGTCCTCCTCGGCCTGGCGGCCGGGCTGGCCGGCGTGGCGTGGCTGGCCGGCCCGCTCGGCGGCGGCGAGAGCCCCGTGCGGGCGGACGGCGCCGTGGTGCTCCTCCTCGCCTCCCTCGCCTGGGCGGTGGGCTCGCTGTTCAGCCGCCGGGCGGACCTGCCGACAGGACGGGGGCTCGGGACGGCCATGCAGATGTTGGCCGGCGGCGGGCTGCTGGTGCTCGCCGGGCTTGCCACGGGCGAGACCGGGGCGGTCGAGCTCGCGTCGATCTCCGCCCGCTCGGCGCTGGCCCTGCTTTATCTGATCGTCTTCGGCTCGCTGGTCGGCTTCTCGGCCTACATCTGGGTCCTGCGCGCCAGCACCCCGGCCAAGGTCTCCACCTACGCCTTCGTGAACCCCGCCGTGGCCGTCTTCCTGGGCTGGCTGCTGGCGGGCGAGGCGCTGGACGCGCGCATCCTGGGGGCCGGGGCGCTCATCCTGGCGGCGGTCGTGCTGATCGTGCTGCGGCCCGCCGCGCGGGAGGCGGGCGCGGCGCAGCCAGTGGCGGAGCCGGCGCGGCCGGCGGCGGGGCCGGCCCTGGCGCGCGGCGGCGGGGTGGCGGCGCCCTCGGCGCGCGTGGCCGCGCTCCCCGGCCCGGTGCGCGCGATCGAGCCGGCGAATCGTCAGTCGGAGGGCCTCCAGGGATTCTCCCGCGCCGGGATCCACGCGGAGCGAAGCACCGCCTAACGGCTCAGAACGCGCCAATCACGGCCCGGAGCCCGAGCGCCGCAGCCAACGCCACCACCACGACGGCGGCGTTGATCCAACAGGCTCCTTGTGCGGCCTACTGACAGGTCTCGGTCTCGAGCACGCGTTTCTCCTGGAGTCTACACACGGCGTCGCCCTCGAAGCCGCAGGTGACGCCGCCTCCAGAGGAGGCGCATTGCCACGACCGCGCTTCCACCGACGACGAGAGCGGCCGGAACAGCGTGGTCGCCGTAAATCCTCGACAGAGCCGCTCCGCTTCACGCCCTCCCTGGTCGAGCGCTGCCTCGCGCGCAGCGGACTCTTCGAGCGCGGGAGGACCCCTTCGTGCAACGTAGAGAACCAGCCGCCGCTCGGCCGGTACCCACGCTTCGGTGAGTACGACCTGTCGAGCGGCGATGAGGCCCGCCGCCTCTCCTCGGAACGCCCCCTCCGGAAAAGCCGCAATGTGATCGCGTAGGGCCTCGCAGCTTCCGGATTCCCGAGACTCCCAGGCAAGCCGTTCGGCTTTCGTGGGACGTTCTCCGAACCCGAGGGCTCCGCAAGCGTCGGAAACGAGGGGCTGTGCGAAAGGCATACCGCACACTTGGCGTTGGGCCGCGAATAGATTGAAGGCGAACACCAGACCCGCACCCGCCATGCTGGCGAAGGCTCCGTAGGTGATCCGACGCATCACGCGCTTGCGCGGACCCCTTGCCGGGGGAACCGCAATGCCTTCCGCCCGAGAGCGGATCGCCGCGCACAGGTCCTTGAAGCTGGGATTGCGGTGACTTCCACCCCAGCGCGTGAGATCGACGCTCTGCAGCTCGCCGAACCCTAGGGGCGGGTCGACGTTCTCGAAGAACACGGGGATGAGCCGCCCTCGCTCCCGGGCCCACCGGGCCTCGTCGCGCACGAACTCCCCACCTGGGCCGACGCTGTGCTTTGTCCAAAGCACGACCACGGACGTGGCGGACTCAAGGGCGGCCTCGACCTGGGCCCTCCAGTTCTCGCCCCCCGGAAGGTCCGCGTGAGTCCACGCGGAGAATCCGGCGCGTTCGAGCGCGCGGATCAATCGACCGGCCCGCGGGGCATCGGGGTCCGCGCACGCGATGAACACGTCCTTCATCCGCCGACCATCCGCCGCAGCTCTTCCACCATCCAGGCGTCTGCCGGCGCGAGGATCCCGAGATCCTGCATCCGCAGCACGACCTCGAGCGCACGTTGCGCATACTCGATGTCGTTCGTCACTTCGTGTAACTTCCAGAGGCTGATGACAAGGCCTCGCTGCCAGTGTGCGTTTCTCGCATCGACCGCCGCGAGTTGCTGGTAAATCTGGAGGCTCGCTTCGTAGCTTGCTTGGGCACGGGTCAAATCTTCCTGCGCCCGCTGCAAGTCGCCGAGCTTTTCCTGCCACACGGCCAAGTCCTGCTGCCAATGCGTGTTCCCCGGATCAGCGGCGGCGAGCTGCTCTGAGATTCTGAGACCTGCCCCGTAGCTCGCACCAGCCGCTGCCAAATCTCGCCGCGCCACCTGCACATCCCCCAGCGTCGCGTGCGATACCGCGAGGTCGCGCCGCCAGCGCGTATTCCCCGGATCCATCTCGACGAGCCGCTCCGCAATCTCGGCGGCCGATTGGTAACTTGCGCGCGCTTCCCTCAGATCTCCCTGCGCCTCCTGTACCTGTCCAAGCTTGTGATGCGATATCGAGAGGTCCCGCTGCCAGCCCGCGTTGCCCGGATCCAGTTCGACAAGCCGCTGGCGGATCTGAAGACTCACATGGTATCCGGTTCGCGCCCCCTCGAGCTTCCCATTCGCCAAGTCCGTGTCTCCCAGCCTCTCGTAAGACACCGAGAGCGCACGTTGCCAACGAGCGTTCTCTGGGTCCATCTCCATAAGCTCCGCCGCGATCCTCCTCGCTTCCACATAGCTGGCGTACGCGCCTGGCAAGTCCCCCTGTGCCGACTGCGCGTCCCCGAGCTGGACGTAGGAGCGAGACAGGTCGTGGCGCCAACCGATGTTCTCCAAATCCGTCGCGACAAGCCGTTCGATAACTTCCAGAGCCACCTCGTAGCTCGAGCGTGCTCCCGTCAAGTCACCTTGCGCCACCTGCACGTCCCCGAGCTTGTTGAACAGCCAGAAAAGGTCGCGCCGCCAACGCGTCTTCTCCGGATCCGTTGCGACGAGGACCATCGGGGTAACTAAGGCCGTTTCGTAGCTCAACCGCGCACCTGTCAGGTCGCCTTGCGCCACCTGCACGTCCCCGAGCTTGCCGTGCCACGCCGAAAGGTCACGCTGCCAGCTCCAGTTCGCCGGATCTGCCGCCGTGACCCGCGATCCGATCTCGAGGGCCAACTCATAGCTCGACCGCGCACCCGTCAGGTCGCCCCGCTCCACCTGAACATCTCCAAGCTTCACGTGCCACGCCGACAGGTCATGCTGCCACCCGGTGTTCTCCGGATCTGCTGCCGCGAGTCGCTCCACAATATCAACCGCTGCGTCGTAGCTCGACCGCGCACCCGTCAGGTCGCCTTGCGCCAGCTGCGCATCGCCCAACATCACGTGCGAAACCGAAAGGTCGTGCAGCCAGCCCGCATTTTTCGGATCCTTTGCCGCAAGCCCCCGGCGAATCACGAGACTCGCTTCGTAGCTCGCTCGCCCGCCTCCGAGGTCCCCCTGCGCCACCTGCACACTGCCGAGCCTCTCGTAAAGCAGCGAGAGATCCTGCTGCCAGTCCGCATTGTCGGGATCCCTCGCCGCGAGTTGCTCCATTGTCTCGAGACCGGCCTCGTAATTTGCACGAGCGGCTTTGAGGAAGCCGCTCGCTACTTGCACGTCCCCAAGCTCCTTTAGGGCAATGGTCCGCTCTCGAGGACTCCGGGCAACTTCGCGGGCCCGCTCGGCGGCCCGGCGAGCCGCAGCGGTTTCGGCAGCGTTTGTGTACAGCCGGGCCAGCTCCACCCAGTCGGAGAAGACGTCAGGATCGAGGGTGGTGACCGCCTTGTAGCGGTCGATCACGTCCCTGGTCGTGAGCTTGCCGCGGTTCCGCGCTTCGAGCGCCAGAGCCGCAATTCGTCGCGCTTCCGCCGCGCTCTCAAGGTCCGCTCGACGCTGCCGCGCCGCATCGTGGGCCGCGCGCAGGTCATCGAGCACCTCTAGCGCGCCGATCTCGTCGCCCGCGTTGAACCGGGCCAGGGCAGCGGCACCTTCCGGGCTCGATCCGATGTCTTCCACGGCGTCACGAAAGACAGCGATCTCTTCCGCGTAGGTACGGTCGCGCTCGGCCACCTCCGCGACAAACGACTCCTCGGCCGCGGTGAGCTCCGCCCGCAACCTGGCGGTCTCTTTGGCCCGCTCGGTCGTGGCGCGCTCCAGCTCGGTCCGCAGCTCCGCGATGGCATGTTCCTGCTCTCGGATCCGGGCGTCCACCACACGGGCGGCCGCGGCCTGGGTCGCCGACGCTGCGTACAGCGCGGCGGCCACTTCCGCGCGCGCGTCGACGCGGGGGACCGAGGACGCCGGCGCCTGCGCTGCGAGCCACGTGGGGGAGAAAAGCGTGAGGAGACAAACGTGCAATAGCGACCGGACGCCGGAGTGGCGGACCGGCGAGAACGTCGCGCTCGCCTGACCGGCGCGGCGGCGCGTCGACGTGATGTCAGGCGTTCTCATGGCAGAAACTTACGCCCCGGCCCCTTCCTGCAAACCATGCGAGTGGCCGTCCAGCGGCAGCGGCGCGCCTCCACTTCCCCTCAGAACGCGCCAATCACCGCCCGGAGCCCGAGCGCCGCGGCCAACGCCACCACCACCGCGGCGGCCA
>CAZTGV010000070.1:0-12146 GCA_964613475.1 uncultured Gemmatimonadota bacterium
ATCCAACCCCGCCGATCCAACCCCGAAGCGGGCGGAGAAGTTGCGACTCTACGCGGGAGCAGTTCGGGACCACCCGCGGCGACGCGGGCACGAGGGATGGCTCAGAAAACTAACGACGACAAAAGGTTCTCCAGTTCTCGGCGGTCCATCGGGGGGGACGCCGGGGGTGCGGAGGCGGGACGGGGAGTCGTGGAATCTGCGAGAGGCCTGGCTCGGTGCCGTGGCGTGCGTGCCACACCCGGGCCTGTGAAGTCGGACCGCCCTCGTGCCCCTCGCCGCCCCTCGCGCTCCGACCAGGCGGGGATGACCCTGCCCGAGATCCTCATCGCGCTGGTGGTGATCGCGATTCTCGTGATGATCCTGCCGCCCGGCATGGACCGCGGGACCACCCGCGCGGCGCGCGACGACATGACCTTCGTGCACGACCTCACGCGGACGACCGCCATTCAGCACGGGACGATCGCGGAGCTCCACATCGACTCCGACGCGGCGCGCTACTGGATCCAGGTGGAGGCGAGCGGGATCGGCGTCTACGACACGGTGGCGATTCGCGACCTCTCGGCGGATCGGGTGGCGATCACCTCGAACCGGAGCCTCCTCTGCTTCGACGCGCGGGGCCTGGCCACTTCGCGTGGTGCCTGCGAGGCGCCCTCGGCCACGATCGCCTTTTCGGCCGCCGGGCGGGCGGACACGCTCCGCACCTCGGCCACCGGGATGATCCTGCGATGAGCCCGACCGATTGCGATGAGGATGTGATGAGATGGAAGGGGAGGGGAGGGGAGGCATGATGCGACCGGAAGGGGGCCCGCCGGGCCGCGGCGCCGAGGGCATGTCGCTGCTCGAGGTGATGGTGGCGATCGTGCTGCTCGCGGTCGGCTTCCTGGCCGTGGCGGCGAGCGGCGGCATCTCGCTGCGGGGCGTCTCGGACAGCCGCACCCAGCTCCACGCCTGGACCGGCGTCGGTCGGGTGGCGGACAGCCTGACCGCGCTCGGCTGGGGCGGGGTGGCCGACGGGAGCGCCAGCGCCGACGGCGTGGACGTCAGCTGGACGGTGGCGACCCCCCGCGCGGACCTGGACCGGATCGACCTGGTCGCGGAGCGGCCGAGCGCCACCGGCCACGGCACGGTCCAGGACACGCTCCACCTCTACCTGGCCAAGCCGTGATGGCCCGGGCGAGGGGCGGGACGACGCGGACGGTGCGGCGGACCGCGCGGATGGGGAGCGCCCGCGGCTTCACCCTGGTCGAGCTGCTGCTGGCGCTCGTGCTCGCCGGAACGGTGCTTGGCGCGCTGTACGGACTGCTGACGAGCCAGTTCCGCACCTACTCGACCGTGCGGGAACGCACCGACGTCCACGCCAGCCTGCGCTCGGCGGGCGCGCTGCTCGCCTGGGAGCTGCGGGCGGCCTCGGCCCCCGGCGGGGACCTGCACGAAATCCAGCCGCAGTCGGTGACGCTCCGCTCGTTCCAGGGAACCGGCGTGATCTGCCGCAAGCACCTGGTCAACGCCTGGTACGCCCTGAGCGCCACCGATGGCGAGTGGAACGCCGAGGCGGTGGACAGCGCGCTCGTCTTCCAGCCCGGCGCGACCGGAACCACGGATGATGTCTGGCGCGCGGTGGACGTGCAGGATGTGGACGACTCGCCGATCACGGCGCTCTCCACCTGCGCCTGGCCGGATGGACGGGCCGCCGACCTGCAGCTGGTCCTCGCGCCCCTCTCGGTCGCCGAGATGGCGGCGATCGCGGTCGGCTCCCCGGTGCGCGGCTACCGGCAGGTCACCTACGGCCTGTACGAGCGGGACGGTCGGAGCTGGCTCGGCTGGGAGCTGGACGGCGCCTGGGACGTGCTGGCCGGGCCCCTCCAGGACGAGGACGGCCTTCTCTTCACCTACTACGACGCCTCCGGCAACCCGACCACCGACCCCGGGGCGGTCTCCGCGGTGGAGATCGTCCTCCGGGCCGAGAGCGACCGGGTCGCCCGGCCGGGCGCCGGCTTCGAGAGCGACAGCCTCCACATGCGGCTGGCCCTGAGGAACTGACGGGATGAAGGTGGGATGACGCGATGAGACCGATCACCAGGACGACGATACGGACGAGAGTGGCGAGGACGCCGGCGCGCCGCGCGCGGGCGACGTGCGCCCCGACGGCCGCGCCGCGGGGCGCGGCCCGGACGGCGACGGTCCGTGGCCGCCCCGGCCCGGAGGGCGCCGCGGGCGGACGGGGAGGCGCGGCCGGCGAGGCCGCGCGCGGCGGAGACCCGCCCGCGCCGAACGGGTTCGCCCTGATCACCGTGCTGATCCTGCTCATCGTGGCCAGCGTGCTCGTCACCGTGGCCGTACGCGGCGCGATCACCGAGCAGATCTCCGGTCATGCGCTCCGGGCAGAGGGCGCGGCCCGCTACGCGGCCGAATCCGGCGCCAACGTGCTGTGGGCCGAGTGGCCCGCCTCGTTCGAGGGCGTGGCGCCCGGCGACAGCGCGGTGCTCGCCTGGCGGAGCCTCCCGGACGGGAGCGCCTTCCGCGGCGCCCTCTACCGGGTGGACGACGGGGGCGCCCAGAAGCTCCGCGTGCTCCGGGTGACCGGCCGCGGGCCCGGCCCGCGGAGTGGCGAGCACGTGGTGGAGCTGTGGAACACCGAAGGGCGCTTCCCCTTCCGCTACGGCATGTCGGCCAAGGACGAGATCGAGATCAAGAACGGCTCGCGGGTGGACAGCTACCACTCGGGTCACGGTCCCTACGACCCGGGCATCGCCGGCTCCGACGGCCACATCTCGAGCAACGGCAAGATCGAGGTGAGGAGCGGCTCGACCGTGGACGGGGACGCCTCGGCGACCGATGACATCGACAGCGGCGGCGGCACGATCACCGGCACGGAGACGGAGGGCACCGACGAGATCGAGCTCCCGGCCGTGGACTGCCCGACCACCGGCTACTCCTCGCCGCTCTCGTTCAGCGGCAGCGACTACGGCTACAACCCGCTGAACGGCGAGCTCGAGGTCGACGCCGGGGGCGAAGTGATCCTCCCCGGCGGCACCTACTTCTTCAACGAGGTGACGCTCGCGCCGAACTCGCAGATCCGGCCCGCCCCGGGCGAGCAGGTCGTGGTCTACATCTCCAAGGAGATGAAGCTGATGAACGGGGCCGAGGTGAACAGCGTCGGCCAGAACCCGGCCGACTTCCAGATGTACGGCTGCGGGACCGAGGGCGCGGATTTCCGCTTCCAGAACAACAACAAGGTGTACGGTCCCGTCTACTCGCCCGAGTTCGAGGTGGAGCTCACCGGCAACAGCGAGCTCTGGGGCTCCTTCATCGGCTGGAAGGTGAAGGTGGACGGGAGCTCGGCCGTGCACTGGGACGCGGCGCTGTTCGACGTGGAGGGTCCCGGCGGAGTGGCGGTCCGGACGCGGCTCTCCCGCCCCTGGACGCAGATCCTGCGCTAGGATCTGCATCCGCCGTAGCAGAAGGAGGAGGCGCGCCGGCGTGCTCGTGCGGGAACCGCTCGCCGGCCGTCTCCACCTCCATCTCGCCAGAAACCAGCAATCGTACAGCCGATCCAGGGCGCTTGCCGCCGGCACGCGACGAGCGTCAACTTCGGGACCGGCCCTGGGGCCCATGCTCCCATCGTGGCCTGAGGGGCCGCCCGGAGCCGCGCACCACCGCGGCGGCGCACGACCACGGCGGCGCACGACCGCCGCCGCATGGAACCACGGCCGACAAGGAGCGCCGGAATGGCGATCACGATCGAGAAGGAGTTCGAGGTCGACCAGTCGCCCGAGCAGGTCTGGGACTTCCTGGTCGATCCGGAGCGCGTGGTCGAGTGTCTGCCCGGCGCCAAGCTGGTCCGGGTGATCGACGAGCGGACCTACGAAGGCGAAATGGGGGTGAAGCTCGGCCCGATGGGGATCACGTTCCACGGCACCGGCACGTTCGAGAAGCTGGACCGCGAGAACCTGGAGGTCGAGCTCACCGGCGAAGGACAGGACAAGCGGGGCTCCGGGCGGGTGAGGATGACCATGCAGTCCAAGCTCGCCCCGCGGGACGGTGGCGGCACCCGCGTCTCGGTCCGTCAGACCCTCAATCTCTCCGGGAAGATCGCATCCTTCGGGCGAGGCGGGGTCATCCAGGGCGTGGCCGACTTCATGTTCGGCCGCTTCACGAAGTGCGTGGAGAAGAAGCTCGCCGACGCGGGCTGAGCGGACGGCCCGGCACGCTCAGCAGCGGCCGGAGCGGCACGCCTCGATCTGGATCGGCTCGGTCGCTTCGATCCTGGGCGTGCCCTCGTGGGCCTGGATGCGTCCGGCCACGCAGATCTCCCGGTCCAGGTAGTAGGCCTCCGGCCGACCGAACTTGGCCCGATGGCGGCCCCAGATGACCACCGTGAAATCCTGGTTCGGGTACGGCCGACCGAAGTTCAGGTAGGTGGGTCGGCCCCCGATCGCGGCCGCGTACGTGGCGCTCGCCACGCGGCCGCACACCAGGGCGCGGTCGCCGATGCGGGCCGCGGCCTCGTGCGCGTCGAGGACGGGCAGCTCGCCGCGGGCCGTGCGCGCGTCGATCGGCGTCGGATCGCGCGGCCCGAGCTCCACGTTTCGGGCCAGGAGAACGGCGACGGCCGCCAGCGCCGCGACGACCGCCGCCAGCCAGGTCCGCGTCCGAGATGTCCCGGCTCGCCCCATCGCCGTTCCCCCCGCGTACGTCTAGGGCACATCTAGAGGAAGGAGGCGCCGGCGGCCAGCCGGCGAGCAGGGTTCGGCTAGACGCCCTGCCCGAGCCGCATGCGGATCTTCTCCGGGTACTCGGGGAAGTAGCGCTCGATCGTGGAGAGGCCGAAGCGCGACAGGATCGCCTCCTTCGGCTCCCGCTCCAGCAGGAAGCGGAAGGACTCCTCCACCAGCCGTGCCGGGTCCGCGCCGGACGCGTACTTCTCGCGCTCGGAAGCGGAGACGGTCACCCGGTGCCGGCTCGATCCCCGGGCGTCCTCCACCTCGACCTCGTAGGCGCCCTCCGCCACGCGCTCCACCATGATCTCCGCCATCGCTGCCTCCGGCTGCCGCGTCGGGGTGTTCGTTCGGGGTTCCGCTCGTTGCCTTCCGCACCAGCCGTTCCAGCCCGCGGGCGACGGCCGCGTGCGGAGTTACGGGCTCGCTCGCCCGGTTCGCGCCGCTCCCGCATGAAAAAAGTGCATCGTGGAGGCAGTGCCTGCAGACGGCCGGGTCCCACGGTGCGACGCGGCCAGCGGACTACGCAGGCGTCGCCGTGCGAGAAGGAGGACCGAGGGCGGCGAGCGAAGAGAGAGGAAAGGCCGAGCCCGGTGCCGGAGGTCGGGTCGAGCGTGGGGGGATGGCCGTTTCGGCACATCAGTCGCTCGGACCGCGACACCCCGGTCCGTGGCTCCAGATCAGTGTCCGGCGGAAAGGTAACAGCGGTTATCAACAAAATATCAACAGAAGGATTGCCAGGCGTTTACGGCGCCGAGATCGACGACGAGGCGGGGCGGATCAGACCGAGACGGGCAGGGTGAAGGAGAAGGTCGCGCCCCGACCGGGGGGGCTCTCGAGCCAGATGCGACCGCCGTGCGCCTCCACGATCCCCCGGCAGATGGAGAGGCCGAGACCCGAGCCCGTCGCCCCCGCCCGCCCGCCGGGCTCGACGCCGGGCGGCGGGCCCTCCGCGCCCTGTTCGCGCTGTGCCGGCGCGCGGCCGTGCCAGAAGCGCTCGAACAGATGCGCCCGGTCTTCCGGGTCGATGCCCGGGCCCGTGTCGCGCACGGAGATGCCGACCAGGTTCCGCGTCTCCTCGTGGCTGGACCACGCTCGCAGCTCCACCGAGCCGCCGGCCGGGGTGAACTTGATCGCGTTGTCGAGCAGGTTGCTCAGGACACGCAGGATCCGTCGGCGGTCCACCGCCACCTCCGGGAGGCCCGGCGGGCAGTCGACGGACAGCGAGAGCTCGGCGCGCTCGGCGTGCGGCCGGTAGGCCTCGGCCGCCTCCTCCAGCAAACTGGCCACGGGCTCGGCGGCCAGATCGAGCGACAGACGGCCCCTCTCCAGGGCGGCGCTGTCCAACACGTTCTCGATCAAACCGCCCATCCGGCGGGCGGCCCGCGCCACGGCGAGCACCAGCTTCTCGTCCTCTTCCTCCAGAGGCGCGCGCCGGTGGAGGATCTCCGCGTTGACGGTGATGAGCTGAAGCGGACTCCGGAGGTCGTGGGCCACCTCGGCCAGCGCGTCGTCCCGCGCCCGGCGGCGGGTGCGCGCGTCCATCTCCTGGTCGCGCTGCCTGCGGGCGCGCCGGAGGGCCGTGCCCATGTGCTGGGCCAGCAGCAGGGTCAGGGCCCGGTCCTCCATGCCGATCGCCCGCCGCGAGCCGAAGGCCAGACAGAGCACGCCGAGCAGGCCTTCACGGTCGGCCAGCGGCAGGGCCGCCACCGCCGCCGAGCCGGTCACCCGTTGCACATCCCGGTAGGCATCCGGATAGCGCACCGCGTACTCCTCGTTCGACTCGATCCACACGGGGGCGCGCTCCCGGGCCGCTTCGGCGGCCGGGATGGCCGCGTCCACGGGCATCCGCCGGAAGGGCCCGACGATCGCCTCGCCGTACCCCTGGACCTCGAGCAGCTCCAGGGCGTCTCCGTCGTCCGTGAGGAGGCCGAGGGCCCCACGGTCGGCCTCCAACAGCTGGCGCCCGCGCGTCACCGCCACGCGGGCGACCTCCTCCAGCGTGTCGGCTTCGGAGAGGGCGGTGGCCATCGTATGGAGGTGCGCGACTCGAAGGGTCGTCCGCTCGCCTTCGGGGGGCCGACGGTCGGGAGGATGCGGGCCGAGCGAACGGGGCCCGCCGCCTCCACGAATCCAGGCGGAGCGGGTCCGCCGGGGGGGACCGCGACCGTGCGACTCGGTCGGGCTCATCGATCCGTCTTTCCGGCCCGATGCCGGGGCGAAGGGAAGACCGGAGAGCGCGTGCGATGCCGCCACCCTCTCGGCGCGACCCGAGCGATTCGCGGACCGAGGGGGGACATTCTCAAGCTACGCGGAAACCGGGCGGATGGGAAGCGCGAACATGGGTCGTCGACCAATCTAGGACACGGTTCCCGACCGCCTGCCCGACAATCGTGGCTCCGACCGCCTCCTTGCACCAGGATCGGGGGTCGATCGACACGCCCTCACGCTCGGCGCCTCCGAACGGCCGTCCGCTCGCCGGGCGGAAGTCGACGCGGGCAGGTGGGAGCGACCTTGCGCCGAAACGGATAGAGGCGGATTGTAGGCGACGCCGACCCGCCGGGGTCGAGACGGTCGCGCAGGCCGTACACGGACGGATCCCGCCAGACACGACCGGACGCTCTCCGCCGGGGGGAACGGAGAGCCCCCGGCGTCGCTGGACCACCACGAGGAAGAGGGGATGGTGGACGAGCACGCCTGGCTGCGAAATCGCGAGGACCCCCGCGTGCTCGCGTGGCTGGAGGCCGAGAACCGGAGGACGGAGGAGGCGCTCGCGCACACGGCGCCCCTTCGCGAGGCGCTCTACCGGGAGTTCCGCTCCCGCATGCGCGAGACCGACGTCTCCGCTCCCATCCGTCGCGGCCCGTGGGTGTACTACGAGCGCACGGTGGAGGGGCGGCAGTACCCGGTCTGGTGCCGGCGTCCCGCCCCCAAGCGGCTCATACCGGGTCCCCACGCCTTCGATCCGCAGGAGGACGGGCGGACCGACCCCGACGCCTCGCCGCTCGCCGCCCTCGTCGAGCGTCTCCGTGGCGTCCTCCCGGGCGAGGATCCCGAGGAGGAGATCCTGCTGGACGGCAACGTCGAGGCGGAGGGCCACCCCTACTTCGAGGTGGAGATCTTCGCGCCGAGTCCCGACGATCGCTGGCTCGCCTACTCGGTGGACACGACGGGCGGGGAGGCGCACACCCTCCGGTTCATGGACCTCGAGACCGGACAGGTCCTGCCCGAGACGATCGCGAACACCTCGGACTCGCTGGTGTGGTCCGCGGACGGCCGGACCCTCTTCTACACGACCCTGGACGAGGCCAAGCGTCCCGACCGCGCGTGGCGCCACGTGCTCGGGACCGACCCGGCCGACGACGCGCTCGTCCACCGGGAAGGCGACCATCGCTTCTTCGTCACCCTGAAGAAGACGCGCAGCCGGGCGTTCCTGCTCATCGAGCTGGCGAGCCACACCACCTCGGAGTACCGGATCCTCGAGGCGGACCGCCCGTGGGAGGACTTCCGGCTCTTCCGCGCCCGCCGCCCCGGCGTGGAGTACGAGCTGAGCCACCGGGGCGCGCACCTCTACGTGCGCACGAACGAGGACGCCAAGGACTTCCGCCTCCTCCGGGTGCCCGCGGCCGACGAGACGGCCTGGCACCGGGGTCCCGGGGCGTGGGAGGAGCTCGTCCCCTCCCGGCCCGGGGTGAAGCTCGAGTCGGTCGACCTCTTCCGGGACCACCTCGTCCTGGTCGAGCGGGAGGGCGGGCTGCCCGGGCTACGCGTGAGCGACCTGCAGAGCGGGCGCGAGCGGCGGATCGCCTTTCCCGAGCCGGCCTATATGCTGGAGGCCGGCGAGACGCCCGAGTTCGAGGGCGGTCGCCTGCGCCTCGACTACCAGAGTCCGGTCACCCCCGAGACGGCCTACGACCTCCGACTGGAGGACGGGGCGCTGGAGCTGGTGAAACGGGAGGAGGTCCCGAACTACGACCCGGCGGGCTACACGACGGCCCGCATCCACGCCACCGCGGAGGATGGAACCGCCGTCCCGATCACCCTCCTCCACCGCAAGGGGATGGAGCGCGACGGCGAGAACCCCTGTCTGCTCACCGGCTACGGGGCGTACGGCTTCCCCTATCCGACCGGGTTCAACGCGCCGGTCCTCAGCCTGGTGGACCGAGGCTTCCTGTGCGCGATCGCCCACATCCGCGGCGGCGGCGAGCTGGGGGAGGCGTGGCACGAGGCGGGGAGGATGCTGAACAAGAAGAACACCTTCACCGACTTCATCGCCTGTGCCGAGCACCTGATCTCGGAGGGCTGGACCCGGACGCAGCGGCTGGCCGTTCGAGGCCGGTCGGCCGGCGGGCTGCTGGTGGGCGCGGTGGTGAACCTTCGGCCGGACCTGTTCCGGGCCGTGCTGGCCGGCGTGCCCTTCGTGGACGTCTACCAGACCATGCAGGACCCCTCCATCCCCCTCACCGTGATCGAGTACGAGGAATGGGGGAACCCCGCGGACCCCGAGTACGCCGACTACATCCGCTCGTACAGCCCGGTGGACAACGTGAAGCCGGGGCCCTACCCGCACATCCTGGCCACCGCGGGGCTGAACGATCGGCGGGTCCAGTACTGGGAGCCCGCCCGGTGGGTGGCCCGGATCCGGGACGTGAAGGAGGACGGCACCCACCTGCTCCTGAAGACGGAGATGGGCGCCGGCCACGGAGGTCCCTCGGGCCGCTACGATGCGCTGAAGGAGCGGGCGCTGGAGTACGCCTTCCTCCTGGACGTGATCGGCAGAGAGGGCGGGGACGAATCGAGAGGGGCCGAGGACGAATCGCCGGCGGCCGAGGACGGGGCGGGGCGGGGGGCCGGCGCCGACGCTCCGTAGTGGGGCGGAGCCCGCCCGGGGGGCACGCGCGGTCGGCGGCTCCCCCGGACGGGTGGCGGCGGTGCGACGGACCGGTGAAGCAAGAAGCGGACCGATCCGAGTAGCGGATGCGGATCCGACGAGTGAGGACCCCCTTGAACGGGAGGATCCCGTGCGACGACCGTTCTCTTCATCCAAGGCCTGGATCGCCGCCGCGGCGATCGCCCTCGTGCCGGCGGGCTGCGAACGACCCGCGGAGGAAACGCCGGACGCCGGCGCCGCGACGGTGACCGAGGCGGAGCACCGGGAGCGGGCCGGGGAGGCCTACGACGACTATGCCGCGGCCCTGCTGGCCGGCGACGCGCAGGCCGCCGCCTCTCTCTACTCCGAGGACGCGTGGATCCGCGGGGAAGGCTCGTTCGCCAGCGTCCGCGGCCGCTCGGAGTTCGGGTCGGTGCTGGAGGAGGGCCTTTCCGGGGCGACCTTCGAGTCTGTGGACGTCGAGATCGAGGACGTGATCGTCCTCGGGGATCACATCTACGAGTCCGGGACCTACTCCGAGAGCCTCCGCATCGGAGACGCGGCCGAGCCCATGCGGATCCAAGGCGGCTACGCCGCGCTCTGGCGCCAGGAGGACGCCGGCGTGTGGCGGATCTATCGCTTCATCTGGAACGAGCAGCCGTCAGAGGACTAACCCGACGCGGACGCGTCTCTGCGGAGACGTCTCCCACGACTCCGCGGAGACGCCAATTTTGACGGGGCGTTGATACGCGTCACAGGAGCGGCGTGAGGGCCGCGGTGAGGATCAGCGCTCCCGCCCACAGCAGATCCAGGTTGATCCAGGCGGTGCGGAGGAGCCTGAGGCCGAGCTTCTCGTAGACCAGCACGGCCACCAGGCCCATCACGAGCAGGTAGCCCAGGGTGTGGATCGCGGTGGCCAGGAGGCCCGCCACCTGCTCGGCGGGGAGGCCGGCCACGAGCATTTCGGCCATCTCGGCGTGCTCCGCGTGTGCGCCGTCCACCGGGCGCACCGCCTGCACCGCGTGCGCGGCGTGGCCCGCGGTCGCGTGCGCGCCGGGGCTTCCGGCGGCGGCTGCGAGGCCGGCGCTCCCGCCCCGATCCGGCGTCGCCCCGAGCACGAACGGAAGCGCCATGAGGCCCGCGCCGTGCGCGGAAGCCATCAGGAACGACCAGATCGCCAGGTCCTTTCCCTTCATCCGCATGCCCCCGTAGCGGGGATGCCAGTGGCGGCGGAGCTGCAGCAGCCCGAGCCCGAGCAGCAGGGCAGCTACGATCCACTTCAGGATGGAGAGGGGGATCACCAGGCCGATCGCGGCGGCGGCGGCCAGCGCGGCGGCGATCGCCGCCAGGTGGCCGAGCGCCAGCGGGCCCAGGGAGCGCCACACCGCGCGCCGGCTTCCCTCCTGCAGCCCCAGCCCGACGGCGAACAGCCACCCCATGGCCGGGTTCACGCCGTGCACGGCTCCGAGCGCCAGCAGCATCAGCCAGGCTCCGAGCTGTCCGTCGATCGCGATCGTCACGGGTCTCTCCCTTCCGCTTCGGTCCTCTATCCGTGATTCACTGGTATGATTCGCTCTGTGTCGATCCGCTCTGGTTCGCTTCGCGCTGCTTCGGCGGTGGGGCCCCGCCCGGCCGCGCGCGGGGGGCGCGGGCCGGACGGGGTCTTCGGAACGGGGAGCGCGGGCGGGCCGTGCTTCGGGTGGCCCCCGTGATTCCCCCGCCGCGGCTTCGGCTACGCCGCTTCGCCCTACGCCGCGTAGCAGAACGAGTCCGAGGACGCGTCTCCGCCCTGGAGCCGCACCTGGTGGGGCCGCAGGCCCTCCTCGAACTCGACCAGGAAGCGCTGGTCGAAGGCGATCCCTCCGCCGGCGCCGACATCCAGCCGGGCCATCCAGCCGCGGATCCCGTCCGGATAGAACTGGGCGTCCCAGGGGCTGTAGAGGGAGTTCGTGATGTAGACCCGCTTCCCGTCCCGGCTGAGCTCGACCATCTGCGGCCCGCCGTTCAGCGGCCGGTCGGGATCGCTCGGGTGCGCGGTCCGGTTCACGATGCCGCCGATCCGCGCCGAGCCGACCAGCCTGGGCTCGAACGGGTCGGAGACGTCGTACTGCCGCAGCTCGCCCGTCCCCCAGCACGAGACGTAGAGGAACCGGTCGTCGAGCGAGAGATTGATGTCGGTCACCAGCGGCGGCACCGTGCCGAAGGGGGCGATCACCGGCGGGAGGTCGGCCTCGTCGGCCGGCTCCGCGGGGATCGTGATCACCTTCTTGGTCTTCCACTCGCCCGTCTCGTCCCGGTACCAGAGGAAGATCGAGGAGGAGAGGTCCTCCAGGTTCAGCACCACCCCGACGAACCCGTAGGCCCGCTTCGGGTTGTGGGCCGGCCGGAGCTCGAGCACCATCTGCTCCTTCTCGCCCAGCGGCAGGCGGCGCAGGTGCTTCCGGGACTTGAGGTCCCACACGTGCAGCGCGTTGCCGTACTTTCCGCCGAGCAGCAGCTCCGGGTTCACGCCGTCCTTCACCATGTTCGGCGTGCCCCACTCGCTGGTGATCATCGTG
>CAZTGV010000071.1:0-11095 GCA_964613475.1 uncultured Gemmatimonadota bacterium
CCGGCGCGCCCCGGCCGGCGCGGGCCTTGCGCCGGCGAGCCGCCCGCGCCGGCTCGCCGCGCGCCCGCAG
Organism: uncultured Gemmatimonadota bacterium; assembly: GCA_964613475.1. GTDB lineage: Bacteria > Gemmatimonadota > Gemmatimonadetes > Palauibacterales > Palauibacteraceae > CAZTGV01. The sequence continues at coordinate 71 of CAZTGV010000071.1, forward strand.
GGCCCGCCCCGTCGCGGTGTCCGCGCGGCGAAGCGCCTCCCAGCTCCCCTCGAACACCACCTCGCCCCCCCGCTCCCCCGCCCCCGGGCCCAGCTCCACGATGCGGTCCGCCCGGACCAGCACCCGCGGCTCGTGCTCGACCACCAGGATCGTGTTCCCCCGGTCGCGGAGCCGGTCCAGCACGACCAGGAAGCGCTCCACGTCCTCCGGGTGGAGCCCGATCGTCGGCTCATCGAGCACGTACAGCGTGTCCACCAGGTGGCTCCCGAGGCAGCTCGCCAGGCGGATCCGCTGCATCTCGCCCCCCGAGAGGGTGCGCGCCTGCCGGTCCAGGGTGAGGTAGCCGAGGCCGACGTCCTCCAGGAAGCCGAGCCGGTCGTCCAGCTCGCGGAGGAGCAGGCCGGCCACCTTGCGCTCGAAGGAAGTCAGCTCGGCACCGGCGAGCCGTCCGCGGAGCGTCGCCAGCGGGAGGCGCGCCGCCTCGGAGATCGTCATCCCGTCCACCCGGACGTTCAGCGCCTCCGGGCGGAGCCGGTCTCCGCCGCACCGCGCGCACACCCGGGGGCTCTGGTACTGTCGGAGGAAGACCCGGATGTAGCGCTTGTAGCGCTTCCGCTCCCGGGAGCGAAGGAAGGGGAGCACGCCCTGGAAGCCCTCCGTCCCGTGGAGGATGGCTTTCCGGTCGTCCTCGGGAAGCTCCCGCCAGGGCGCCCGCGGGTCGATCCCGCGTCGTTCGGCGAAGCGGCGGAGCGCGGCCCGCTCGCGACCGTAGCGCGGCTTCTCCCACGGGTCCACCGCCCCCTCCTCGAGCGAGCGGGCAGGATCGGGGACGATGAGGTCGAGATCGTACTCGAGCGTCGCCCCGAAGCCCGTGCACTCCGGGCAGGCCCCGGCCGGGCTGTTGAAGCTGAACAGCGCCGGCCGCGGCTCCGGGAAGTCCCGGCCGCAGTCGGGGCATCGGAACCGCTCGCTGAACGCCAGCCGCGCCGGCGTCTCCGCCGCGGAGCCCTCCGCGCCCGCCCCGGCGCGCACGACCTCGGCGTGGCCGTCCCCCTCCGCGAAGGCGGCGGCGAGCGCGTCGGCGAGCCGCTCGCGCCGCTCCTCGTCCAGCACCAGGCGGTCGACGACCACGCGCAGCTCGTCCGCGACCGCCAGGTCGGGCCCCTTCGCGCGCCCCGCCGCGGCGGCCTCCTCGCCCGAGTCCGTGGCGCCGGAATCCGTGGCGTCCGGACCCGCGGCGTCCTCCAGATCCGGCAGGTACCACTCCCGCCCGTCCGCGATGACCCGCAGGTAGCCCTGCGCCCGGATGTTCTCCACCGCCAGCCGATGGGTGATCTCCTCGCTGAGCCGCAGGCGGAACGTCACGGTCAGGCGGGTGCCGGCCGGCCAGGCGGCCAGGATCTCGTCGGTGGCGGACTGGACGGTGTCCGGGACCACCCGCCGGCCGCAGTCGGGACAGAACGTGCGTCCGACCCGCGCCCAGAGCAGCCGCAGGAAGTCGTAGACCTCGGTCACCGTGCCGACGGTGGAGCGGCTCGTCTTCACCGCGTTCTTCTGTTCGATCGCCACCGAGGGGCTCACCCCCTCGATACGGTCGACGGCCGGCTTCTCCATCCGCTCCAGGAACTGCTTCGCGTAGGTGGAGAGCGACTCGATGTAGCGGCGCTGACCCTCGGCGTAGACGGTGTCGAACGCGAGGCTGGACTTGCCGGATCCCGAGGGGCCGGTGAGGACGGTCAGGGCCCGGCGGGGGAGCTCGAGGTCGACGCCCTTCAGGTTGTGCTGGCGGGCGCCCAGGATGCGGATCGTCGGCTTCATGCCCGGTGGATGATGCGGGTCGCGGCGGGCGGGCGCCAACCGCGCCGGCGGCGGGCCCGCGATCTCCGCGGAGCGGGCTCGCCGGCGCCCGCCCCGGGGCGGGCGCGATCCCGAGCCAGCCGCCGGGGTAGGCAGATCCGCCGCGGGCGGTGGATGCCGCCGTCGGCCCGGGCTAGCTTCCGGCGACCCGGCCGAGCGGCGGTCGCGCGGCTCGGCCGTCCGCCGCCGCGGAAACCCGCGCGGGCATCGCTGGACCATCCGCAGGAGCGCGCTTGCAGACGTCGCCAGAGGGACAGATCCGCGAGGAAGAGGCGCTCGGAAAGGCATACGACGCCCACCTGATGCGCCGCCTGCTGGGCTACCTGTCGCCGTATCGGTGGAAGGTGGTCGCCGCCGTCCTGATGCTGATCGCGGCGTCGGGTCTCGAGCTCGTCGGCCCCTGGCTCACCAAGGTGGCGATCGACGAGGCGATCCCCGCCGGCGACTTCGGCTTCCTCGGGCTGCTCGGCCTCATCTACATCGGCTCGCTGCTCGCCGCCGCCGTGCTGGAGTACGGGCGCACCCTGCTCACCACCTGGATCGGCCAGAAGGTGATGCTGGATCTCCGCGACCAGATCTTCGGGCACCTGCAGCGGCTGAGCCTGCGCTTCTTCGACCGCAACCCGGTCGGCCGTCTGATGACGCGGGTGACGAACGACGTCGAGGTGCTGAACGAGATGTTCACCTCGGGCGTGGTGACGATCTTCGGCGACGTCTTCACGGTCGTGTTCATCATGGCGGCGATGCTGATCATGGACTGGCGGCTGGCGCTGGTCACCTTCACCGTGCTGCCGCTCGTCTTCTTCGCCGCCTGGCTCTTCCGGGTGAAGGTGCGCCAGGCGTACCGGGACATCCGGGTGCGGCTGGCCCGGCTCAACGCGTTCCTCCAGGAGCGGATCTCGGGCATGACGGTGGTGCAGCTCTTCCGGCAGGAGGGGCCCACCCGCGACCGCTTCGGCGACATCAACGACGACTACTTGCAGGCGCACCTCCGGTCGATCACCTACTACGCGCTCTTCTTCCCGGTGGTGGAGCTCCTCGCCTCGATCGCGCTCGCCCTCATCATCTGGTACGGCGGCATGCAGGCGCTGGAGGGGACCCTCACCATCGGGGTGATCGCGGCCTTCCTCCAGTACGCGCGGCGGTTCTTCCGGCCCATCCAGGACCTGTCCGAGAAGTACAACGTGCTCCAGAGCGCCATGGCGAGCTCCGAGCGGATCTTCCGGCTGCTGGACGAAGCGCCCGAGGTCCGCGATCCGGCGCGGCCTACCCATCTCCCCACGCCGCTGCGGGGCCGTATCGCGTTCGAGAACGTCTGGTTCCGCTACACGGAGGCGGGCGACGGCGCCGCTGCCCCCTCGCCGAGGGGCGACGGGGCCCTCCCGGAAGGCGCGCCGGTTCCGGAGGCGGAGCGCGAGTGGGTGCTGACGGACGTCTCCTTCGTCGTGGAGCCCGGCCAGCGCGTCGCCATCGTGGGCGCCACGGGAGCCGGGAAGTCCACGATCATCAACCTTCTGATGCGCTTCTACGACCCGCAGCGGGGCCGCGTGACGCTGGACGGGGTGGACCTCCGCGAGGTGCCGATCCGCGAGCTGCGCGGGCAGATGGGGCTGGTGCTCCAGGACGTCTACCTCTTCTCGGGGACGGCGCGCCGCAACATCGTCCTCGGCCGGGAGGGGATCACGGACGAGGCGATGCGCCAGGCGGCCCGCCGGGTCGGGGCCGACCGCTACCTGCGCCGCCTTTCGGAGGGCTACGAGCACCCGCTCGGCGAGCGCGGCGGGAACCTCAGCGTGGGCGAGCGGCAGCTCCTCTCCTTCGCGCGCGCCCTGGCCGGCGACCCGCGGGTGCTCCTCCTGGACGAGGCCACCAGCTCCGTCGACTCGGAGATCGAGGCGCAGATCCAGCGGGCGCTCGAGACCCTGATGGAGGGGCGGACGAGCCTGGTCATCGCCCACCGGCTCTCGACCATCCAGAACGCGGACCGCATCCTGGTGATCCACCACGGCGAGATCCGCGAATCCGGCACGCACCGGGAGCTGCTGGAGCGGGACGGCCTCTACGCGCGGCTGCACCGCCTCCAGTTCACCACCCCGACCGCCGCCGCGTGAGCGGTCTGGTGGAGGCGGGCGCGGCGCTGGACATGCGCTGGGTGCTCCTCCTTCTGCTGCTGGTGCTCGATGCCTGGTCCATCTGGCTCCTGGTCCGCGCCCCCGCGACCCCCCGCGAGCGCTGGCTGTGGAGCGGCGTGATCCTTCTCTGCCCGATCCTCGGGTGCATCATCTGGTACGTGCTCGGCCCGAAACCGGACCTGGTAGGGGGGCGCCGCGGCCGGCCTCCAGGAGCTCGAGGATGAGCGCCGCCGTGGCGCCGGCCGCGCCCGCTTCGGCTTCCACGTAGGCGCGGCCGCGGGCGCCCGCGGCCCGGCGCGCCTCCGGCTCGGCCAGCCAGCCCTCCAGGGCGTCGGCCAGGCCGGCGGCGTCCGCCGCGCGCGCCCCGCCCCGCTCCAGGAGCTCGGCCGCCTCGCGCCGCTCGTGGCGGGGCCCGAAGAGCACCGGGACGCCGGCCGCCGCCGGCTCGATGACCGAGTGCAGGCCGGCTCGCCCGAAGCCGCCGCCCACGTACGCCACGTCCGCGGCGGCGTAGAGGTCCGCCAGCACGCCCAGCGCGTCCACCACGACCGGGCGCCCCTCGGCCGCCGCCCGGCGCAGGAGCGCGCGCAGCCGGACCGCCGGCGCGGCCGCCGCCTCGGCCGCAGCGCCTTCGGCGGCGTCCCGGCCGGCGGTCCCGTCGTCCGCACCGGCGCCGCCGTGGCCGCCCTCGGACCAGCGGAGGGGCGCCCGACCGAGCGTCCGCGCGCACCGGTCGGTCAGCGCTCGGACCGCCGCCTCGGTCGGCTCGTGCGGCACGAGCGCCAGGCGCAAGGGACGGCCGCGCGACGCCAGGCGGGCGGCGGCGCGCAGCAGGGCTTCCTCGTCGGCGGGCCAGGTGGAGCCGGCCACCAGGATCGGGACGTCCGTCCCGGCGTCCCGGCGGACGGCTCCCGGCGCCGCGCCCAGCGCGGCCAGGGCCCGGTCGGCGCGGGCCAGCGCCCGGTCGAAGGCCGCGTCGCCGGTCAGGCGGATCGCCCCGGGACGCGCGCCCAGCCGGGTCAGCCGGTCGGCGTCCGCCTCGGAGACCGCCCCGACCCGGTCCAGCCGCCGGTGCGCGGGGCGCAGCAGCCAGCGGGCCGGTGCCCGCAGGCGGGAGCTTCCCGGCCGCACCGTCCCGTTCACCAGGCCGAGCGGGATCCCCGCGTCCGCGGCCGCGCGGGTGAGCCCCGGCCACACGTCCCCCTTCGCGAACACGATCGCCTCGGGGGCGGCGCCGCGCACCGCGCGGCGGCAGTCCGCCGGCGCGTCGAAGGGCGGGTAGCCCCGCCACCCCGGCCCGAGCGCCGCGGCGGCGGGCGCCCCGGAGGGCGAGGTGTGGGTGACGAGGAGTCGAAACGGCCGCTCGCGGCGGGCCCGCTCCACGGCCGGCGCGGCGCCCAGGAGCTCGCCGGCCGAGGCGCCGTGCAGCCACAGCAGGGGATCTTCGGCGGACCCGGCGGACCCGGACACCTCCCGCGCGCCCCACGCCTCCAACTCCGCCGCCGCGGCACGGCGCTCGGCCACCGGCCGGGAGAGCGCGGGACGCAGCGCGGCCGCGACCGGCGCCAGGGCGCGCGCGACACGGGCCGCGCCCCCCCACACGCGATCCGGGAGGCTCACCGCTGCGCCCCCTCCGCGCCTCCGCGGCGGCCGCGGCCGCTTTCCCGCCCCGGGCGCCGCCGGTATCCTCCGGTGTGCGCTACCTGGGGAACAAGACGCGGCTGCTCCCCTTCCTGATGCGCCGACTCGAGGCGCTCGATCTCCGGCCCGGCGTGGCGGCGGACCCGTTCGCCGGCACCGCGAGCGTGGCGGGAGCGCTGAAGCGGCGGGGATGGCGGGTGCACGCGGGCGACCTGATGGCCTTCTCGTTCGCGCTGCAGGTGGCGCGGGTGGAGCTCGACCGCGCGCCCTCCTTCCCGGCCGCCCTGCTCCCCGCGGGCCGGCGCGCCCGGAGCAACGGCGGACCACCGGCCGCCGGCGACGGCGGCGATTGCGAGGGCGGCGGAACGGTCGGCTACCGGGCGGTGCTGCGGTGGCTGCAGGCGGCGCCGGGCCGGCACGGCTTCATCACCGAGCATTACACGCCCGCCGGCGAGGCGGGGCGCGCGCACGGCCGCATGTACTTCCGACCCCGGAACGCCCGTCGGATCGACCTCATCCGCGAGAAGATCGCGGAGTGGCGGGACGCCGGCCACCTGGACCGCGGCCGGACGCAGCTCCTGCTGGCCACGCTGATCGAGGCGGCCGACCGGGTGGCGAACACGACGGGTATCTACGCCTCCTTCGTGAAGAGCTGGCAACCGAACGCCGAGCGGGAGCTCCGCCTCCGTCCGCTCCGGCCCGTCCGGCCGAACGGGGGAAGGGAGGGCGGCTCCCGCGCCTTCCGCGGCCCGGCGCGGGCGCTGCTCCGGCGCGCGGGAGCGGTGGACCTGATCTACCTGGACCCCCCCTACAACGGACGCCAGTACCCGGGCTACTACCACATCCCCGAGCTGCTCGCGGTCGGCTGGGACCCGCCGCCGGCCCTGCGGGGGAAGACCGGGCTGATCCCGGACGAGGACCTCCGGTCGGACTGGTGCCGCAAGGGGCGGGCGGAGCGGGCCCTGCGGGAGCTGCTGGAGGAGGCGGACGGCGGCCATCTCCTCTTCAGCTACAACGACGAGGGGCTGCTTCCGGCCGCTGCCATCGAGGCGGCGCTCCGCGAGTGGGGGTGTCCCGACAGCTACCGCCGCTTCGCGCGCCCCTACCGCCGCTATCGGAGCGACGCGGACGGACCCGAACGCACGTACGCGCGCGACCGCGTGCGCGAGCAGCTCCACTACGTGCGCGGCCGCTGAGCGCCGGGGGCGCGAAGCCCTCGGAGCGGAGAGGCTTCAGCCCGGCGCGTCGCCCCCGCCGCCGTCGCCGTCCCCACGGCCCTCACCATCCCCGCCGCCCTCGCCGTCCCCGGCTCGCTCGGGAGGGTGCCAGCCGCCACCCCACTCCTCCGGCCCTTCCCGCTCGCTCTCCCGCGCCTCCCGCACGATCCGCCGGGACTCCCGCTCCGTCGGATCCTCGATCGGGAGGAGCCGCTCGGTGACCCGGACCTCGAAGTCGAACAGCATGCGCCGGATGTCGCCCAGCCGTCCCATGAGGAAGGGAAGGGAGCGGAGCAGGCGGTCGTCGCGCTCCAGGCGCTGGATGAGCTCGGCGAACCGGATCAGCGCGCTCCGCACCTGCGCCTCGGTGGGGGCCGGACGTCGCCCGCCGCCCTCCTCTCCGGAACCCGGTCTCTCCGGCTCGGCTGCCATCTCGTCTCCGTCTCCCCTCGGCGTGGCCCGGAGCCCTCGCGTGGGGGGCGAGGACGGCCGGCTCGGCGGCCTCGATCCCTCCGGGGGCGCGCGGACGCTGGATACCCGGCGTCGGTCGCTTCGTTCTGACGCTCCGCCGCGCGGCGGGATCCCGCGAAGCTCCGGGCCGTAGCAGTCAGGGCGAGCCCCGAGACGCGGACCACGTCCCCCGCACCCGGCCGAGGAGGAGCATCGATGCCAATCCCCGAACCGCCCTCGGACCCTGTGCGCCGCGCCGGGCTCCCGCCGCGCCTCCTCGGGCTTCTGGTGGCGCTGGCGGCGCTCGCCGGCGCCGTGACCGCCTGCTCTCCGGGCTACGTGCTGCGGGCCGGCTGGGAGGAGGCGCGAATCCTGGCGGCGCGCGAGCCGATCGACCGGGCGTTGCGCGACACGGCCGCCCCGGCGGAGCTCCGCGCCAAGCTCAGGCTGGTCCGCCACGCGCGGGATTTCGCCGAGCGCTCCCTCGGCCTCGACCCGGGGGACAGCTTCCGCAGCTTCGCCCGGCTGGAGCGAGACACCCTGCTGCTCGTCGTGTCGGCGGCCCCGGAGTTCGCGCTCCGCTGGAAGACGTGGTGGTTTCCGATCGTCGGCCGGGTGCCATACCGGGGCTACTTCGACTTCGACCGGGCCCGCGGCGCGGCGGACGCGCTGCGGCGGGAGGGCTACGACGTCTCCCTGCGCCCCGCCTCCGCCTTCAGCACGCTCGGCTGGCTGCCCGACCCGCTCCTTTCCACCACCCTTCGCCTCGACAGCCTGTCGCTGGTGGAGACGGTGATCCACGAGATCGTCCACACGACCTACTATCCGGCCGGACAGGCCCGCTTCAACGAGAGCTTCGCGAGCTTCGTCGGCCACCGCGGGGCGATCGAGTTCTTCTGCCGGGCGGTCGCCGACGCGGAAGCCTGCCGCCGCGCGGAGGCCCGCTGGTCCGACGCCCGGGTCTTCGGGCGCTTCTTCGAGTCGATGGTCCCGCCGCTGAGGGAGCTCTATGCCTCGGACCTGGGGGACGAGGAGAAGCGGACGCGGAAGCGCGCGCTCTTCCGGCAGGCGGTGGACCGGTTCGAGGCGGAGGTGCGGCCGGCGCTGCACGGCGGCCGGTATCGGCTTCCGGAGCCTGACCGCCTGGACAACGCCTGGGTCCTGGCGCGGCTCCTCTACTACTCGCGGCTGGACGACTTCGAGGCCGTCCACGCGGCGCGAGGCGACCTGCGGGAGACGATACGTGCCGTCATCGAGACCGGCCGCCGGCACGGGCCGTGGGAGGGGCTGGACGCGCTCCTGACCGCCCGGGAGGACCGTGCTTCCGGCTGAGGGCTCAGACCTCCCAGTCGGACGGGACGAGCACCATGGTCATGTTCCGGCCCTGGAGACCGGTCCGCGTCTCGATCTGGGCGACGTCGGACAGCTCCTCCACGATCTTGTCGAGAAGCGTCTCGCCCAGCTCCGGCCGGCGGAGCTCCCGATAGCGGAACATGATGGTCACCTTGACCTTGTTGCCTTCCTCGATGAACTCCCGGGCGTGCCGCGTCTTGAAGTCGAAGTCGTGCTCCTCGATCTTCGGCCGGAACTTGACTTCCTTGACCTCGACGTTGTGCTGGCGCTTCTTGGCCTCCTTCTCGGCCTTCGCCTTCTCGTACTTGAAGCGCCCGTAGTCCATCAGCTTCACCACCGGGGGCCGGGCCTGCGGCGCGACCTCGACGAGGTCCAGTCGCCGATCGTCGGCCTCGTCCCGCGCTTTCTCCAGTGGCACGATCCCGATCTGCTCGCCCTCCTCGTCGATGAGCCGGACGGGGCTGATCCGGATCTGCTCGTTCACCCTGGGCTCGTCCCTGTCCTGCGCGATCGCTCTCCTCCTGTGAAGTGCACGGCGCGGACGAATCCGCCCGATCCGTCCTCCGACAACATGGCGTCCGAGGGACGCTATTGCACGTCCCGGGCCGACCGGCGGTCCCCGGCCCCCGGGCCGCGATCGGCGCGCGGCGACCGCGGAAAGTCGGCGCTGGACCCGCCGGGACGACCCCGCTAGGCTCAAGTTCCGGACCGCGGATCAACGAACCTTCATCCGGAGACCGCATGGACGAAAAAGCGACCGCACCCTTCCGCTGCGCGCGCTGCGGCCGGGACGCGGAGGCGGTGTCCCCCCTCGGACGGGCGCCCTTTCCCGGTCCCCTGGGGGAGCGGGTCGCGGCGGAGGTCTGCGGACCCTGCTTCGAGGATTGGAAGCGGCGGCAGATGCTGCTGATCAACCACTACGGCCTGGACCTGCAGGACGACCGGGCGCGCCAGTTCCTGTACCGGAACCTGCGCTCCTTCCTGTTCGAGGAGGGGGAGGCGGATGAGATCGATACCTCGCGAGAGGGATCGGTCGAGTGGTGAGCGCGTCGAGCGGCGCGTGCGGGCGGTGAAGCGGTGAACGACCTCTCCGACTTCGAGCGGCACCGGCGCGCCCGGTCCCGCAAGCTGGACCTCGGCGCGCTCGACCTGGGGCGCGTGCGCCGCCTGACGCGCTGGGGTCTCGCGCTCCTGGGCCTGCTCCTGCTCGGGTGGGGTCTCGGCTGGGCGCGGGACTTCTACACCGACTGGCTCTGGTTCCGGGCCCTCGGCTACGAGTCGGTGCTGGTGACGATCGTCACCACCCGCGTCCTCCTGTTCGGCCTGGCCCTGGTCGGCTTCCTGGTCCTCGCGGCGCCGTTCCTCCGCGCCGCCGCCCGGGCGACGAGCCGCCCCCCACGGGCGGCCGCGCCGCTGGAACCGCTCGACTACCACTTCGTGCACGGCTTCCTGGTCCGGGCCACGGGCGGGATCCTCCTGGGAGTCGGCGTGATCCTCGCCCTCTACCCGGGCTCCGAGTGGGAGACGGTGCTGCTGGCGCGGCACGCCGTCCCGTTCGGCGAGACGGACCCGATCTTCGGACGGGACCTCTCGTTCTACATCTTCCTGCTGCCCGCCCTCCGCCTGGCGCACGAGTGGCTCCTGGCGGCGGTCCTCGGCATCGGAGGGGTCCTCCTCGGTCTCCACCTCCTGAGCGGTCACCTCCGGGGCGACCCCGAGTGGCTCGGCGGCGGGGCGCGCCGGCGGATGGCCGGCCTGCTCGCTCTCGTCCTCCTGCTCATCGCGGCCGGGCACTGGCTCGGCCGCTACGAGCTGCTCTATTCCCCGGCCGGCACCGTCTTCGGGCTCGGCTACACCGACGCGCACGTGCGGCTGCCCGGCCGAACCTTCCTGGCGGTCGCGGCGGCGGGGGCGGCGGCGGTCGTCCTCGCGGGGGCCCTCCTGTCGCGCGGTCCGCGGTGGATCGTGGCCCCGGTCTCGGCCTGGCTCGTCCTCTGGATCGTGGTGGGCGCCCTCCTGCCCGCCGCGGTGCAGCGGCTGCGAGTGGAGCCGAGCGAGCTCGGTTTGGAGCGGGAGTACCTGGCCCACAACATCGGGTTCACGCGGCGCGCCTTCGGGCTGGACCGCGTCGCGCCGCAGAGCCACCCGGCGGGCCGGGAGATCGACCGGGAGTCGGTCGCCGAGAACCAGGGCACGCTCCGGAACATCCGGCTGTGGGACGAAGGGCCCCTGCTCCAGAGCTACAATCAGATCCAGTTCTTCCGCCTCTACTACGACTTCCTGGCCGTGCACACGGACCGCTACCGGGTGGACGGCGCGCTCCGGCAGGTGATGCTCGCCACGCGCGAGCTCTCGGCGGACAAGCTTCCCTCCGA
>CAZTGV010000072.1:0-11035 GCA_964613475.1 uncultured Gemmatimonadota bacterium
CGAGCGCTTCAGCCGAGCCGTACTAATCGGCCGTGAGGCTTGATCCCTCATTCTTTTTCTTCGCATTTCCGTGCCGTCCGGACGCCCCGCGTCCGTGCGCTCGCTTCCGCTTCCTTTTTCCGTCGCCTCGCGCGCGCGGCGGTCGGCCTCGGCCGGCCGGATGCGCGCGCGGAACGCGACCCGAGCTGCGCCGGTGGCTTTCGCGAGGGGGAAACACCTGGTCCCATCCCGAACCCAGAAGTTAAGCCCCTCAGCGCCGATGGTACTGCGCCGGAGACGGCGTGGGAGAGTAGGTCGCTGCCGGCACTCGACAGGGCCCGTCCGGATCTCCGGACGGGCCCTTTTTTGCGGCCGTGGCAAAACGATGACCGCGGCTCGCCAAGTCCGATGGTAGCCGCTCGCCAGACCGATGGTAGTGCGGTTCCAGACCGGGGCCTAGATTCGTAAATTCGGGAACACCGTAGAAGGTCGCGGTGTATCCGAGTCATCATGTAGAGATTCTCCCGCCCGGAGGGGGGACCATGGGTAGCCTCACCGACCGGTTCCGGATCCCGGCGGGCGCCGCGGCGCTCGCGCTCCTCGTCACCCTGGCCGCCGCGGGCTGTAGCACGCACGCTCCCGTCGCCCACGGCCCCTCGGCCGAGACGGACGTTCCCCTCCAGGTCTGGCTGCCCGCACACGACCTGCACGCCGGCCCGTGGGCCGTCTTCCACGTGAACAAGCCGGCCTACGTGGCCATCTTCGACATCGTCCCCGGCCTCGGGGCCCGGGCGCTCTATCCACACGATCCCGCGGCGGGCGGCCAGCGACGCTTCCACACGGGCATCCAGACGGTGTTGGCCGGCCACGGCCCGGGCAGCGGCTTCGCGAGAAACCCTGGTCTGGCGCCGTTCAGCGCCTGCCGCGGCTCCCTCCACTCGCCGGTGGCCTGGAGGCTGATCGTGGCGTCCGAGAGGCCGCTCGACCTCCGCAGCCTGCGGCCGTTCGTCGCGTTCCGGTACCGTCCCGCCGTCGGGGGCCTGCATTTGGCGGGGGGCAGCGTCTTCCACACCATGGACGACATCCTGCACGCCGTGCTGCCGCCCGGCGCCGCGCCCGACCCCGGCGCCGGCCTGAGCGAGTGGGCCGTGGATTACCTGCCGTACTGGACCTCGCCGCGGCCGTGCCTGCGGGCCGTCCACCTGGCCGCCGTCACGTTCAAGCGACCGATCCGCGCGCGGACGAGGTTCCCGGGCCGGGACAGCGCGACCGCGGAGGGCGGTGACGGAGAAGGCCGCGAGGGTGACGGAGAAAGCCGCGAGGTGGACCTGGACGGCCTCGAGGAGCGGATCGCCGAGACGGTCGCCAACCTGCCCGGCCGTGCCGATCCGGAGGGCAGGGGCGGCACCGCGAAGCCTCGCCTGCGCGATGAGGGGGACCGGACCGCCGCGGGCGGGGGCCGGCCGGGGGAGCGGCCCGGCGAGGCCGAGGATGCCGCCGTGCCGGATGCGCCGCTCCGCGGCTGGGCGCCGGAGCGGCGACCGGGAGGCCGTGCGCTCGAGCGCGGCGATGCCGGGACCCGGAGCCGAGCCACGGAGGCGCGTCCCGTGAAGCGCCGCACCCTGCTCCCGCCGCGCGCCGACCCGCGGGGCTTCGATCATGCGGTCGGCCGCGACCGGTCCCGCGTCGGCGAGCGCTCCGCGGACCGCCTCCGCTACCTGCCGAACGCTCGCGTTCCCGCGCGCGCCGTGAGGGACGGTCCGCGGCGGGGTGCGACCCCCGGGACTGGCGTACGGACGCCCGGGGCCTCGGCCCGGCCGAGGCCGGCCTCACAGGCGCGGCCAGTGATCAAGCCGGTGCGCCGACCCAGCCCGCCAGCGAGGCCCGCTCCCAAGACGAAGGACCGGAGTTCGTCAGGCGACCGCGACGCGCAGCGGTAAGGTCGCGACCGGGTCCGAGCCTTCCGTCCGTTCGAGGGCGCCACGGAGCGCCCCGCCGGCCTCGCCGGCGGGGCGTTCGTCGGTCCGGATCCTGCTCGCTCGTGTAGCGGGAGATGGCCGCCGCGTCCGGCGGTCGGATCACGACGACCCGCGACGGGAGGCTCCATGGCACGCTGCGCGAGCTGCGGGAACGAGTACGACAAGACGTTCCAGCTCACCACGCATGACGGCGACAAGTACGACTTCGACAGCATGGAGTGCGCGATCCAGGTCGTGGCTCCCACCTGCGAGCACTGCGGCACCCGGGTGGTCGGGCACGGTGTGGAGGCGGACGGGAGCATCTACTGCTGCGCCCACTGCGCCGAGCGCGCGGGCGCGGCCGGGGTGCGGGACCGGGTCTGACAAGAGCGTCGAAGCGCGGTCAGCCCGCGGCGATCGCCTCCAGGAGCCGCCGCACCGCGGCGCCGGGATCCGGCGCCTCCATGACCGCGCCGAGCACCGCGATCCCCGCTCCGGTCCGGGCGACGGCGGCGGCGTTGCCGGCGTCGATCCCGCCGATCCCCACCCCGGGTAGCCCGGCGGCCCGGAGGACCTCCCGAACCCGCGCCGGGCCGATCGCCTCCTCGGCCAGGCCCTCCTTGCTCCGGGTGCCGAAGACGGCTCCCACGCCCAGGTAGTCGGCTCCGGCGGCGGCCGCGCGCCGGCCTTCCTCGGGATCGTCCGTCGAGTAGCCGAGCAGGAAGTCCTCGGGAACGAGCCGCCGAGCTTCGGCCAGCGGGAGGTCGTCCGGCCCCAGGTGCGCGCCATCCGCCCCGGCCGCGAGGGCCACGTCCACCCGATCGTTCACCAGCAGCAGGGCAGGAAGCCCGGCCAGCGTCTCCCGCATCGCCACGGCCCGCTCGTACAGCGTGCGGCCGTCGGCCTCCTTGTCGCGGAGCTGGATGGCGGTCGCCCCCGCTTCCGCACAGGCCCGCGCCACTTCGGTCAGCGGGCGGCCGCAGGCGGGCCGTGGCCGCGTGAGGACCATGAGCCGCAGCCGGTCGGCCAGCGAGGTCAGGGCCCGCTCTCCTCGACCCGGTTGGCGCGCCGCTCCGGTCCTCCGGCCAGGTCGGCGTCCGCGCCGGCCCGTGAGCGGGTCAGCGCCCGCTCCGGTCGACCTCGGCGGCGCGCGCCGCCTCCGCCGCCCGGCGGTCCCGCTCGGCCCGGATCCGGTTCTTCGCGTTGATGTGCTCCCGCTCGGTCTCGGTGAAGACGTGGGAGCCGTCGATGCGTGCCACGAAGAACAGGTAGGGCACCTCCGCCGGCTCGAGCACCGCGCGGAGCGAGGCCTCGCCCGGCGAGGCGATCGGTCCCGGAGGAAGGCCGGCCTGCGTGTAGGTGTTGTACGGGTGGTCCGCGACCGCATCGATGTCCCGGTAGAGCAGCCGCTCCTTGGGCGCCTCGAGCGCGTACTGCACGGTGGGGTCGGCCTGGAGGAGCATGCCCACCCGCAGGCGGTTCAGGTACACGCCGGCGATCACCGGCCGCTCGTCGGCCACCCGCGCCTCCTTCTCGACGATGCTCGCCAGGGTGACGACCTCGCGCTCGGAGAGGCCGAGGGAATCGGCGAGGCGGCGCTCCGTCTCGCCCCAGAAGGCGCGGTAGCGCTCCACCATGGCCCGGAGCACGGTGCCCGGGCCGAGCCCCTCCACGAACTGGTAAGTGTCCGGGAAGAGATAGCCCTCCAGCGTGGGCCCCGGGACGCCGAGCTCCCGCGCGAAGGCGCTGTCCCGCGCGAGCGCGAGCACCGAGTCCACGGGCGTGTCGGTGAGCTCGGCCACCCGCGGGGCGATCTCGCGAAGACCGAAGCCCTCGGGAACGGTGACCGGGATCCGGACGACGTCGCCCCGGCGCAGGGCGTCGAGGATCTGGTCCCAGCTCGCGTTCTCGGCGAAGCGGTAATGGCCCGCCCGCAGCGCGCGGGCCGAGCCGGTGAGCCGCACGAAGGCCCGGAAGAGGAGCGGCCGATCCACCAGCCCGGCCTCGTGCAGCCGCTGCGCGGTCAGCCGGGCGCTGGCGCCCTCCGGGATGCGTACGTCCACCTGTCGCGCGCGCGCGCCGGCTTCCCCTTCGGCCTCCTCTCCGAGCCGTTGCTCGGCCGGCGGCTCGCAGGCGGGGGCGGCGACGAGCAGGAGCGCCAGCGTGACGGTGGGGACCGAACCGAGGAAGGACGGGCGCGCCCGGCTCACCGGCGCGCCTCGTCGGAGGCGAGGAAGGAACGGAGCAGGGCGGCCGCGGCGAGCATGTCCGCGCGCCCCTTCTCCCGCCGCTTCCGCCGGGGAAGCTCCAGGGAGGCGAGCGCGCGCTCCGCCAGCTGCGTCGTGAGTCGCTCGTCCCACTCGACGACCTCCAGGCCCGTCCGCTCGGCGATCGCGCGCCCGAAGGCCCGCGCCTCGCGCGCCATCACGCCCTCGCCCCCGTCCATCTGGAGGGGGATGCCCACCACGACCTTCGCGGGCGCCAGCTCCTGCAGGAGCGAGACCAGCGCGGCCGGGACAGGCGCCGGCTCGCCGGGGGGAGGCAAGGCGCCCGTCGTCTCGACGACGGCGCGGGGGGAGGCGATCGTCCGGGTAGGGTCGGAGGCGGCCACGCCGATCCGGCGCCGACCGTAATCCACTGCGACCACGCGTCCAGGGTCCGTCAGCGCCCGAGGACGGCCGCGACCGCCTCCCCTTCCGCGAGCCGCGCGTGGACCTCGCGCAGCCGGGCCTCCGCGCCGACCAGGAACCAGCAGGCGTCGGACCCGCCGGCCGCGCAGCCGATCTCGAGCACCGCCACCGGCTGGCCGGCGGCGCGGGTCAGCAGGCCGCCCAGGATGCCGGTCGCCAGCGCGCAGCCACGACTGCGCCGGGGCGCGACGGCGCCGCCGGCCGTGGCCTCGGGCAGCTCCCGCCACGAGACCGCGCCCACCGCGCCATCGACCGGCTCGAAGGTGATCCGCCCGAGCCCGAGCTCCCGGAGCGCGTCGTCCGCGGCGCTCCAGAACGCCTCGGTCTCGAGCGTCTCCGGGAGGACCCCGAGGCCATCGAAGATTCGGTTGCCGGCCCGCCGGCCCGCCTCGCGCAGGGCGGCGATCCCCTCGTCGCCGAGGTAGGCGCACCGATCCGCCAGGATCGGCAGCATCTCTGCGGGCAGCCGGACGAACGGCTCGGGGGGTGTACGCTCCATGTGTCGGGCGCCTCCGGCGCATCGGGATCGGCGGGCTTCGCGCTCCACGGCGCTCGCGGGCCGCCGAGCGGGAAAGCTAGGTACGCTCTCCCTTCCCGTACAGGCCAGCGGTCGGCGGGTTTCCGCCTTGCGAGCGCTTGCGCGGGCGAGCCTCCGGGCACGAGGGTTGCGCCGATGAGCCGCGGCCGTACAGCATCCCGAACCGGGCGGGTGGTCGCCGGGAACGTTCGAGGCCGCGGACCGAGGGGGGCCATCCGCGACGGGGGCGGGGCGAGCGGGGCCGGCGCCCGGCGGACTCGCGGCCCACCCGCTCGACCGATTCGACGATTCGAGGAGGATTCGATGTATTACGACGAGAACGGCGGAACGCTCAACTTCCTGATCGGGATCCTCTTCGGGGCACTGATCGGGGGGATCGTGGCCCTGCTGGTGGCGCCGGAGCCCGGAAAGAAGACGCGCAAGAAGCTCATCCGCTCGGCCGAGGACATCGGGGACGCGGCGGAGGAGAAGCTGCAGTCCGCCGCCCGCGATGTGCGCCGGGTCGCCGACGACGCCCGCAAGGCCGCCGAGCGCTCCGGCTCCCGGCTCCGCAAGTCGGTCACGGAGGGGGTCGAGCGCGGCCGCGGCCGCCTGAGCTTCTGACCGAGCCCTCTCCGCGGCGCCTCGGCGCGTGCTCGTCCCGGAGCTGATCGAGCGGAAGCGGGACGGGCAGGCGCTCTCGGCCGACGAGCTCCGCGCCTTCCTCGAAGCCTACCTCGCCGGAGAGGTGGCGGACTACCAGATGGCGGCCTTCCTCATGGCCGTCTTCTTCCGAGGCCTCACCGGCGACGAGCTGGACGCCCTGACCGGGGCGATCATCGCCTCCGGGGAGCGCCTGGATTTCCGCGACGACGGCCCTCCCGCGGTCGACAAGCACTCCACCGGCGGGGTCGGCGACAAGGTCTCGCTGATCCTGGCGCCGCTGGTGGCCGAGGCGGGCCTCCGCGTCCCCATGATGTCCGGCCGCGGGCTCGGCCATACCGGCGGCACCCTGGACAAGCTGGAATCGATCCCGGGGTTCCGCACCGGCCTCGACCTGGAGGAGTTCCGGGCGGTGCTTGCCGAGGTCGGCTGCGCGATGATCGGCCAGACGGACCGCATCGCGCCCCTGGACGGCCGGCTCTACGCGCTTCGGGACGTGACCGGGACCGTTCCCTCCCTCCCCCTCATCGCCTCCAGCATCGTCTCCAAGAAGGTCGCCGAGGGGGTCGAGGCGCTCGTGCTGGACGTGAAGGTGGGCTCGGGCGCGTTCATGCGGGAGCCGGAGCCGGCGCTGGAGCTGGCGCGGACGATGGTGACGCTCGCCGGGGCCCGCGGGGTGCGCACCGCCGCCCTCGTGACCGACATGGAGGCGCCGCTCGGGGAAACGGTGGGGAACGCGCTGGAGGTGCGCGAAGCGATCGCCTGCCTCCGCGGCGAGGGGCCCGCTGACCTGCGGGAGGTGACGCTCGCGCTCTCGGCGGAGCTCCTGGTGGCGGCCGGCCGGGCCGAGGACCGCCCCTCCGCGACCCGGGCGCTGGAGCGGCACCTGGACTCGGGCGCCGCCGCGGAGCGCTTCGCCCGACTGGTGGCGCGCCAGGGCGGCGACGCCCGCGTCGTCGAGGACCCGGACCGGCTCCCCTCGGCGCCCGTCCGGCGCCCCGTTCGTGCCGAGGCGGGGGGCCGGATCGAGGCGGTGGATGCGCGGGCCGTGGGGCTGGCCGCGGTCGAGCTGGGGGCCGGCCGGCGGAAGCTCGGCGAGGCGGTGGATCCGGCGGTCGGGTTCGAGCTGCGCGCGCGGCCCGGCCGGCGGGTGGCGCCCGGCGAGGAGCTGGCGGTCGTCCACGCGGGGGACGAAGAGGCGGCGGAGCGGGCGGCCGGGCGGCTGCTGCGTGCGGTCCAGATCTCGGAGGAGGCGGCGGACGAAGGATCCGCCGCGCCGCCCGGCCTCGCCTCCCGCCTGCGGGCGCGCGTCACCGCCGAGGGCGTCGAGCGCCTCTAGCCTCTGCGCGGAGGGATCAAGCGCCCGTCAGCCTCGCCGCGGAGGACGTGGAGCGTTTCCAGCTCTCGCCGCGCGGCCGCTCACCAGTCGAAGTCCTCCGTCAGCACGCCCGTCGAGTCCGCCGGCTGCCGCAGGTGCCACGGGCCGTGGATGTCGCACGTCTCCGCCGGTTCGGTTCCCGGCACGTAGACCTCCCGGTAGACGAGCTCGGCGGGGCACCAGGGGGTGGCCAGCAGCCCGGTCGTGCGGTCCACCTCCTGGTCCACCAGCCCGGCAGGCCGCGGCCACGGCGCGGGCGGGTCGCGGTCGCGATAGTACCAGCGCAGCACAGCGGCGTTGATCGGAGCGGCGTCCTGCCCGCCCTGGGCGCCGGTGCGGATGCGACTCGGCCGGTCGAAGCCGACCCAGGTGGCGGTGACCAGGTCCGGCGTGAAGCCCACGAACCAGGTGTCCGTCGCGTCGTTCGTGGTCCCGGTCTTCCCCGCCACCGGCACGCCCTCGGGCACCCCGCCCCGGATGCGTACCGCCCCGTAGCCGGTCCCGCCCGGCAGGTCCACCACGTCGCGGAGCATCGAGACCATGATCCACGCCGTCCGGTCGTCCAGCACGTCCTCGCGGTCCGGGCGGCTCTCCCACAGCAGCCGGCCGTCGGCGTCCTCGATCCGGTGGATCGCGCGCGGCTCCACGCGGGTGCCGAGCGTCGCGAAGACGGTGAAGGCCCGCGCCACCTCCAGCGGCGTCAGCGAGGCCGCCCCGATCGGCGCCGAGGGCACGCGCGGAATGGTCGAGCTCACCCCCATCCGCCGGGCCACCTGGGCCATCGACTCGATTCCGACCCGCTGTCCCAGCTTCACCGCCACCACGTTGATGGAGCGGACGAGCGCCTGGCGCAGGGTCATCGGCCCGTGGAACTCGCCGTCGAAGTTCCGGGGCGAGTAGGTCGGGCTCCCCCGCTGCGCGATCTGGACCGGGGTGTCGAAGATGACCTCCGAGGCGGGGATGCCGGCCTGGATCGCCGCCGTGTAGACGAAGGGCTTGAACACCGAGCCGGGCTGCCGGTACGCCTGGACGACGCGGTTGAACTCCGAGTCGCGGAAGTCGCGGCCGCCGACCAGGGCGAGGACGTCGCCCGTCTCGGGGTCGAGGGCCATGAACGCCCCCTGCAGGTAGGGCATCTGGACGCCCGCGAGGCTGTCGGCGGGCCACTCGCGCGTCTCCTCGTAGGTCGGCGCGCGGAAGCCGCCCTGGCGCTCCACCCACTGCAACTGCGCCTGGACGGCGGAGTCGGCCACCGCCTGCAGCGCCGGGTCCAGAGTCGTGTAGACCCGGAGCCCCTTCTCGTAGACGTCGGGGCCGTACCGGCGGTACAGCTCCTGACGGACCCACTCCACGAAATACGGCGCCGTGACGCCCTCGCGCGCGCCTCCCCTGAGCTCCAGGGGATAGGCCCTGGCGGCCTCGGCCTCGGCCCCGCTCACCATCCCCTGGTCCGCCATCAGCTCCAGGATCAGGTTCCGCCGCTGCACGGCCCGCTCCGGGTGCCGGACGGGCGAGTAGCGGGCCGGCGCCTTGGGGAGCGCCGCCAGGAGCGCCGCCTCGGGCAGGTTCAGCGCCCCGGCGTCCTTCCCGAAGTAGTGGAGCGCCGCCGCCTGGATCCCGTACACGCCGTCGAAGTTGATCTGGTTGAGGTAGGCCTCGAGGATCTCCCGCTTCGTGTAGGCGCGCTCCAGGGCGAAGGCGACCTGCATCTCCCTGAGCTTCCGGCGGACGGAGATCTCCTGCCGGTCCACGCTGGCGGTGAACATGTTGCCGGCGAGCTGCTGGGTGATCGTGCTCCCGCCGGCGACCCCGTAGCCGCGCAGCACGAAGTCGGCGAACGCTCGTACGGTCCGGCGCGGGTCGATCCCGCGGTGCCCCCAGAAGCGCTTGTCCTCGACGGCGATGAACGGCTGGTAGACGTGCGCCGGGAGCGCGGCGAGCTCGATGGCCGTGCGGCGCTCCACCGCCAGCTCCGCCAGCAGGGTGCCGTCGCCGGCGTACAGCCGCGTGGCCTCCTTCGGCTCGAAGGCGTAGATCTGCGCGATGGAGGGGCAGTCGTCGCACAGGTGGGCCCACGAGCCCCACGCCAACCCGCCGCCGAGCGACAGGAGCGCGACGAGGCCGGTGGCCGCGAACCAGCGGCCCCGGCCGTCCAGCCGGCCGAGCGTTCGCCCCCACGCCGCGCCGAGCGCGCGCTCGACCCGGCCCACCGCCACCCCGAGCGCCCGGAGCGCCCTGGACGCGATCCCCGACGGCCGCCCTGCCCGACGCCTGCGGTATCGTCCTGCTCCCGGCACGTCTCCCCCTGTCCTCGATCGGCTCCTTGATCGGAGCGGTGGCCGCGCCTAACGTCAGCCGCCCGACCCGATCGGCGGCGCGCGCCTCTGAACGCCCGCGCGCGGATCCCGGACCCGCGATCATACCGTGACCGGACGCACAATGTTTCTGCCGGCCGAGGCACAGCTCGAACGGATCCGCGAGGGCGCGGCGGAGATCCTCCCCGAGGAGGACCTGCTGACCAAGCTGCGCCGTTCGCGCGAGGCCGGCCAGCCGCTGATCGTCAAGCAGGGCTTCGATCCCACCCGTCCCGACCTGCACATCGGCCACGCGGTCTCCCTCCACAAGCTCCGCACCTTTCAGGAGCTGGGCCACCGCGTCGTGTTCGTCATCGGCGACTTCACCGCCCGGGTGGGGGACCCCTCCGGGCGCGACGAGACCCGCCCGCCCCTCTCGGAGGTGGAGATCGAGGCGAACCTGGTCACCTACCGGGAGCAGGTCTTCCAGGTGCTCGATCCGGAGCGCACGGAGCTGCGGCGGAACGGGGAGTGGTTGGCCCCGCTCAGCCTGGCCGACGTCCTGGCGCTCACCGGCCAGTACACAGTGGCGCGGATGCTCGAGCGCGACGACTTCGCGGCCCGCTACGCGGCCGGGCGGCCGATCACCATGGCCGAGTTCCTCTATCCGATGATGCAGGGCTACGACTCCGTGGCTCTCCGGGCCGACGTGGAGCTCGGGGGGACGGACCAGAAGTTCAACCTGCTGCTGGCGCGGACGCTCCAGGAGCGGGCCGGGCAGGAGCCGCAGGTCTGCCTCCTGATGCCGCTCCTCCGCGGCACGGACGGCGAGCGGAAGATGTCCAAGTCCTACGACAACTACATCGGGCTCGCGATGGAGCCCGAGGAGATGTTCGGCCGGGCGATGTCCATCCCCGACGCGCTGCTGCCGGAGTGGTTGCGGCTCGTCTCCTCGGCCGGCGGCGCGGCGCTGGAGGAGCGGCTGGCGGAGGCGGAGCGGGACCCGCTGTCGGCCAAGCGCTGGCTGGCGGCCGACCTCGTCCGCCGCTACCGGGGTGCCGAGGCGGCGGAGCGGGCCGTGGAGGCGTTCGACCGCGTGCATCGCGAGGGACGGGCGCCGGAGGACGTGCCCGTGCACGAGGTCGCCTCCGATCCGGAGACCGGCACCCTGTGGCTCGGCTACGCGCTGCGGGAGGCCGGCCTCGTCTCCTCCACCTCGGAGGCGATCCGGCTCATCGAGCAGGGCGCGGTGCGGGTGGACGGCACGGTGGCGGAGGACCGGGACGTACAGCTTCCGTCGGGGGAGCACCTGATCCAGAAGGGGAAGCGGGCGTTCGCCCGTGTGCGGGTGGTGTCTTCGCCCCATTGACGGCCTTCCACACGTGCGTCGAGCGCGTCGCCCGCGCCGGAGGCGCCCTTGACGGGCCAGCGGGGCGCCTCTACCGTGTAGCCGCGGTTGACAGGAAGCCGAAAGGGCGGGGTATGCCCGAGCGGGACGCCGGCGGCTTCCTCGGGCGCGTCCGAACGGCGGTCCCGAAGGGGCGGCCGTCACGGAA
>CAZTGV010000073.1:0-10850 GCA_964613475.1 uncultured Gemmatimonadota bacterium
CGGACGTAGCTCACGTCCCAGACAGTCCCTTCGGTGTAGGGCCGCTCCTGGGCGATCCCGTCCGTGGGCACAGCCAGCATTGCGAGCGCGATCACCATGAAGGGCATGGCGCGACTGATCTTCGTCTTCATCTTTGCTCTCCTATAGGCCGGGGCGCTCACGCGACCCGATCGTCCAAACCGACGAATGCCTGCTAGTGAATGGACCACATCTCCCAGTGCAGCTTCCACTGGCCATCAGCTCCCCGGCGCGAGACCACCACGTAGTTCCCGGCCTGGTCGAACGCCGCGCCACTCTCGGCGGGCGTGCCCTCGAGCGTCCAGGTGCCGCGCGCCATGATCCAGTCGCCCGAGGCGTGGATCTCCGCGGGAGGCGAGGACCGGATCTGGTGGGACGAGAAGCCGTCGAACGTCTCCTGGAAGTTCCTCCGGATGGCCTCCCGGCCCTGGATCGGAGCCTCATCGGGAGGGATTCTGACCGCGTCTTCCGTGTAGAAGGCCGCAATGCGCTGCGCGTCGCCCGCGTTGAACGCCTCCGCCCATCCCCCCTCGACGAGTTGCTCCTGGTAGGCGGCTGCGGACTCTTCCTGCGACGTGGCCGCTTCGGAGCTGTCTTGCCCGGCCGGCGCGCAGGCGACGGTCGTGAGCATGCAGGTGGCGAGAACCACCAGCGTGCGTGGTGACATGGAATCCCCCTCATGAAAAGCTCTGGGGACCCTCGACCGCCCGAGGGTCCCGCCTGGTCCGAGCATCAGGGCCGGCTGTCCGCGATGTTCCACAGCACGTCGGTGTGCCCGTTGCACACCTCGGAGAAGGCGCTCGCCAGGGCGCTCTCGGAGGTCCGCGCGATCATCTCATCCCGGGCCTCCAGCAGGGTGGCGTGGTCCGCCCCGTCGACGACCAGGGCGCGGCGGTACTCGCCGCCCACGAAGTGGGAGAGCCACACCCACGAGCTGAGGCTCCCCTGCTCCACCTGCCGGTTCAGCACCGGGGCCCAGACCTGCTCGACGATCAGGTCGGCGACCGCCTCCTTGCCCTCGTCGCACACCCAGTAGACGGACATGCCCGCGGCCGGGCGGGCCCCGCCCATCTCCGCGGGTGCCTGGCTCCCGAGGGCCGCCATCCAGATGTAGTCCTCGTGGGTGGGGCAGGACTCGCCGAACTGGCGCCCCTTCTCCGGGTGGGCCTGGAAGTACTCCGCCTGGGCGTCGTCCAGGGCCTGCATCAGCGGCCCGACCTCCGGGCCGACGGTGTAGTTGGCCAGCGACCACTTGTTGCCCGTGTTGTGGGTGAGGACGCCCCAGGCTGTGATGTGCCCCGCGTCCATGTGGCCCTGGAGGATCGCGCCCCAGTCGTCCCGCAGCGTGGCCACGGCGTCACCCAGACCTCCTCCGCACTCCCAGTAGCTGGAGTAGACGAAGGCGGTGTCCGGCGCCTGCGCCGCCGCTCCGTCCCATGACGGGAGAACCAGGAGCACCGCGGCGAGCGCCGCGACTCCGATGCGTGATTTCATGCTGTGGTGTCTCCTTGCTGTGGTGAACGCTAGCCGCTCCGGGCGGCGCGGAAGGCGGGTGAGGGCGCCGACGGCGCCGACCCCGCGCGGGTCCCGTGGCAGCGACCGGACCGCAGCCGCGACGGGTGGCGCGCGACGAGGGTCGGACCGCCCGATCCTCGTCACGGAGCCTTCACCTCGGCGACGGTCGGAACCATGCTCCGCACGTAGTGCCGGATGCTCTCGGCTTCCTCCGGCGTCAGGTTCGGGAACCGGGACATCCCGTTTTCGCGCAGCGCCCCGCCGAGCACCACCGCCTCGAACGCCTCCCGCGACATCGCGATCGGCGAGGCCCGGAGGTCCGGCGCCACCCCGCCCGACACGGCGCCCGCGCCGTGGCACATCAGGCAGAGGCCCGCGTACAGCCGGCCTCCCCGCTCGGCGAGGCCCGGGTCCGGGGTGAAGTCGTCGGCCGCCAGGAGGGTCGGCAGAACCGGGGGAGGCGACGGCGGCAGCGTCGCGGCGCCGTCCAGCGCGAAGGTGACGAGCCGGCGAGGCTGCGCCTTGTAGGCCCACCCGTGCTTGGCCGCCAGCGAGCCCATGAACGCGGGGCCGGCGCCGCCCCACCCGACGAGGACGGCCACGTGCTGGCGGCCGTCCACGGCGTAGGTGATGGGCGGCGCCGAGATACCGAGCCCCACATCGGCCGTCCACAGCACCTCACCGTCGGTGGCCC
Organism: uncultured Gemmatimonadota bacterium; assembly: GCA_964613475.1. GTDB lineage: Bacteria > Gemmatimonadota > Gemmatimonadetes > Palauibacterales > Palauibacteraceae > CAZTGV01. The sequence goes on from CAZTGV010000073.1 coordinate 2,228, forward strand.
GATGCGCGACCAGGCGACCGTCGGCCTGTCCCTGGAAGACGAGGTTGCCCGCGGTGGTCAGCGTCCCGGCGCTCCAGATGCCGGGCTTCGCCGCCTCCCAGACCAGGCGCTGCTCGACCGGATCCCAGGCTTTCAGCGAGCCGCCGCCCGCATCGGCGGGCACGTCGGTGACGAGCGGGTCGGTCCCCGTCTGGAACTGGAAGTCCTTCGGGGACTCCCAACCCGCCACGTCGATCGTCTCCTCCCCGAAGCCGCCGGCCAGATCGATGGCCGGAATGTAGGCCAGCCCGGTCTCCGGGTTGTAGGACATCGCGTGCCAGCTGTGGGCCCCGAGCGCGCTCGGCACCACCAGGGTGAGGCTGTCCGCGTACCGGGCGCCCGCATCCTCGACGGGCCGGCCCGTCGCCATGTCCACTCGGGTCGCCCAGGTGATGTCCGCGAACGGCTCGGCCGAGAGCAGCCGGCCGTCCGAGCGGTCGAGGACGTAGAAGAAGCCGTTCTTGGGCGCGTGCAGCGCCGCCTTCACCGGCCGCCCGCCGAGGGTCAGGTCGGCCAGCACGATGTCCATGTTGGAGTTGTAGTCCCAGGTCTCGCCCGGCGTCGTCTGGTAGTGCCACTTGTACTGGCCGGTGGTCGCGTCCAGGGCCACGACCGAGGAGAGGAAGAGGTTGTCGCCGCCGCCGGGGCTCCGGATCCGCTGGTTCCACGGCGTGCCGTTCCCGGTCCCGAAGATCAGCTGGTCGAAGTCGGGATCGTAGGTGATCCCGTGCCACACCGTGCCGCCGCCGCCGAACTTCCACCACTCGCCGGTCCACGTCCGGGCGGCCATCTCCATCGCGTCGTTCTCGAACCCGTCGGCCGGATTTCCGGGCACCGTGTGCCAGCGCCAGACCCGCTCGCCCGTCTCGGCGTCGTAGGCGTCCAGGTAGCCGCGGATCGCCCCCCATTCGGTGCCGCCGTTCCCAATCGCGACGAGGCCGCGAAACGCCTTCGGCGCGCCCGTGATCACCAGGGGCAGCGCCGGATCGACGGTCAGCGCGCTCCACACCTCCTCGCCCGTGCGCGCGTCCACGGCGATCAGGCGGCCGTCCACGGTGGCCACGTAGATCCGGCCCCGGTAGAAGGCGATGCCACGGCTCGCGTCCCACATGATCCGCAGGCGGTCGCCCGCGTGGTCGATCACCCGCGGGTCGTACTCCCACAGCAGCCGGCCGCTCGCCGCGTCGACGGCCCGGAGGACGTTGTAGCTCCCCTCGAAGTACATCACGCCGTCCACCACCAGGGGCGTACCGTACAGGGTCCGGTCGCCCGGCAGGTCCATGTACCAGGCGACGCCCAGCCGGCCGACGTTCGTCTCGTCGATCTCGGCCAGAGGGCTGAACCGCCGCTCGTCGTACGCCCGGCCGAACGCCAGCCAGTCGCCGCCCTGCTCGGCCTCGGCCAGCGCCGCGTCGTCCACGACCCGCGACGGCGCTTCGCCCCCACAAGCGGCGAGAGACACGGCAAGAGACACGCAGAGGGAGGGAACGGCCAGGGCGGTTCGAAGCATCGGATTCGGCTCGCTTTCCAGCCTAGAGGGGGAGGATCGATACCAACCCGGCGAGCGCCGCGAACCGGATCGGCGATCTCACGCGCCCGCGTCTCACCGCCGAGGCGAGGCACCGCCTCTCGCGGGACGCGACGCCCGGCGCGGGGACGGGCACGGCGCGACAAGGCGCCGAGCTCCGGCCGCCGTGGCCGAGTTCGGCCGCGCCCGGTCGCATCGGATCGTCCCTCCGGTGATCCGCGATCGCTCCTTCATGGCACTGGCCCATACTTCGCCACGCTCCTCAGCTTGTTGGGTGAAGGTCACGGCCGACGGCTGACCGTTCGGGAAGCACGGTAGCTACGACCGAACGACAGCCGGTAGCGAGCGCGTCCCCGACCGTTGCGCGGACGTCACGTGGTGACCTGGGGACATCCCCCGAAGACGGTCGGGAAAGGGTATCCCATCTCGACCGAGCATCTCAGGCCGACGCCCGCATCAGCGCGGCGACGGCGTCCGACAGCTGGCGGGCGTTGAACGGCTTCGCCAGGAAGCCGTCGGCGCGGACGTCCGGCGGCGGGACGTCCGCCACCCCACTGACCAGGAGCACCGGCAGGCCTCGGAGCCGGGCATCGTCCTTGATGGCGCGGCACAAGCCGTAGCCGTCAAGCCGGGGCAGCACCACGTCGGTGATCACCAGGTGCACCAGGCCGGAGCGCGCCAACGGCAGCGCGTCGATCCCGTCTCCCGCCTCGAGGACCCTCTGGAGCCTTGGACGGAGGCTCCGGAGACAGCCCCGTATGTAGAGCCGCATATCGCGGTCGTCATCCACGATCAAGACGTTGAAGGACGTCGCCCAGTGCCCGGCGGCCGCCGGCAGGAGGTGAGAGGCGGGCTTGGGGCGCTCGTTCGGCATGGATGGACGGTAGCCGCTTCACGGCGGGTCCCGGTAGCGACGAGGTCGCGAGACGTTGTCAGGAGGTCGCGTGCGACGCGGGAATCAGGATGGGGGACGTGGAGGCACCCCTTTGGCGCCTGCTCGGAGATTCAGACGCCGACCGAATGCGTGCATGAGTCCTCGTCGCGGACGTCGCGTGACGAGGCCACGTACTTTGAGGGCCGCACCCCGAAATGGTCCTGGAACCGGTTCGAGAAGTGCGCCACGCTCTTGAAGCCCACCGCGTAGGCGATCGACCCGATCGAGCCCGCCTCCCCTTCGATGAGCTGCGCGGCCCGCTCGAGCCGCATCCGTCGGATGAGCGCGGAGGGAGTCTCGTCCAGCAGGGCGCGGAGCCGGCGGTGCAGGTGCCCGCGGCTGTGGGAGACCTCGCGCGCCAGCCGCTCCACGCTGAACGACTCGTCTCCCAGGTGCACCTCGATCGCCTCCCGGACCTGCTCCAGGAAGCGCTCGTCGGCCGGCTCCACCTCCACCAGGCTCGGATGGAGCGCCAGCGACCGGCCGGGGGCCGTGGTCGAGAACCGCTCGCGGAGCCGCTTCCGGGAAGCGATCAGGTTCTGGACCCGGGCCAGCAGCTCCGGAACGTCGAACGGCTTCGTCACGTAGTCGTCCGCTCGGGTCCGCAGGCCCGCCACCCGGTTCTCGATCCCCGCCCGGGCCGTGAGGAGGACGACCGGGATGAAGTCGGTCTCGGGGTCCTCCTTCAGCGCCTGGCACAGCGCGTGTCCGTCCATGCCCGGCATCATTACATCGCTGATGACAATGTCGGGGAGGCCCGTCCGCGCCATCTGGAGCCCCGTCTCCCCGTCCGGCGCTTCGAGGACCCGGTAGATGTCCGCCAGGTGTCTCTTCAGATACGCCCGGACATCCGCGTTGTCCTCGACGAGGAGGGCGGTGGTGACATCATCGTCCGTCGTGACGTCGTTCTCCGGTTCGGCATCGCCGTCCCCCGCGTCGCCCTCCGGCGCGGCGCCCTTCCACAGCGCGGCGTTCTCCCGTCCACCGGAGGCGCTCGGCCCCGAGGCGTCGTTCGCGGATGAGACCGCACTCGGGCAGGCGTAATCGGCCATGTGATCTCGAGCGGCCTCGCCCGCGCGGAGGTCCTCGGCCACCGGGACCGCCGGGACTTCGGCGGCCTCGCGCGCACCGATCTCCTCCTCGACCCCGACGAGCTGGTCGGCCCTCAGGTGGGCCGTGCCCAGGGGCAGCGTCGCCGTGAAGGTGCTTCCGAACCCCTCCTCGCTTTCGACCCGGAGCGACCCGCCGTGCAGCTCGACCAGCTCGCGCGCCAGCGCGAGACCGATCCCGGTCCCCGGCTGCCACCGGGTCGCCGGCCCGTCCGCCCGGTGGAAGCGGTCGAACACCCGCTCCAGCTCGCCGGCGGGAATCCCGGGACCGCTGTCGCGGACCGCCACCCGGGCGCTGGTCTCGTCGGTCTCCACGCTGACACGCACAGTGCCGCCCGCCAGGGTGAATTTGAGCGCGTTCGAGAGCAGGTTCGAGAACACCTTCTCCAGCTGCTCCGGATCGGCGTGAAGCGCCACCGGCCCGGCGGGAACGCGCACGTCGAGCGTCAACGACTCGCGCTCGGCCAGGGGCGCGAACGACTGGGCCACGCGCCGGACGGACTCGCGGAGATCCACCCGGCGCGCATGAAGGGGGGTGCGTCGGGCCTCGAGACGGGCCAACTCGAGGATCTGGTCGATCAGCTCCAGGACCCGTCCGGCGCTCCGCCGTGCGAGCTCCACCTGGTCCCTCATGGCCGGCGACAGTGGCCCGTGGAGGCCGGCGCGGAGGTCGTCCAGCGGGCCCAGCGTGAGGGTGAGCGGCGTACGGAATTCGTGACTTATATCAGCATAAAAACGACTCTTGGCGCGGTCCACATCACGTAACTTCTCGGACTTTAGGCGCTGGATCTCCAGACGCCTCTCCAGCCGCAGACGGCCGAGCTCGTGGCGCCGCAGGCCGTAGGCGGCGCCGAGCAGGATCAGGCCGTAGGCGGCGTAGGCCCACCACGTCCGCCACCAGGGCGGCGCGACCAGGACCGCCAGGCTGGCGCCTCGCTCGTTCCAGATCCCGTCGTTGTTGGATGCCCTCACCTGGAAGGTATAGCGCCCCGGCGGAAGGTTCGCGTAGGTGGCCGAACGCACCCCCCCCGACTCGATCCACCGGTCGTTCAGACCGACCATCCGATAGGCGTAGCGGTTCTTTCGCGGCGCGGAGAAGTCGAGAGCGGCGAACTCGAACGCGATGAAGCCGTCCTTATGCGAGAGGCGGAGCGTGTCCGCCTCCGAGATGGCGACCGAGAGGACGGTGCCGCTGTCACGCACCGTCTCCCGTTCGTTGCCGCGGCGGAAGCCCGTGATGACCACCTCCGGCACATGCAGGTTGTCCTCGACCCGCTCGGGATGGAAGTGGGTGAAGCCGTAGATCCCCCCGAAGTAGAGCTCACCGCTCGGGCCGCGGAAATAGGCGCCCGAGTTGAACTCGTCGCTCTGCAGCCCGTCCTCGGAGTCGAAGTTCCGGAAGGTCCCGGTTTCCAGGTCGAATCGCGACAATCCCCGGTTAGAGCTCAGCCACAGCGCGCCCGCGTCGTCGGCCAGCACCCCGTACACCACGTCGTTCGGAAGGCCCTGCCGCCTCGTGTGGTGGACGAAGGTCTCCCGTTCCATGTCGAAGCGATCGAGCCCGCCGCCCGCGGTCCCGATCCACAGAAACTCGTGGGGTCGACGTGGGTCGGGGAGGATCGATCGCACCCCGTCGTGCGCCAGGGTGGCGGGATTTCCGGGGTCGTTTCGGTACCGGCGGAACGTCGCGCTCCGGCGATCGAAGCGGAGAAGCCCTCGGTTGGAGCCGAACCAGAAGTTCCCGGCCGAGTCCTCGTGCAGCGATGGGAAGGTCCATTGGCCGGAGGTCGGCCCCGCCTCGTACCGGTAGGCGGTGAAGCGACCGGAGCCGGGATCGTCCAGACGGGCCAGGTACCGCTCGGTGACGACCCAGATCGCCCCCTCCCGGTCACGGTGCACATCGAACACGACCTGCTCCGGCAACCCCTCCGGTCGTGTCGGGTCGTGGCCGAACCGCCGCGTCCGTCCCGTGGCCGCCTCGTGGCGGAACAATCCGGCGTACGTCCCGGCCCAGAGGACGCCCTCCGGATGCTCGGCGATGGACCAGACGCCCGCGTTCCCGAAGTCGTGCGGCTGATCGGAGGTGGTCTCGTAGCTCCGGAAGGCCCCCGTCCGGCGATCCCTCCGGTACAGCACGCCTGCATCGACCCACAGGTCCCCGCCGGAGTCCTCGAAAATCGTGTGCACGCTGAAGCCGGAGAGGCGGGACTCGCCGGTCCTCGGAGCGCGCACGCTCCGGAAGCGGGAGGCCTTCGGGTCGTGCGCGTTGAGGCCGAAGCCGTTCGTGCCCACCCAGAGCACCCCGGATCGGTCCTGGAAGAGCGCCGTCGGAAGATCGCTATTGATGCTCCTCGGATCGTCGGGATCGTGCCGGAAGTACGCGAAGGTCCCGCTCACCGGATCGAAGCGCATGAGCTCAGCGTGGGTGGAGAGCCAGATCCGTCCGTCCAGGGCCTCCAGCAACTGGATGGCTCGCCCCCATCCGTACCGGTGCACGCGGTAGCGATGGTAGTGGTGCATCGTCCGACGCCGGTCCGCATCGAGAACGCTGAGGCCGGGCAGCGACCCGATCCACAGACGGCCGCCCGAGTCCTCCAGGAGCGCGGTCACCGGGGCGTCGATGAGCCCATCCGGCGCGGCCGGATCCGCAGCGTACCGGATGAATCCGGCGGCGCTCCCTCGCCCGTCCAGACGGTTGAGCCCCACCTCGGTTCCGGCCCAGACCGTGCCGGCCCGGTCGATCAGGACGGCGTGCACCCGGTCGGAATCCAAGCTCCGGGGATCGCCCGGATCGTGCGCGAACCGTCGCCAGACATGCTGCGAGTGCGTTTCAGGTCGGGGGTCGAAGCGAAACAGCCCCTCGCCGTCGCTACCGATCCAAAGATACCCGCTCGCATCCTCCCGGATCGAAGTGATCGCCCGGCGCGGGCCGCCTGCGTGACGGTGGAAAGCCTCCCGCCGCCGATCGAAGCGGTTGAGGCCGCCCCGTCGCGTCCCGACCCACAGCGTCCCGCCACCGTCCACGAGCAGGGACGTCACCTCGCCGTCGGAGAGCGAGCCCCGGTCGAAGGGGTCGTGGTGGAAGGTAAGGAACGCGTGCCCGTCGTAGCGGTTCAGGCCGTCCTTCGTCCCGACCCAGAGGAAGCCCCGACGGTCCTGCACGATCGCGCTGACGCTGTTCTGGGACAGGCCGTCGGCAATCGTCAGGTGGCGGAAGGAGAGGACCTCGTCAGGCTGCTGTGCCTCGAGCCGAGGCGCTGGGTGGAGTAGCACGGACGCGCCGAGGAACGACACGAGGGAGGCCCGCAGGAACGATTCAAGGCAGCGGGACAATCGCGATCTCCCTCGAGGCGCGCCCGATTCCACGCGACGCCTGAACCGTACGGCCAACCAAGCAAGCTAGCACAGGGACGAGCGCACGGCCATGGGCCTCCACCGTCTCCGTGAACGGCGGCGATCGTCGAAGAGTCCGACCTCTCTTGACAACCTCCCCGCCGGGACGAATCCTCATCCGGCTCGCGTCCGGTCTTCGTCCTCCCCCTTCAAGAGAGAGAACCATGCTCCGTGCAGCCGTCCTGGCCGCCGCCGCGGCCGTCGCCTTCACCCTTTCCCTTCCGGCTCCGGCCGCCGCGCAGGAGCAGGAGGGGCCCGAGCCCAGGATCGTGACGGTGACCTCGTTCGAGGTTCCGTTCACGGATCGGCCCCAGGTCTTCCCCTGGATGCTCGAGTACTTCCTGCCGGGCATGCAGCTCAACCCGAACGTCCTGAGCTTCCGGGTCCTGCTGCACAACTGGGGGAGCAACGCCTCCCAGGTCCACTTCGTCTCGGAATACGCCAGCTTCGCGGATATCGAGTCGGAGTGCGGGCAGCCCTGCGACGACTACTACGAGCAGCATCCGGAGCCGGAGGAGGACAGCGCGGAGTGGGAGGAGTTCGCCGAGGCGCGCGACCTCTTCAACAAGTACTACGCGCAGCACCGGGACGAGATCTACACGGCCCCGATGATGGTGGCGAAGACCGAGGGCGAGATGGTCGGTCGCGTCGGCCCGCCGCCGGAGGACGACGAGGGGAACTGAGCGCCGTCCGAGCGCCGGCCATCCGCGGCGCGGGTGGCCGGCGGTCGGCATGAGATCGGCGGCGAAGGGATTCCGGAACCTGCTCTCCTAGCCTACATTCGGCACTGGCCGTTCGATCCACCCATGCGCCTCGAGAGGCCACGCCGCGCCATGCCCCTGCCTCCGCTTCCGTCGGCGCCCGCCGCCCCGCGCGTACGGGAATGACCGCTCGCGGGACCCTGGAAGCCTTCGCCGCCACGCTCTGGGTCGCCGCGGCCGCGGCGGCCCAGGAGCGCCCCCTGACCCTCCCACAGGAGGACCTCGCCACCACCGGTGACTCGCTGCCGGCCGTGGTCGCGAACGACAACCGCCGGACCGCCGGTACGCTGAAGGAGGGCGTCTTCGAGCTCAGGCTGGAGGTCCGCCTCGCCGCCTGGCGGCCGGACGCCGACGTGGACACGGCCGTCACGGTGCTCGCCTTCGCCGAGGAGGGTGATGCTCCTCGAATTCCCGGACCCCTCCTCCGCGTGCCACAGGGGACCGAGGTGCGGGTCAGCATCCGGAACTCGCTCCCGGACTCGGTGCGGATCGGGACCCCCACCCCCCGCCGGCGCGGGATCAGCCCGACGGTCGCCTCGGGCGAGGCCCTCGTCGTGCACGGCCTGCGCGCGGGAACGGTCCCCGACGACACGCTCCACGTGCCGCGCGGCGCGGTTCGGGAGGTGCGCTTCCGAGCCGAGAAGGAGGGCACGTACCTGTACCGCGGCGCCCTCTCCAACGCCCCGCTCGACGCGTCGGAGGGACGGGACGCGCAGCTCGCCGGCGCCATCGTCGTCGACCCACCGGACGCGGTGCCGGATCCGGAGGAGCGGATCTTCGTCATCACCATGCTGGACATCCTGCCGGACAGCGCGGGGCCGCCGCCCTACGAGGACATCTTCGAGATGGCGATCAACGG
>CAZTGV010000074.1:0-1431 GCA_964613475.1 uncultured Gemmatimonadota bacterium
CGAAAATCTTGTCAAGCCCTGATAGGGACGCTCGGACGAGCGTCCCATGCCGCGCCGCACGACCGGCCGGCTTCTTCGGCTCCTTCCGTGCCGCAACCCGCGGACGTGGCACTCAGGGACGTGGCGCTCGGGAGCGAGGTCCGACCTCAGGCGGGCGATCCGGCCGCCGCCGCCGGCTCGCGGCCGCTCGGCGGTTCATCCGGCCCGGGCGACGCCGCTCCGGCAGGCGACCCCGCGACGGCGACGCGCGCGGATTCAGGCGCCGGCGGGTGTGCCACGAGCCAACCGTGCACGACGAGCGTCGCGAACAGGGCGCCGCCGACCGCGAGGTGCAGCGCCTGGAGCGTTTCGGGTAGGCCGTGGAGCACGAGGGCGGCGGCCACGACCACCTGGAAAACGGTGAGACCGGATACGAACCGGGCGGCTCGGCGGGCGACACGATCGGCCGGCCGCCAGCGCGCGGTCAGCCAGGGCAGCGCGAGGGCGTACGCCGCGAAGCCGTAGGCGAGCATGCGGTGTGTCCAGTGGATCCGGACCAGCGTGTTGTCCGCCGGAAGCCAGGCGCCGTTGCACAGGGGAAAGCCCTGGCAGGCGGGCGCGGCGCCGAGGTTCGCCACCAGGGCTCCCGCGAGCACCACGGCCGCCCCGAACGCCACGCCAGCCCAGGCGAGCCGGGCAGCCGAATCCGCGCCACCGGCCGCGTCCGCGCCGCCGCCCAAGCCCGCGCTGCCCCCCGACTCCGCGCCGCCGCCGACCCGCTCTCGCCCGTACGCCCGGCAACAACCCACAGCCAGCACCGCGAGCAGCGCCATGGCGGTCCCCAGGTGCAGGACCACAGAGGATCGGGGCAGGTGCAGCCACACGGTGATGGCGCCGAGCATGACCTGCACCACCAGCAGGGCCGCCGCGATCGCGGCGAGGCGGCGGAAGGGCCGCCAGTCCGGAGAGCGGCCCGGCTTCCAGGCCCAGCCCACCAGTCCGAAGATCAGGAGCGCCACCCCGGCAGCCACCAGGCGATGGCCGTACTCGAGCAGTGTCGCGAAGTCCATGGGCGGGATGAGGCGGCCGTTGCAGAGCGGCCAGTCGGGGCCGCAGCCCATGCCGCTCCCGGTGATCCGGACCACCCCGCCCAGGACGATCAACAGGTAGGTGGCGACGGCCGCCACCAGGGCGAGCCGGCGCCAGCCGATGAGTCCCCGCATTTATCCGTCCCGCCTACCGATATGCCCCGATATGCCGTCCATCTCCGCGTGGCGCCCGGTTTGCTCGGCCCCGAGCGCGATGCGAAGTTCATCGCTTCGAAATCGGACGGCGGAAGATAGGCCGGGCGATCCTCCGGAGCGACCCCCGAGATCGGGGGTGCGGACGGCCGGAGCGACCCCGAGATCCGGGCGACAGCCGACCCGAACGACCCCGAGCGAGTCCATAGCC
>CAZTGV010000074.1:1531-4694 GCA_964613475.1 uncultured Gemmatimonadota bacterium
AGCCGACCCGAACGACCCCGAGCGAGTCCATAGCCAACCCGAACGACCCCCAGAGCGAGTCGATAGCCGACCGAATGGCCGACCGAGAGCGCTTCTCCCTCTTCACCGTGCGCAAGCTGGCGCCGCGGCTCCGTCCCCACCGGCGGGCGCTGGCGGGAGCGGCCGTCTGCCTCGTGCTCAGCACGGCCGTCGGGCTCGCCTTCCCCCTGGTCGTCCGCTACCTGATGGACGCCGCGTTCGTGCACGAGAACCTGGGCAACCTGGACCGGATCGCGCTCGGGCTGCTCGGCCTGTTCGCCATCCAGGCGGCCCTGAACTTCGGGGAGACCTACCTCCTGAGCGCCACCGGCGAGCGCGTGGTCACCACCCTCCGCTCCGACCTGTACGCGCACCTGCTCACGCTGCCACCCGGGTTCTACAGCGATCGCTCCTCGGGCGAGCTCACCAGCCGCCTCGCCTCGGACTGCTCGACCCTGCAGAGCGTGCTCGGACACCAGATGGCCGAGCTGCTCCGCCAGCTCCTCTACCTGGTGGGTGGGCTCACCCTGCTCACCCTGCTGCACTTCCAGCTCATGCTCACCGTGGTGGCCGTGGCCCCGGTCGTGGTGCTCCTCGGCTTCGCCTTCGGCCGCTACCTGCGGGGCAAGAGCACCGCCGTGCAGGACCGGATCGCCCACGCGCACGCGGCGGCCGAGGAGGCGCTCTCGCAGGTCGCGGTCGTGCAGAGCTTCGTGCGCGAGGCGTGGGAGGCGGGGCGCTACGCGGCCCGGATCGACTCGGCGCTCGATGCGGCGCTCAAGCGCGCGCTGGCGCGCGGCGTCTTCTTCGGCGTCCTCACCTTCGTCGCCTTCGGCGGCATCGTGGTCGTGCTCTGGCAGGGCGGCCGGCTAGTGGTCACCGCCCAGATCACCGCGGGGGAGCTCGTATCGTTCCTGCTCTACGCGATCCAGGTGGCGGCGGCGATCACCGCGCTCGCCTCGGTCTGGGGCTCGTACCAGGAAGCGCAGGGCGCGGCGAAGCGGGTGTTCGAGCTGCTCGAGGCGCGCCCGGCGATCCGCGACCCCGAGGACCCCGTCCCGCTGCCGCGGCGGCGGCCGGCGGAGATCGTCTTCGAGGACCTCTGGTTCCGCTACGGCGAGGAGGAGCCCTGGGCGCTGCGCGAGGTGGACGTGCGGATCCGCGCGGGCGAGGTGGTCGCCCTCGTCGGTCCGAGCGGGGCCGGCAAGACCACCTTCGCCGCCCTGGTCCCCCGCTTCTGGGATCCGTCGCGCGGGGTCGTGCGGATGCACGGGACCGACCTCCGCCGCTTCGGGCTGGAGGCGCTGCGCCGGGCGGTCGGGATCGTGCCGCAGGAGCACCACCTGTTCGCCGGCACGGTGGCGGAGAACATCGCGTACGGCCGGCCCGGTGCCTCGGACGAGGAGATTCGCGCCGCGGCGCGCGCGGCGCACGCCGACGAGTTCATCGATCGCCTCCCCGGCGGGTACGACACGGTGGTGGGGGAGCGCGGGGTCCGGCTGTCCGGCGGGCAGCAGCAGCGGATCGCGATCGCCCGGGTGGTGCTGAAAGCGCCGGAGGTGCTGATCCTGGACGAGGCCACGAGCAGCCTCGACACCGAGAGCGAGCGGCACGTGGAGGAGGCCCTGGAGACCGTGATGCGGGGGCGGACCACCCTGATCATCGCGCACCGGCTGCGGACCGTGCTCCGGGCCGACCGGCTGCTCGTGCTCGAGCGGGGACGGATCGTAGAGGAGGGGACGCACGCCTCCCTGCTCGCCGCCGACGGGCTGTACGCGCGCCTCTACCGGGGGCAGCTCCTGGAGTTCGAGCCGGCGAGCCTGGAGACGGCGACCGCGGGCGAGGGGCCGGCGGGGCCTCGGCTCTTCTGAGCTCCGACCTCTCCGACCGCCCCGCTTCCGAAACGCGACCGGTGCTCGCGCCTCGCATCGTCCGCGCCGTCCTCACGGGAGCGCTCCTGTCCGCCGCCGCGCTCGCGACCTTCCCGCCGACCGCCGCGGGCACGCAGGACACCCCGCCGAGCGCCCCCGACACGGTCCGAGCGGCCCCCGATACGGTCCGAGCGGCCGCGGACACCCTTCCCCGCTACCGCCTCTCCGAGCTCGAGGTCACCGTGACCCGCGCGCTCCGCCCGATCGCCGCCGTGCCGTACGCGGTGGCGGCGCTCGACGAGGACGCGCTCCGCGGGCTCGAGCGCTCGGCCAGCCTGGCGGACGCGCTGTGGCGGGTGCCCGGCGTGTTCGCCCAGGATCGGCGCAACTTCGCGCTCGGCGACCGTATCTCCGTCCGCGGCGCCGGGGCGCGCGCGCAGTTCGGAGTGCGGGGCGTCCGCGTGCTGCTGGACGGAATCCCGCTCACCGTACCCGACGGACAGAGCGCCCTGGAGAGCCTCGACCTCGCCGGGCTCGGCCGCGCCGAGGTGATCCGGGGTCCGGCGGCGGCGCTGTACGGGAACGCCGCGGCGGGCGTGCTGAGCTTCCGCACCCAGCGTCCGGCGGACGCGCCACTGCTGGTCGAGCCGCGCGTGGTGGCCGGAAGCCACGGCTGGCGCGAGGCGCGACTCCAGGCGTCGGGCAGCTCCGCCGGCTGGGCCTACCTGGCGGCGGCGAGTCGGGCCACGACCGACGGCTTCCGAGAGCACGCCGACGCCGAGATCCTCCGCGGCACCGCGGTGGCGGCGCGGGCGCTCCCGGGAGGCGGCGAGGCGCGGGCGCTCCTCAACCTGTACCGGGCACCGTTCGCCCGGAACCCCGGCTCGCTCACCCTCGAGGACGCCCTCGAGCGGCCGCGCAGCGTGCGCCCGGTGCTGGTGGCGCAGGGGGCCGGGAAGGAGACGAGCCAGGCGCAGGGCGGCCTCTCCGTCGAGCTCCCGCGCGGGGAGGAGGGCGGGGTGCGGGCCGTCGCCTGGGGTGTCCGGCGCGAGGTGTGGAACCCGATCCCGGGGACCGTGATCGACCTCGGCCGCTGGTCCGGCGGGCTCCGGGGCGAGCTGTGGGGCGCCGCGCGGCTGGCCGGCCTGCCGCTCCGCTGGGAGGCGGGGCTGGACCTCGAGGCGCAGTGGGACGACCGGGTGGAGCGGGAGAACCTCGGGATCCCCGAGGCGCCCGCCGGCGGCGCAGAAACCGGAGGAACCGCAGCCGGAGGC
>CAZTGV010000074.1:4794-10818 GCA_964613475.1 uncultured Gemmatimonadota bacterium
AGCCGGAGGCGCCGAAGCCGGAGGCGGAGGCGGTGAAGATCCATCCCGCACCCGCGAGGGCGAGCGCCTGCTCGACCAGGCCGAGCGCGTCCTCGGCCTCGCCCCCTTCGTCCAGCTCGAGGCGGAGCTGGATCCGGCCTGGACCCTCACGGTGGCGGGGCGCTTCGACACCTACCGGTTCCGGGCGCGGGATCGGCTGCGGGTGCCCGAGGACGCCTCCGGCGCCCGCACCTTTCGGCGGCTCAGCCCGATGGTCGGGCTCACCTGGTCGCCGGGGCCGGACGTGCACCTGTTCGGCCACCTGACCACCGGCTTCCAGACCCCGACGACGAGCGAGCTCTCCAACCGGCCCGACGGCGGGGGCGGCTTCCACCCCGACCTCGGCCCGGAGAAGACGGTGGCGGTGGAGGCCGGCGCGCGCGGCGCCATCCCGGGCGCGCGGCTCGGCTACGCGCTCTCCGCCTTCCGCGCCGAGGTGCGGGACGCGCTCGTCCCCTTCGAGGGGACCACGGGCGAGGTCTTCTTCCGCAACGCCGGGCGGGTCCGCCGATCCGGGATCGAGGTCTCGGCCACCTGGCGTCCGGCGATCGCCTGGCGGGCGGACCTCGCCTACACGCTCCACCGCGCCCGCTTCGTCCGCTTCCGCACGGACGAGGCGGACTACTCCGGGAACGAGGAGCCGGGGGTCCCGGGCCACGCGCTGGCCGTGTCGCTCGCGCACCGGGCGCCCTTCGGGCTGACCAGCGAAGCGCGGCTCCGCTGGGTGGACGCCTACGCGGTCGACGACGCGAACACGGCGCGCAACCCGGCTCACCGGGTGGTGGACCTGCGGCTGGGGCTGGAGGGGGCGGCGGGAGGCTCCGTGCGGCCGTTCCTCGGCGTGGACAACCTGTTCGACGAGCGGTACAACGGCTCGGTCGTGCCGAACGCCTTCGGCGCCGCGTACTTCGAGCCGGCGCCCGGGATCGAGGTCTACGGAGGGCTGGAGCTGGCGCTGCCGCGAGGACCCGCGCCGCGGGACGGCTGAGGCCCCAGGAGCCCTACAGGCCTACAGGCCTACCGCCCTACAGGAATGCCTCCATGTCCGAGAGCAGCGTCTCGACCGACTGGGGGCCGAGGTACTGCTTCCGGATCACGCCCTCCCGGTCGATGAGCACCGTGAACGGGTAGCCGACCGCGTCGTAGTGCGTCAGCGCCTTCCGCGCGCCGGCGATCCAGATCGGGTAGTTGACCCCGAACTCCTCGGCGAAGGAGCGGATCTCGTCGGGACGTCCGGAATCCACGGCCACGCCGATCACCGTGCCCCCCCGACCCTCCACCGCCTCCTGGAGCTCGATCAGCTCGGGGATCTCGTAGCGGCAGGGCGGGCACCAGGTGCCCCAGAAGTTCAGCAGGACGACCTCGCCCGCATGATCGCGGATGGAGACGGGCGAGCCCTCGAGCGTCTCGAACGCCACGTCGGAGGCCGGGATCTCGAGCCACACGCCGCCGCCCGCGTCCGAGCCGCCGCTGGCGAGGAGCCCGGCACCGCCGGTCAGCACGAAACCCGCGCCGGCGCCGACCGCCAGCAGGGCCAGGCCGACCGCGAGCCACGCCCAGCGCTTCCGGCTTGTTCCGCTCACCTGTCCTCCATCGCGCTCGCGTTCCCGGCGCCCCGCGGTGATCCGCGCGTCCGGCCCCGGCGCATCATCCATCTCGGCTCCGGCGCCCACGGATCAACGGATCGCGCGTCCGGCCCCGGCACCGACCCCGGCAATATAACCCGCGCCCCCCCCGAGGCGTTTCACCACGGCCGGGCAGGGCCGTCCGTTCGCGTCCCCGCTTGACGGGAGCGCGCTTCCCCGAAATTGTTGGCGTTCGGGGCCGGGATGCGCCAGGCCCGCGCCTCGCGCCCGAGCGGCCCGACGGCCTGCGCTTCAGGGAGAGACGCCGGGTGACCATGCACGACATCGCCGGAAGGCGGCCGGGCTCGGCCGAGCGGACCGTGCCTGTGAGCGTGCTGCTCATCAGCGTGCTGGCCCTGGCGATCGCCGGGCTGGTGAACTTCGTCTGGCCGTCCGCCGTCCCGGACTACTCGTCGCTGCTCTGGCTGCTCGCGCTCGTCCCCCCGTTCCTGCTCGCCTATTACAAGGGTTGGGAGGGCGCCGCCCTGGCGCTGGCCGCCGGCATGGTCCTCCTGATCGGGGTCGAGGTGGGCGGATCGCTCCTCATCGATCGGGCGATCCGCTGGTGGATCGTCGGCGCGGTGATCGTGGTCCTGATCATCGTCAGCCTCGGCGCGGGGGCCATCGCCGAAACCCTCCACCGCCGCACGAACGACGCCCTGCGCCTCGCGTACGCCGACGCGCTCACCAGCCTCCCGAACCGCCGCATCCTGGACATGTTCCTGTGGAAGGAGTTCGCGGCGGCGCAGCGGGGCAACCGGCTGTCGGTCGTCCTGTTCGACATCGACGGCTTCAAGAACTTCAACGACGAGCGGGGCCATTCGGCGGGGGACGAGGTCCTCCAGCTGGTGGCTCGGATCCTGGGTCACAACACGCGGGCCGAGGACCTGAGCGGCCGTCTGGCCGGGGACGAGTTCCTGTCGCTCCTGCCGGGCGAGGACCTGCGCGGGGCGCGGACCTTCGCCGAGCGGGTGCGCCGCGCGGTGGAGACGGGACGGCCGAGCCGGCGGGAGTGGCACGGCGACACGACCGTCAGCGCCGGGGTCGCCGTGTTCGATCCCGGGATGACGACCCCGAAGGAGCTGCTGGACGCGGCGGACCGCGCGCTCTACGCGGCGAAGGGGCTCGGCGGGAATCGGGTGGTGGTGAGCGCCGAGCGCGGCGCGCTCGAGCCCCTGGACCCCGGCGCGCTCGTGCTGCTGGGGAGCGGCGAGGTGCAGCGGATGGAGGAGGTCGAAGAGGCGTGAGGCGGCTTCGGGGCTAGTCCAGGCCGCCGGCCCCGAGCGAACGACGCGCGGAAAGGCGTCGTGCAGGAAAGCAAAAAAAGAGTTCCATGCGCCTGCGCTCCCAGCGGCCGGGCGCAAGCGCCACGGACCGATTCGGCAGTTCGGGATCCACCCTGGGACTTCATCACGCACAGACGCATGGAACCCGCGGACAGGTGAGCGCAAAGGCCGTACCCGCATCGCGAAAGCAGACCGGAAAGGGCTGAGCCTTCACGATTTAGGCCTTGCGCACGGCACCCCCCGCGGCCGCCGATGTCAAGGATTTTGTAGCGGAACCGCCATACGGAACGGGCGGAGAGTGGGAGCGGCGGGACGCCCCCCGAGCGGCGGGACGGCGCTCTCGAGAACCCCCCCCGAGCGGCGCGCCGGTCGTTCTGGGCGACCCGCCGGCGCCTCAGGGATCCGCGCGGTGGACGACCTCGCCGCCGACCACCGTCAGCCGCACCTCCAGCTTCTTGAGCGCCTCGGGCCGGAGCTCGAACGGGTCCCGGTCGAGGACGACCAGATCGGCCAGCTTGCCGGGCGCCAGGCTCCCCTTGATCGCCTCCTCGCCGGCCGCCCAGGCGTTGTGGACCGTGTAGGCGCGGAGCGCCGTCTCCAGGTCCACCCGCTCCTCCGGGAACCAGCCGCCGGGCGGCTCGCCGTCCAGGGTCTGGCGGGTCACCGCGGCGTAGATGCCGAGGATCGCGCTGGCCGGATACCAGGAGGCGTTGGTCCCCGGCCAGTCGCTGCCGAAGGAGAGCGTCACGCCCGCGTCGCGGAGGGTGCGGAAGGCGTAGGCCCAGCGGGCGCGCTCGCCGATCCGCTCCTCCATCCAGCGCATGTCGTCGATCGCGTGGTAGGGCTGCACCTCCGCGATCACGCCGAGGCGCGCCATCCGCTCGGCCACCTCGGGCCCGCGCAGCACCTGGGCGTGGATGACCCGGAAGCGCCGCTCCCGCGGGCCGTTCGCCGCCATCACCTCCTCGAACAGGTCGAGCAGGGTGTCGATCGCCTCGTCTCCGATCGCGTGGACCTGCGGCCAGTGGCCGGCCGAGTCGGCCCCGAGCAGCAGGCGGCGCATATTCCCCTCCGGCCGCATCATGTCGCGCCAGGACCCGCGCTCGCCCGTGGTCAGGTAGGGCTCGTAGAAGCGGGCGCTCGAGTTCCCCATGATCCCGTCCACGAACCCCTTGAGTCCACCGATCCGGATCCATTCGCCGCCGAAGCCGTGCCGGATGCCGACCGCCGCCAGGGCCTCCCAGCGGTCCAGGGTGGGGCGCGCGTAGACCCGCACCGTGAGTTCGCCGCGGTCGCGGAGCGCCTGGAAGGCACGGAGCTGGGCGGCCGAGGTGTTGTCGTGGATCGTGGTGACGCCGTGCTCGCGCAGCCGCGCCAGGGCGGCCCGGGACTCGGCGAGCCGCTGCTCCAGCGCCTTGGGGGGGATCGCCTCCCGGACCCGGGCGGCCGCCTCCGGCGACAGGCGGCCGGTGGGGCGGCCGTCCTCGCACTCCACCCCGTCCCAGGCGCAGTCGACCCGGGCCGCTTCCAGCGCGGCCCCGTTCGCCAGCCACTCGGAGCGGTCCCAGCGGGAAAGGAGGACGGACCGGTCCGGCGCGACCGAGTCGACCGTGGCCCGGCGGGGCCGGAACGGGATTGGCGCCGCCCCCGCCTCCGGAGCCTCGCCCGCTTCCACGGCCGCGTCGTGCGGCCCGCCGGCCGAGCCGAGCGCCCAGTCCTCGTAGG
Source organism: uncultured Gemmatimonadota bacterium (assembly GCA_964613475.1). Classification (GTDB taxonomy): domain Bacteria; phylum Gemmatimonadota; class Gemmatimonadetes; order Palauibacterales; family Palauibacteraceae; genus CAZTGV01. The sequence goes on from CAZTGV010000074.1 coordinate 9,470, forward strand.
CGCCCCAGTCGCCGCCCACCATCCAGGCGCCGGCCGGCAGCCGCTCGTGCGCCTCACGGACGCGGGCCGCCAGACCCGTCTCGTCCGAGACGTCCAGCAGGTTCACCCCGAGCAGGAGCTCGCCGGCCCGTTCGAAGTGGGTGTGGTTGTCGATGAAGCCGGGCGCGATGAAGCGGCCGGGGAGCTCCAGGACCTCGGTCTCCGCGCCCCGGTGCCGTGCCACCTCCGCGGCGGAGCCGACGGCGAGAATCCGGTCGCCGCGGATCGCCACCGCCTCGGCCCGGGGCGCGGACCGCTCGCCCGTCCACACCCGCGCGCCGGTCAGGATGAGCTCCGCCGGGACGGCGGCCGCGACCTGCTGCCCCGCCCCGGCGGCCTGCGACCCAGCGCCTGTAGCCTGCGGCCCCACCCCGGCCACCTCCTGCCCCGCCCCGGCGGCCGGAGGCCCCGCCGCGACGAGGACGCCCGCCAGGACCGCCGTCCGGACCCTCACCGCGCCAGCCGAACCCCCGCCAGGAAGGTCCGCGGGAGGCCGGGCCGCAGCCCGGCCGGGCGGCGGGCCGCCACGTAGGTCTCGTCCAGCAGGTTGCGCACGCCGGCGAACGCCGTGACCCCCGGGGACAGCTCCGCCTCGCCGGAGAGGCCGAGCACCGCGAAGGCGTCGGTCCCCTGCCCCGGCGGGATCGGCCCGCTGCCGGCCACCGTGCGCATGGCGTCCGACACCGTCGCGCTCGCGTCCACCCGCCAGCCGTGGCCGCGCAGGCCCGCCGCCAGGAAGAGCTGGTGCTCGGGCAGGTAGGGCAGCTCGTCGCCCGATTCCACCGTCCCCCACGGCCCGAAGCCGCTCTCGAAGGAGCTCCGGAAGCGGGCGTCCGTCCATGTGTACGCCACGCGGAGCGGCAGCCCCAGCGCCTCGCCGCGGCGGGCGAGCGGGTCGACGTCGGCCGACAGCTCGAGCCCCTGCACCTCCACCGCGCCGCCGTTGAACAGGTCGCCGACCCCGCTCTCGCCGGTGGCCAGGGTGGCCCGGCCGAGGATGTTGTCGTAGTCGCTGAAGAAGCCGACCGCCTGCACCTCGACCCCGACATCCCGCCAGCGGGCGCCCAGCTCGTAATTCCAGCTCGACTCGGAGCGGGTCTCCTCGTCGGCGCCCGGGCCCGGCGGCCCGAAGCCCTTGTGGACGCCGCCGAACAGCGAGACGCGCGGGCTCACCCGGCGGCTCACCCCGATGCCCGGGATCCACACCTCCACCCCGTTCTCCCGCACGCCGGTCGGGGCCGTGCGGGCGGGGTCATCGGTCGCGTAGTCGGTCCGGGTGAAGCGGATGCTCTCGAAGCGCAGCCCCGGCG
>CAZTGV010000075.1:0-10758 GCA_964613475.1 uncultured Gemmatimonadota bacterium
CCGCGGGACGAACGGGAGGAGCGGCAACGGGAGCGGACTCGGGCTGGCGATCGCCCGACAGATCACCGAGGCCCACGGGGGCGACATCTCGGTGCGGAGCGCGCCCGGCGGCGGGACCGCCTTCCTGGTGCGCCTGCCGGTGAGCTAGGCTCTAGGAGCTAGGTTCTAAAAGAGCCCGCCGTGTCCTCGGGCGCGGTGGGGGGCGGCGCCTCCTCCCCGCCCTCCGCCGGCACCTCGCCGGCGGGTTCCGCCGGGGCCGCCTCCTCCGGGGTCGCCTCCTCCGGCGCGGGGCGCTCCCGGGCGGGCGCCGCGTCCTCCTCGGCCTTCCGCACGGCCCGCAGCTCCGGGTTCTCGACGAAGGGCCGCACCTCACCCAGGCCGAGCACGACCGTGTCGCCGCGCGACACCAGCAGCTCGATCTCCGCCACGCGGCGGTCGAAGGTGGCGAGGATGGCGCCGCGGTCGGTGCGCACGGTGAGGAGGAGCCGGTCCTCCTCGCGCTGCTCCGCGACCACCAGCCCGGCCACCTCCGAGTCGTCCCGCAGGAGCGAGGGCATGTAGGGCCGGAGGAGCGGCGGCAGGACCAGCGCGGCCGCGATCCCGAGCAGGAGACCGCTCACGAAGGGAAGCCACGGCCGACGGCGGCGCCCGGAGGCGTCGCGGGCCTCCGGCTTGCGGGAACCGCCGCCGCCGAACTCGCGCTCGAACTCCTTCAGCTCCTCGTCCATGGACGACCAAGCTGCGCCGGCCCAGGCCGGCCCGGCAAGGAGGGTGCCCTTGCGCTCGCCGGGGCCGCCGGCCCATCAAGGAACCACGACAGGTCTCGTGCCGGAGGACCGCATGCCCGACGTGATCGCGCTGCTCTCGCGCCCCTGGCCCTGGTACGTGGCCGGACCGCTGATCGGGCTCACCGTGCCGCTGCTCTTCCTGGCCGGGGGTCGCGCGTTCGGCATCTCCACCAGCTTCCGCCAGCTCTGCGCGGCCACCCTGCCGGGCCGGGTCGACTACTTCCGAGGGTACGATTGGCGGGAGGGCGCGTGGCGGCTCGCCTTCGTCGCCGGGATCTTCCTGGGCGGGGTGCTCGCCTCCACGCTCCTGGCGCCTCCCGAGCCGTACGTGGTCGACATCGCCGCCGCCACCCGGGCCGACCTGGAAGGGCTCGGGATCGCCGCAGCGGCCGGCCTGGCGCCGGCCGAGCTGTTCAGCCTCTCCGCCCTCGGCACCCTCTCCGGCGCGCTGGCGGTGATCGTGGGCGGCTTCCTGGTCGGCTTCGGGACCCGCTACGCGGGCGGCTGCACATCGGGGCACGGGATCACCGGCCTGGCGACCTGGCAGCCCGCGTCGCTGCTCGCCGTGATCGGGTTCTTCGCGGGGGGGCTGGTCGCCACCCACCTGCTCTTCCCGCTCCTCTTCTGATGGCGCGCGCGACGGCGCCCCGTCCGGCTCCGACGCCCATGGCCGCCGAGCGCCCGCGCCGCGCGGCGGCCGGCCTGCTCTTCTACCTGGCGGCCGGGGTCGCCTTCGGCTTCGTGCTGACCAAGTCGGAGGCGATCTCCTGGTTCCGGATCCAGGAGATGTTCCGCTTCCAGTCCTTCCACATGTACGGGATCCTCTTCTCGGCCGTGGCGGTGGCGGCCGCGGGGGTCGCGCTGATCCGACGGCTGGGCGCGAAGAGCGCGGGCGGACGTCCGATCATCATCGCGCGCAAGGAGTTCCGAGGGCGGAACTACCGGTATTGGATCGGCGGATCGATCTTCGGGCTCGGTTGGGCGCTCCTCGGCGCCTGCCCCGGCCCGATCTACGCGTTGATCGGAAACGGCATCTGGGCGTACGCGCCGGCGCTCCTCGCCGCCCTGGCGGGCACGTGGGCGTACGGCTGGCTTCGTCCCAGATTGCCTCATTACTGACTGACTCCTGATCCGCCGCGGTCGCCCCCGCCCGGCGGACTCCCGACCGAGGAGGGCCCGATGTGGTTTCGACAGGTGTTCGACGAGAGGCTGGCCCAGTACGCCTACCTGGTCGGCTGTCCACGCACCGGCGAGGCGCTGGTCATCGACCCGCAGCGCGACGTGGACCGGTACGTGGCCCTCGCGGAGGAGGAGGGGTTGCGCCTCACGGCGGCGGCGGAGACCCACATCCACGCCGACTTCCTCTCCGGCGTCCGCGAGCTCGCGCACCGGTTCGGCGTTCGGGTCTACCTCTCCGGCGAGGGCGGTCCCGACTGGCGCTACACGTGGCCGGAGCGGGACGGCTGCGACCACGTCTTCCTGAAGGACGGCGACACCTTCCGGCTCGGCCGGATCGAGCTGCGGGTCCTGCACACGCCGGGTCACACCCCCGAGCACATCGTCTTCGCCATCACGGACCGCGGCGGCGGGGCGGACGAGCCGATGGGCGTGGCCACCGGTGACTTCGTGTTCGTCGGCGACCTGGGGCGGCCGGACCTGCTGGAGAGCGCCGCGAAGCACGCCGGGCAGATGGAGCCCTCGGCCCGCCGCCTCCACGGCTCGGTGCTGCGGTTCCTGGAGCTTCCGGACTGGCTGCAGGTGTGGCCGGGGCACGGGGCGGGCTCCGCCTGCGGGAAGGCGCTGGGCGCCGTGCCCGAGACGACGGTCGGCTACGAGAAGCGCTTCAACCCCGCGGTGGCGGCGGCGCGGCGCGGCGAGGACGCCTTCGTCGACTACATCCTGTCGGGGCAGCCGGAGCCCCCGCTCTACTTCGCCCGCATGAAGCGGCAGAACCGGGAGGGGCCGCCGATCCTGGGGGCGCTCCCGTCGCCCCGCAAGCTCTCGGGCCGCGAGCTGGCCGAGCTGGCCGGGCGCGAGGACGAGCTGGTGATCGACACGCGCGCCAGCCGCTCGGACTTCATGCTACGGCACCTCCCGGGCAGCCTGTACGCGCCGCTCACCCGCGCCTTCCCGACCGCCGTCGGCTCGATGGTGGTCGACGAGGCGACCCCGCTCCACCTCATCGTGGAGGAGGGCGAGCTGGAGGAGGCCGTGCGCGAGCTGGTGCGGATCGGCTACGACCGGGTCGTGGGCTGGGCGGAGCCGAAGACGCTCGCCCGCCACTTCATGGAAGGCGGGGCGGCGGCCACCATCCCCGAGGTGGACTTCGAGGGGATGGAGCGCGAGGCGGCCGACGGCGGCACGGTCCTGGACGTCCGGTTCGCCTCCGAGTTCGAGGCGGGGCACGTGCCGGACGCGGTGAACGCCTCGTACACGCGGCTTCCCGAGACGGTGGCCGCGCTGCCGAAGGAGGGGCCCCTGCTCGTGCACTGCGCGACCGGCGCCCGCTCGGCCGTGGCCGCGTCCTGGCTCGCCCGACAGGGACGCTCGGTGCGCTACGTGAGCGGCCGGTTCGAGGACTGGGCGCGGGACGGGCAGGCGGTGAAAGGAACGGGCGGGGACGGAGAGGCGGGGGAGGGCAAGGCCAGGGAGGCGGTCGCCACGACCTAGCAGCCCGGTCCGCGCCGGGCCGGCCGTTGGACGGCTCCCGGTTCGCGCCTGCGGGGCCGCCTCAGGGCGGTGGCCCCTCTTCCTCCGGAGGACCGGCGGGCGAGCGGCGGAGCGCCACTTCCCGGCGCGGATAACCGGCCGCGATCCGCCCCCGGTGCTCGGGCCGTCCGAGCTCCCCGTCCAGCGCCAGCAGGAGCTCCGTGCCCCAGCGGCGGCGCCCGCGGGCGGGGACGAGGTAGCGGACGGTTACGTTCGTATAGGAGCCCGCCGGCGAGGCGAAGACCTGCGGCTCCGCCGAGACGCCGGCGCCGAGCCCGGCGCGCTCCAGGAGCGCCCGGTAGTGCCCGGCCGGGCCCGCCATCTCCTCGCCCACCGTCCGCCGCGCCACCTCCCGGATCACGTCCATCGCGTAGCGGAGGTCGGAGTCGTCGGAGACGCCGATCGTCGTCTCGTTCCACACGTAGGGAAAGTCCAGCGTGTAGTTGACGATGTTGGAGCGCAGGATCTCCAGGTTCGGGAAGGTCACGAGCGCGCCCGACTGGGCGCCCGGCGCCTGGGACTCCGGCGCGCCCGTCTCCCACACCGTCGTGGTCAGCACGTCGATCCGGAATACGTCCCCGTGCAGCTCGCCCACCCCGATGCGGTCGCCCACCCGGTAGTAGCCCTTGAAGGAGTTCAGCAGCCACCCCGTGAAGCTCTCGATCGGCGTCTGGAGCGCCCAGGAGAGCGCCAGTCCGAACAGGCCGAGCGAGCCGACCAGCGCCCGGGCATCGCCCGCCAGGACCGAGAAGGCGGCCGCGATGGCCACCAGCCACACGCCGACGGCCAGCACGGCCCGCGCCGCTTCCGCGCGGTGCCACCCGGCCAGCAGTCGGCGGAAGACCGGCCGTGCGAGGCGGACGAGCAGCCAGGCGAGGAGCAGGAGCCCGACCGCGACGGCGAGCCGGGGGAGCATGGCCGAGAACTGCCCGACCAGCTCCCGGATCGGTCCTGTCGCCTCCTGGGTCGCCTCCGGCACGCCCGCCTGCGCGCCGGCGGCGGGCGCGGTCGCGGTCGCGGCGGCGTTCGGGGCCACGGTCGGGTCGGGGATCGCGCCCGCGTCCCCCGGCATCCCCCAGAGGACCAGGGCGATGCCGGTGATCGCCACCGCGAGCGCCGAGGCCCGGCGGAAGGCGCGGCGTCGGGTCCGGGCCCCCGCTGCGCTCCGCCGCGGGTCGCGTCCGGGGCGTAGGGCGCGGCCTCGACGAACGCGCCCGTGCGCCCGCGCGCCAGCTCGTCCGCGCCGCGCGTCGGGCGGGCCGCCTCGCCGCCCGGCGGCGGGGCGCTCCCCCGCCTCCCGTTGCGGACCGCGGTTCCGTCGCGGGGTCAGCGCCCCTCCCCGGCGCCTACCTCGCGCCGCATGGCGACGGTGATCGACTGGCGGAGCCCTTCCATCTCGGCCCACGGATCCCGGTCCTGGGCGGCCACCCGCGCGGGCAGGTCTCGGATCGTGAAGCGGGGCGCCTCCCCGCTCGCCTCGGCCGCCTCCAGCTCCTCCCAGGCGAGGGGGGCGGCGACCGGGGCGCCGGCACGCGCCCGGGCCGAGTAGGGGGCGATCGCCGTGGCGTTCCAGCCGTTCCGCAGGTAGTCGATGAACACCCGACCCTCGCGGGCGGCTTTCGGGAGCTTCGCCGTGTAGCGGTCCGGCTCCCGACGGGCGAACTCCCGCGCCACCGCGTGCGCGAAGCCCTTCGCCTCGTTCCAGTCGCTGCGGCGGACGATCGGGACCACCACGTGGAGCCCCTTTCCGCCGGTCGATTTCAGGAAGGAGCGCAGGCCGAGCTCCGCCAGCCGGTCGCGGACGGCGTGCGCGGCGGCGGCCACCTCCGGCCATCCGGTGCCGCGGCCCGGGTCCAGGTCGAACACGAGGCGGTCCGGCCGGTCCAGCCGGTCGACCCGGCTGCCCCACACGTGCAGCTCCAGCACGCCGAGCTGGACGAGCGACAGCAGCGCCGGCAACCCGTCCACGTACATGTACGGCTCCTCCCGGTCCTCCTCGATCCGTACCCGCGGGATCGTCTCCGACACGGTGCGGTTCGCGTGCTTCTGGAAGAAGCAGTCTTCGTGACGGCCGGAGGGGCAGCGGAGCAGGGTGAGCGGCCGGTCCATCAGGTGGGGCAGGACGTGATCGGCGATCCCCGCGTAGTACTCGGCCAGCTCCCGCTTCGTGACGCCCTGGTCGGGCCACAGAACGCGGCCCGGGTTGGTGAGCCGCACCCCGGCGACCCGCGACGGTCCGGCCGGGCCGCGGCCGCTTCGGCCGCTCCCGGCCTCGCTGCGGGCGCCCCGGCCGCCGCCGGCCTGGCCGTCCTCGTCGGCCGGCTCGCCCGGGCCGCCCGCGGCCCGCTCCGGCCGTTCTCGCACCACCTCGGCCGGGTCCTTGTCCTCACGCAGGCCGCGGAAGGCGGCGTGCCGGACCGAACCGTCGGCCGTCCATTCGGCGAAGTCCACCTCCGCCACCAGCGCGGGCTCCACCCAGTGGACGCCGCGGGCCTTGGCGCCGCGGGGCGGGTCAATGATCGGCGGCTCGCTCCGCTCCAGCGGCTCCAGCCGCGCGCGCAGCGACCGGAGCCGCTTCTCCGTGAAGCCCGTCCCGACCTTTCCGGCTCCCACCAGCCCGCCGTCGCCGTCCTCGTGCACGCCGAGCAGGAGGGCCCCGAGCCCCACCCGAGAGCCGGCGGGCTCGGTGAACCCCACGATCACGAACTCCTGGCGCCGTAGGCACTTGGCCTTCAGCCAGTCGCGGGTGCGGCGCGGGCGGTACGGCGCGTCGGCCCGCTTGCACACGATCCCCTCGACCCCCATCCGGCACGCCTCGCGGTAGAAGCGCGCGCCCGAGTCGTCCACGTGGTCGCCGTAGAGGAGCGGGCCGTCCGCCCCGGCCGCGGCCAGGAGGAGCCGCAGCGCGTCCTTCCGCGCCCGGAGCGGCGCCGCCGTGAGGTCCCAGCCGTCCAGGTGGAGCAGGTCGAAGGCGAAGAAGACGATCGCCTCCGGGCGCTCGCCGATCGCGTTCTGGAGCGCCTGGAAGTCGGAGATCCCCTTCCGGTCCAGCACGACCGCCTCCCCGTCCAGCAGCGCGTCGCGGCACGGGAGGGCCGCCGCCGCCTCGGCGATGCCCGGGAAGCGGTCGGTCCAGTCGTTACCGCCCCGCGTGAGGAGCCGAGCGCGTCCCTCCTCGATGCGGCCGAGGAGGCGGTAGCCGTCCAGCTTGATCTCGTGCAGCCAACCCTCCCCCTCGGGCGGCTCCGAGACGAGGGTCGCGAGCGCCGGGCGCGGGTCCTCGGGAAGCGGCCCGCGCCGGGCACCCGGCACGTCCGACGGATCCCCCGGCGGGTCCGGGCGGGCGCCGCCTTCTCCACCGGGCTTGTCCTCCCCGCCGCCTCCCGCTTCGGAAGCCGGCGCCTCGCCGCCGTCCGAATGCCAGACCCGGTCGCCGGCCGCGGCGACGGCCTCCAGGTCCCGGCCGCTGAGCACGCTGCGCGGGCGCGCCTCCACGATCGACGCCCCGTCGCGCTCGGCTGCGCCGTCGGACCGCTTGATCAGCAGCCAGCCCTCGCCCTCGCCCTCGCGCGGGGCCATGCGGACGAGGCGCCAGCGGCCGCGGAGCTTCTCGCCCTCCAGCCGGAAGTCGAGGCGGCCCGCCGCCAGGGCGGCCGCCGGGTCGTCGTGCTCGGGGATCCAGTAGCCGCGGTCCCAGACCAGGACCGTGCCGCCGCCGTACTCGCTCTCGGGAATGACGCCTTCGAAGTCGCGGTAGTCCAACGGGTGGTCCTCGGTGCGCATGGCGAGGCGACGGTCCGACGGGTCGAGGCTCGGCCCCTTGGGGACCGCCCAGCTCACCAGGACGCCGTCGAGCTCGAGGCGGAAGTCGTAGTGGAGCCGGGTGGCCGCGTGCTTCTGGACGACGAACCGGCGGCCCTCGGGCCCGGGCGAGGTGGATTCGGCCGCCCCCCGGGGCTCGGGGGTGCGCTGGAAGTCGCGCTTGCCTCGATAGGCGTCCAGGGGCATGGCGCCTCCTTCCCGGGTCCCGGGCGGGGCCTCGGCAATCTAATCTCCCGAGCCTCGCGGCGACGATGCCGCGAGCCCCTCAGCCGGCCTCCGCCGACCGCGCCGGCGCCTCGCGGTTTCCCGTCGACGGTCCCACTTCCGCGCCCCAGGCGGGGCGGACGCCGGGCGGCCACAGCGCCGCCGGCTGCGAAAGCTCGGCGTGCAGCGCCCGGAGGAGCGGCGGCATGCCCTCGAAGCGGTCGGCCGGACGCGGCGCCAGGCAGCGGCGCACGATCGCCTCCAGCGACGTCGGCACGTCCGCCACGAAGCGCCGCGCGCCGGGCGGCGGCTCGCCGTGCGCCTGCGGGTACACCGCCTCGCTGCGCGACCCGGCCTCCTCGTACGCCTCCTCGAAGGGCCACCGGCCGGTGAGCAGCTCGTACAGGAGCGCTCCGAGCCCGTAGACGTCCGCGGCGGGGCCTAGAGGGAGCCGCTCCACCTGCTCGGGCGCCATGTACGGACCCGTCCCGATGCGGCGCGCCGGGGTCCCCGCGCCGACGCGGCGCGCGCTGTCCAGGTCCACCAGCACCGGGACGCCGCCTCGCAGGAGCAGGTTCCCCGGCTTCACGTCCAGGTGCAACCAGCCCCGGCGGTGAAGGTGGTCCAGCGCCGCGCCCAGGTGGATCGCGGCGCGCACCGCCTCTCCGGCGTCCAGCCGGCGGCCGGGTCTGTCTTCGAGCACCGCCGCCAGGGTCGGCCCCTCCAGATACTCCAGGACGAGGTACGGCAGCCCCTCGTGCTCGCCCTCTCCGTACAGGCGGACGATGTTGGGATGGTGCGCGGCGCGGAGCACCTGCCCTTCCCGGCGCAGCGCCGCGCGGTCGCGCCGGCTCTTCCGTCGGTTCCGCGCCAGCACCTTGCAGGTGAAGCCGTTCCACTCCGAGGCGCTCCAGACCTGGTACAGGTGGCCTCGACGGCCGGTGGCCAGGTGGCCGAGAACGGTGAGGTCGGGGCCGATCCGGTCGCCGACCGCGTAGGCGAAGAAGCCGCGTGCGGGGGCCGAGACGTCCCCGTCGCGGGCGAACACCCCGAGCGGGCGCGGCGGGGCGCGCCGACTTCCCTTCACCGCCACGCTCTGTGCTGCCACGGCACTCTCCAACCCGGCGCGCGCTGCGCGATGTCCTTGCTGCTTCCGCGTTCTTCCGCCGCGAAGCGCGGCGCCTCTCGGAGCCGGCTCGCCGCGGCATCCGACGGCTCTCGACCGGAAGACGGACGGGCGCAATGGCCGTGCCCGGCCGCGGCGGCCGGGAAGGATTCTTGCCGTGAACGGAAGCGTGCGCTTCGAGATGTCCAGCCGTCGAGCCGCCCGCCGGAGGCCGCCGGAGGCCGCGAGGGTCCCCGGGCTCGTCCTCGCGCTCCCCGCGGGACTGCTCCTCGCGCTCGGGGCGGCCTGGACCCTGACCACCCGGACCGGCTTCGAGACGGCGGCGGACGTCCTCTACCAGATCGGCGCCGACCCCGACGAGGAGGGGGCCGGCTTCCAGGGCGAAGGCGCGGTCCCGCCCTCGCCGGATGCCGGGTCGGGCGGGGACGGCGGCCACGAGCGATGACGCCCGCGCGCATGGGGCCGTGGGCGGTCCTCAAGGAGACGGTGTCCGAGTTCGGGCGGGACGACTGTCCCCGCCTCGCGGCGGCGATCGCCTACTACACGGTCTTCTCGCTGCCGCCGCTCCTCATCTTGCTGACGCTCCTCACCGCCGCCTTCGTCCAGCCGGAGGAGGCGCGGCGCGCGATCGTGTCGCAGGCGGGCGAGCTCATCGGTCCCGAGGGAGGCCGGCAGATCGCGACTATGCTGCGGGAGGCGGAGCGGCCCGAGGGCGGCGGCCTGCTGCCGACGGCGCTCGGCCTGCTCGCGCTCGCCTTCGGGGCCACCGGCGCCTTCATCCAGCTCCAGTCCGCCCTCAACACCGCATGGGACGTACGGCCCAAGGGAGGCGGGATCCGGGGCTTCCTGCTGAAGCGACTCTTCTCCTTCGGCATGATCGGAGCGATCGCCTTCCTGCTGCTCGTCTCCCTCGTCCTCACGACCGTGCTGGCCGCGTTGGGGGAGCGGCTCGCCGCGACCCTGCCGGGGATGGCCAGCCGGTACGTCTTCCTCGGCCTCGGACTCCTGGTGAACGTCGCGGTCATCTCGGCGCTCTTCGCCACCATCTTCAAGGTGATGCCGGACGCCGAGGTCGCGTGGCGGGACGTTCGCGTCGGGGCGATCGTCACCGCCGTCCTCTTCGTGGCCGGCAAGTTCGCCATCGGCTTCTATCTCGGGCGGAGCGACCCCGGAAGCGCCTTCGGGGCCGCCGGCTCGCTCGCCCTGGTGCTGGTCTGGGTCTACTACTCCGCCCTCATCCTCCTCATCGGAGCCGAGTTCACCCAGGTCTGGGCACGCCGTCGGGGCGAGCCGATCCGTCCCTCGCCGGGGGCCGTCCGCGTGGGGCGGACGGAGGCGACGGAGGCGGACTGAGCGGAGGGTCCCATGGCCCACGGCTTGCAGCCATATGTCCTTGACGAAGGTCTCTTTACGGGCCAGGCGGCAACTCGGGACAAGGCGGGAGCTGGACATGAACGAGCACGCGCACGAGAGCATGCAGGAGCGCTTCCCAGGGCGCGAGGAGAGCCCGCAGGAGGGCCGGTCGGCGAAGGCGATCGAGCAGCGGACCGCGCGGCTGCCCTCGGACACCTTCCTCTGGACGGCGTTCGGGTCAATGGCGGCCTCGCTGGTCCTCCAGATCGCCGGCAAGCGGCAGCTGAGCAACTTCATCGGGCAGTGGGCTCCGTCGCTTCTGGTGATGGGCCTCTACAACAAGATCGTGAAGGTGGCGGGCTCCGACTGACCCGGCGCCGGACGGGCCTCCGGGGCGGCTCGTCGCGCCACCATGGATTTTCCTTCCTCCCGCCCCCCGAAGGCGCGCGGTCTTCGGGGGGCGGCGCGTTTCCGCCGGCGGACTCGCGGGCGGTCCGGGGGCGAACGGCACGCTTCTGGCACGAGCGGCGGGCGGAAGCCGAAGAACGCTCATCCCTGGAGGTCGCCATGAGGGCCAGCGTCAGCACCATCGTCATCGCCGTCATCCTGATCCTCATCCTCATCTGGTTGCTCTGAGCCGTCCCTCCTGAGCCCGCCTCCGGGGCTCCGCCGGAGGCGCACTCGACCCGGAAGCCGCGATGACCGACCGAGAGTTCGCGCGTCGGGCCCTGATCGCCACCGGGATCGTCCTTCTCC
>CAZTGV010000076.1:0-10753 GCA_964613475.1 uncultured Gemmatimonadota bacterium
GGTGGCGCTCCCCGCACGCCTCTTGCAAAATCCGTGGCGGCCGGCGACCGGCGGTGGGCACCCAACCAGACGAGGATCGGGACGACGTGGCGAACGCGGAAACGGTGGGGCCGGCGCTCCAGCCCGGCTCCCAAGGGCTTCCCGAGGAGCGGAAGCCCTCGGTCCTGGATACGTACCGGGAGGTCGTTCGGGACCTCTGGACGTACCGAGACCTCCTGTACCAGTTGATCCGGCGCGACATCCGGATCCGGTACAAGCAGGCCGTGATGGGCTTCGGCTGGGCGATCCTGATGCCGATCGTCATCGTCCTGGCCGGGATCGTGGTGCGCTACGCGATGGCGCGGCTCTCCGGCTCGTCCCTGGAAGTGGACCACATCACCGGCATGGCCGTGAAGGCGCTCGGGTGGTCCTTCTTCGTGGGCGCGCTCAACTTCTCGGTGAACAGCCTGGTCGGCAACGTCGTCCTGGTCGGGAAGGTCTACTTTCCCCGGGAAGTCCTCCCGGTATCGGCGAGCGTGGCGCAGGCGTTCGACAGCACGATCGGCGCCGTCGCCCTGGCCATCGTGCTCCCCTTCCTGGGCGTGACGCTCAGCCTCGGGCTTGTCTGGGTGCCCCTGCTGGCGCTGCTGCTCTTCCTCTTCACCGTGTCGCTCGGTCTGGGCCTGGCCTGCGCGAACCTCTTCTTCCGGGACGTCAAGTACCTCGTGCAGGTGGCGCTCACCTTCGGCATCTTCTTCACGCCGGTGTTCTTCGAGCCGGTCATGTTCGGCGCGACCGGGGCCGAGATCATGATGTTGAACCCGCTCTCGGGTATCCTGGAAGGTCTGCGGCTGTCGGTGATCGAAGGGCACAACCTCCTCGCGCCCTTCGTCGAGACGTCGGAAGGGGGCGGGAGCTGGACATGGACGCCCTGGTACCTGGTCTACAGCGCGGGGGTGTCGGTGGTCATCCTCCTGGTGAGCTCCGTGCTCTTCCATCGGCTCGAGTTCATCTTCGCCGAGTACGTGTGATTATGCGATGCTTCGGGCTGATCGCGACGGGCGCGGAGAGGGGGAAGGCGTGAGGGGCGGGGCGTCGCACCCCGGGCAGCGGGACGGGCGCGCGCCGGTCGTGTTCGACCGGGTGTGGAAGAAGTTCCACAAGGGGGAGCTGCACGACAGCCTGCGGGACCTCATCCCGGCGGTCGCCAAGCGGCTCGTCGGCAGGGGTCCGAAGCGGGACGAGCTGGAGAAGGGGGACTTCTGGGCCCTGCGCGACGTCTCCTTCGAGGTGCGGCCGGGCGAGGCGCTCGGGATCATCGGGCCGAACGGCGCCGGCAAGTCGACCGTGCTGAAGGTGTTGACGCGCATCCTCCGCCCGAACCGCGGCTACTGCCACGTGCGCGGTCGCGTCGGAGCGCTCATCGAGGTGGCGGCCGGCTTCCACCCCGACCTCACCGGCGGCGAGAACATCTTCCTGCAGGGCGCGATCATGGGGATGCGGAAGGAGGAGATCGCCCGCAAGTTCGACCAGATCGTCGAGTTCGCCGGGATCGCTGAGTTCATCGACACCCAGGTGAAGCGGTATTCGAGCGGGATGAACGCCCGGCTCGGCTTCTCGATCGCCGCCCACCTGGATCCCGAGGTGATGATCATCGACGAGGTGCTCGCCGTCGGCGACTTCTCCTTCCAGAAGAAGGCGTTCGAGCGCATGGGCGAGATCGTGCGGCGGGACATCCCGGTGGTCATCGTCTCCCACCAGCTCGACCGGATCGCCTCGCTGTGCAGCAAGGCCATCTTGCTGGATCGGGGAGAAGTCGTAGCCCGTGGGACTCCCACCGACTGCATCGCCGCCTACCTGAAGGGGCAGGCCGCCACGCGATCCCCCGACGCCGAGGTTCCGATCGAGCTGCGCAAGGTGGAGGTGGATACGCAAGGCGAGATCGCCTCGGGGGATCCGGTCCGCTTTCGGATCCACGGCGTGCTGCACGAGGAGGACCCGGGGCAGCTCTGCGTCGCCTTCCGGCTCCGCAAGAGCGAGACGGGCCAGATGGTCTTCGCCACGGACAACGTCCGATGCGAAGTGCCTCTCCCGCGCCCGGGGCCGTTCAGCCTGGAAGTGGAGGTGCACATGAACGTGGCGCCCGGGATCTACGCCTTGGAGTCGCTCGTCTTCGACCACACGAGTCAGACGGATGTGGCCCCGGGTCCGGGCGCGTACCTGCAGGTTCGCGGGGGACCGAGCTTCTTCGGCGTCGCGCAGTGCATGCCACGGATGGAGTTCCGACGCGCCCGGTCCGAGGCGGCGGTCGGGCCCTGAGACGCCGCGCTCGAGATCGCGTGCGGGTCGCCTTCTTCGTCCGCGCCTTCCCGGCCCTTTCCGAGACCTTCATCCTGGACCAGGTCACGGGCCTGCTGGACCGGGACCACGAGGTGGCGGTCTTCGCCTGGCAGCGGCCCCGGGAGGAGCCGGTCCACGGGCCGGTGGCCGAGTACGGCCTCCGGGACCGGACGGTCTACCTGGACGGGGTGGACCGGGCGGGCGCGCACCTGTCGGACCTCGCCGGGCTGGCCGCCCTCGGGCTGCGGGCGCCGCGGGCGCTCCGGCACCTACGCCGCGGGCGGGCCGAGGGGTTCGGCGGCCGGCTCGGGCTGGCCCGCCGCCTCGTCCGGCTCCGGCGGGGCGGCTCCGGGTTCGACGTGATCCACGCCCACTTCGGGGACATCGGGCTGCGCTCCCGCTTCGCCCGCCTGCTCTGGGAGGTGCCCTTCCTCGTCTCCTTCTACGGGGCGGACTGCGGGCGCGTCCCGCGGGTCCGCGGCGAGGACGTGTACGGGCCTCTGGCCGATGGGGGCCGAGCGGGGGCCCGCGGGCGCCTGGCGGCGGACGCGGTGACCGCGCTCAGCCGCCCGATGGCCGACCGGCTCGCGGAGCTCGGCTTTCCCCCCGAGCGCGTGCTCGTGCACCACATCGGAGTGGACCCCTCGGAGTTTCCGTTCCGCGAGAGGGGGGCCGACCTCGAAGGCCGGCCGGTCCGGCTGCTCACCGTGGCCCGCCTGGTGGAGAAGAAGGGGGTGGAGTACGCGATCCGTGCCGTGGCGGCGCTCCCGGAGGAGGCGGCCGTCCGCTACGAGGTGGTCGGCGACGGCCCGCTGCGCCCGGAGCTGGAGGCGCTCGCCGCCTCGCTCGGCGTGGCCGACCGGGTCCGCTTCCGGGGCAGCGCCGAGCGCGCGGAGGTCCGGCGGGCGCTCGAGCGCGCGGACCTCTTCCTCCTTCCCAGCGTCACGGCGCGGGACGGGGACCAGGAGGGGACGCCCACCGTCCTCATGGAGGCGGGGGCGTGCGGGCTCCCGGTGGTGAGCACGCGGCACGCGGGCATCCCGGAAGTGGTGGTGGACGGGGTCACGGGGATCCTGGTGCCGGAGCGCGACGCAGAGGCGCTGGCGCGCGCGCTGGGCACCCTGCTGGAGGCGCCGGAGACGTGGGGACCCATGGGGCACGCGGCGCGGACGCACATCGAGGCCCGCTACGACGTTCGAACGCTGGTCGGGGAGCTCGAGGGGCTCTACGGCAGGCTCGCGGCGGCGGCCAGGGACGGATGGGCGTAGATCCGGACGGGGTAGTAAGCGGGCCCGACCTCCCGCTGGAGGACGTAGCGCTCCTCGATCCATTCGATGATGGCGGGATCCCTACGGCCGTAGGTCATCTCGGCGTAGCCGTCCAGGACCGCGACGGCGGGCGGCCGGCTCGACAGTCGCTCCCAGATCCGCGAGGTGGAAGCGAGTCCTCCGCCGCGCAGACCCAGCGGGTGCGAGATCATCATGAAGGGCCGGCGCCCGGCCTCGAACTCCCAGATCACGGCGCCGGAGAGGACCTCGTCCCCCGGTTCCGTCGCGACGTCCAGGAAGGCGGCCACTTCGGCGACCGCCTGCGGCGACCACACCCCGTCGAACCGTCGGTCCAGCCTCTCCTGGGACTCGCCGAGCCACATGCCCGCCGTCCCCACCAGGAGCGCGGACAGCACCAGGCCGGCGACCCGGCCGCCGGGCCGGCGCGGGCGCACGCCGGCCGCCCAGGCGGTGCCCCCGAGCGCCGCGCCGAGCAGGCCGAGGTAGAGCGCCAGCCGCACGGCGCCGCCCACCTGCTGGGCGGCCAGGATCGCCCCGGTGGCCGCCACCGCGGCGGCGAGCGTGACGATCCCCCACCGGGCCAGCCCCCGCGGGGCGCCGAGGTAGAGCACCCCGAGCGCCAGGACGGCCGCCACGTAGTACAGCGGCCGGTTGATGGCCGCCGGGCCGAGGGCCAGGTGCAGGCCCACGAAGGCGCCGACGGGGACCGCGAAGCGTCCGACGTCCCGCCAGCCGGGCGCCGCCTCCCGGAGCCGCGCGGCCGCGTCGACCGCGGATGCGGCGGTCAGGATGGCGAGCGGGGCGAGGAGGTCCACCAGATACGCCGGGAAGAAGCCCCGCCTCAGGATCCACAGCCCGTAGGCGAGCGCCAGGAAGCCGAGCCACGACCAGAGGACGAGGGCGGATTCCGCGCCGCCGCGGCGCGGCCGCGCCAGCCGCCCGGCGCCGCGCAGGAGCGCCAGCGGCGAGAGGAGCGCCCCCAGCAGGAGGAGCGAGTTCAGCCGGAGCGTCTGGCGGACGTTCCGGACGGTGACGCTCCAGGGCTGGTCCTGGCGGTCGATCGTGGGGCCCTGCTCGGCCGCGTTCGGCGCCGCGGCCGCGCCGGCGTCCTCCGCCTCGTAGGGCGGCAGCACCTCGCTCACGTTCTCCCACACGAAGACCGCCGGATTCAGGTCGGCGAGGAAGACGGCGGAGGGCGGCATCCAGCGCGTGTAGAGCGCCATCACGGCGACGCACACGAGCGCGAAGCCGAGCGCCAGCGCTCCGAGCGCCGCCGCGGCTCCGCGCGCTCGGGCGGCCGCCCCCGCGCCCGCGCGGTCGCGGGCGGTGTCGCGGACGGCCAGGACCGGGATCGCCACCAGCGCGGTCGCCAGGACGGCGAGGCTGGACTGACGCGAGTAGTAGGCGAACGCCATCAGGGCGCCGGCGCCCGCCAGCGCCAGGAAGGCACGCCCTCGGCGGGCGCCGGGCGCCGGCGCGGCGACGCCCTCCGCGCCCTCCGCCGGTCGGGGCGCCGCCGGCTGGCCGCCGGAGCGTCGCGCGTCCAACCCCACCAGCATCAGGTAGAGGGCCGCCGCGCCGAGGACCGCCGCGAGCGGCTCCGTCTTCACGTGCGTCCCGAACAGGACGGTGAACGGCAGGAACAGGTACAGGCCGGCCGCCAACAGGGCCGTGCGCCGGTCCAGCAGGCGCGCGGCGATCAGGTAGACGAAGAGGCCCGTTCCGACCGTGGCGAGCACGGGATACAATCGGACCAGCTCGTAGCTCGTGCCCAGGACACCCACGAAGAGGGCGAGCACGGCCACGTAGAACGGCTGTCGGGACACGAAATCCACCCCCGGGACGAAGCCCTCCAGCAGGAGCAGGCCGTCCATCAGGTGGGCGCCCTCGTCGGGATTGATCCAGCGTCCGGGCAGGAGCCAGAGCCGGACGAGGACGGCGGCGAGCAACAGGACCGCCAGCACCGTGGCGGGCTGGGTCAGGCGTCGCGCGTTCAGCGTTCCTCCCCGGCTCGGGGGTCGTCGGCACGGCGGCTGCGGCTTCCGCGCCCCCGGACGGGGACGCGGTCGAAGGCGCGGCGCCCCGATCGGACGACGGACCGACCGCGGGACGGCGCCACGGGCAAGCAACCGACGTGCCATTCGCCGTGATCGCGAACGTCGCTCGGCGCGGGGGTTTCCCGGCGTCGTCGGGGGAGGAGGGGGAGGCGATGTCGCGCGGACGCCACAGCCGGCTCCGGATCCTGCACGCGCTGGCGCCGGGCGAGATCGGCGGGCTGGAGCGGGTGGTGCAGGCGCTGGCGGCCGCGCAGCGCGAGGCGGGCCACGACGCGCGGGTGGCCGCCGTGCTGGACCGGGGCCGCGAGGACCACCCCTTCCTCCCGCCCCTGCGGGCCTCGGAGGTGCCCGTGCACGCCCGCGCCTTCCCGCCCCGCGCCTATCTGGCGGAGGCGCGGTTCGTCCGGAGCCTCTGCCGGGAGCTCGCGCCCGACGTCGTGCACACCCACGGCTACCGGGCGGACGTGGTCGCCGGGACGACGGCCCGGCGCCTGGGGCTCCCGACGGTCACCACGGCGCACGGCCGCACGGGCGGCGGGTGGAAGAACCGCTTCTACGAATGGCTCCAGCGCCGCGCCCGGCGCGCCTTCGACGCGGTGGTCGCCGTCTCGGGCCGCATGGAGGAGGCCCTCCGCGGCGAAGGGATCGACGCGGGCCGCCTCCACCGGGTCCGGAACGCCTGGCGACCGCCGGGCGGGCTGCTCGGGCGCGCCGAGGCGCGGCAGGCGCTGGGCCTGGAGGCGGACGGGGCGGTCGTCGGATGGGTGGGGCGCCTCAGCCGGGAGAAGGG
Organism: uncultured Gemmatimonadota bacterium; assembly: GCA_964613475.1. Taxonomy (GTDB): domain Bacteria; phylum Gemmatimonadota; class Gemmatimonadetes; order Palauibacterales; family Palauibacteraceae; genus CAZTGV01. The sequence goes on from CAZTGV010000076.1 coordinate 6,456, forward strand.
CCCCGACGTGCTCGTCGAGGCGATCGCCGCGCTGGAGGAGGCGGTCGGGGAGGGAGGCCTCCCGCCGCCTCGGGAGCCGTTCCGGGTCGCGGTGCTCGGCGAGGGCCCCCTCCTCCCCGAGCTGCGTGCCCGCGCCGGGGCGCTCGGGGTGGAGGCGAGGATCCGGTGGCTCGGTCGCGTGGAGGACGCGGACCGGCACTTCCGCGCCTTCGACGCCTTCGCGCTGAGCTCGCGCACCGAGGGCACGCCGATGGCCCTGTTCGAGGCCATGGAGGCGGGCGTGCCGGTGGTGGCGACGCGGGTCGGCGGGGTTCCGGAGGTGGTCTCGGACGAGGAGGCGGTGCTGGTGCCGCCGGATGACCCGGCCGCGCTGGCCCGCGCCCTGGCGTCGCTGCTGGCGGATCCCGCCGCGGCCGCCGCCCGCGCCGAGCGGGCGCGGCGCGTCCTGCGGGAGCGCTTCGGGCCCGAGGCCTGGGTGCGGCGCTACGACGCCGTGTACGAGGCCGCGCTGGCGCACGCCGCGGGGAGGGGCGCGTGAGCGCGGCGGGCTGGGTGCTGGTGGCCCTGCCGCTGGCGATCGGCGGCTGGGCCTACCTCGGCTATCCGGCCGTCCTCGCCCTGGCGGCCGCCCTTCGCCGCGACGGCGCCCCCCGCGCGGAGGACCCGCCGGTCTGGCCGACGGTCAGCATCTCGCTCCCGGCGCACGACGAGGAGGCCTCCATCGGCCGGACGCTGGAGAGCCTCCTGGCGCTCGACTATCCGGCGGAGCGGCGGCAGATCGTGGTCGTCTCGGACGCCTCGACGGACCGGACGGACGAGATCGTGCGCGGCTTCGCCGATCGCGGCGTCGAGCTGATCCGGCTGGCGGAGCGCGGCGGGAAGACGGCGGCCGAGAACGCGGCCATTCCGCATCTGCGCGGGGAGATCGTGGTGAACACGGACGCGACGATCCGCATCCCGCCCGGCTCGCTCAAGCCGCTCGTCCGCGCCTTCCACGACCCCGAGGTGGGCTGCGCCTCGGGGCGCGACGTCAGCGTGGGCGACCCCTCCGCCGAGGCGAACGTGGGCGAGTCCGGGTACGTGGGCTACGAGATGTGGGTGCGCTCCCTGGAGACGCGGGTCGGCTCGATCGTCGGGGCCAGCGGCTGCTACTACGCGATCCGGGCCGAGCTCCACCGGCGGCCGCTGCCGGAGCACCTGAGCCGGGACTTCGCGGCCGCCCTGGTGACCCGGGAGGCGGGGCTGCGGGCCGTGTCGGTCGACGAGGCGGTCGCCTTCGTGCCCCGCACGCCCTCCCTCCATCGCGAGCTGCGCCGGAAGGTGCGCACCATGGCCCGGGGGATGGAGACCCTGTGGCACAAGCGAGGGCTGCTGAACCCGTTCCGCCACGGCGGCTTCGCCCTCATGCTGGCCAGCCACAAGGTGGCCCGCTGGCTGGTGCCTCCGGCCGCCGCGCTGGGGCTGATCGGCCTGGCGCTCCTGGCGCCGAGCCACCCGGTGGCGGCCCTCGCGCTGGGGCTGGCCGCCGCGGGGCTCCTGACGGGTCTGGTGGCGCTCCGCTGGCCGGAAGGGGGACGGCCGCCGCGGATCGTGGCGATCTGCGGCTACCTGCTGGGGGCGAACCTGGCGGCGGTGCTGGCGTGGCGGAAGGCGCTGTCCGGCGAGCGGGAGGCGATCTGGTCCCCGACCCGCCGGGGCGGCCCTCAGGCGGGCTCCTCCACGTAGTAGTAGTTCGCGTAGTACTCATAGTAGGGCGCCGACTCCGGCACGGCGTTGAGCACGGCCCCGACGAACGGCAGCTCCACGTTGCCGACCATGTCCAGCTTCGTCCGGGCCATGTCCTCGTTCGTCTCCCCGGCCCGGAGCACCACGACGACCTTGTCGGCGTACTCCCCGAGCACCAGCGTGTCCGCGCCGGCGGCCAGGGGCGGCGCGTCCAGCACCACCATGTCGTAGGCGTCGCCGAGACGCGCCACCAGGTCCGCCATCCGCTCGGACTCGAGAAGCTCCGGGTTGAAGCCGCGGTTGTCGCCGCGCGCCAGCAGGGTGAGGTGGTTCACGCCCGTGTCCTGCAGCACCTCCTCCAGGGAGGCGCGGTCCAGCAGATAGTCCGTCAACCCCGGGCTCTTCTGCCGGTCGAACATCTCCTGCGCCCGCCCGCGGCGCGTGTCCGAGTCCACCAGGATGGTGCGCTTCCCGGAGCTCGCGTAGGAGATGGCCAGGTTGGCCGCCACCATGGACTTCCCGTCCCGCGGCTGCGGGCTGGTGATCAGGACGACCCGGTTCATCTCGGTGCCGGCGTGGGCGATCTGCGTCCGGATGGCCCGGAAGGATTCGATGGCCACCGTGGCCAGCGCCTTCCCGTTCGAGGAGGGACCCGCCTCGAGCCGCGGGACGATCCCGAGCACCGGAAGCCCGAGCTGGTGGGTCACCTGCTCCGGAGACCGGATCCGCTTGTCCATCCGGTCCAGGAGGAGCACCCCGCCGACGGCGAGCCCGAGCCCGGCCAGCGAGGCGAGCATGATGATGCGCGGCGCCTCGTTGCGCGTGGGGTTGAACGGCGGGTGCGCCCGGTCGACGATCTGCATGTCCGGGAGGCTGGTCGCCTGGGCGAGCTGGGCCTCGCGGAGGCGGGAGAGCAGCCGGTTGTGGAGGTCCTGCGCGAGCTGGAACTCGCGGTTGCGGCGGCCCTCCTCGATCGTGCGGGACGGGATCTGCTGGAGCTCGCGCGCCTGCGCGGAGAGCTGCTCGTCCAGGACCTGGTCCCGGTTCCTGAGCTCCTGCGCCAGGCTCCCCAGGATGGAGGGGATCTGATGCTGCCGCAGCGTCCGGATCTCCTCGGTGAGCGCCTGGACCTCCGGGGCCTGCTCGGTGAACGTGTAGAGCAGGGCCCGCCGGTCCGCCTCCTTCGTATAGAGCTCATCGAGCGCGCTCCGCAGCGCCTGCGACTCGGCCACCGACGGGATCTGCCCCAGCGCGAAGGCGTTCAACGAGTCGCCCTGCTGCACCCGATCCATGATCTGGGCGATCTGTTGCAGGTCGTTCTGGATCTGCCGCTCCTCGACCCGCTGCTCGAAGTACTGGCCGAGGACCGTGCCGCGGGTCGCCTGCCCGCCGGGGATCGGCGAGGCGGAGGGCTCGGTCGGCTCGGTGATCGTCTGCACCCGGAAGCTCTCCAGGGCCAGCTCCCGCTCGCGCAGCTCCTCGGCCGCGTACTCGGTCTGCTGCTCCAGGATGTCCACGACCTCTTCGATCTTCCGGTTCTTGAGGTCGTGCGCCGTCTCCATGAAGTGGTCCACGACCGTGTTCAGGATGCGGGCGGCCTCGTCCGGATCGTCCCACACCAGGCTGGCGTTGATCAGGCCCGAGTTGCCGTTGTAGCTGGAGCTGAGGCTCCCGCGCAGCCCGAGGGAGCCGCCCAGCACGGAGCGGAGCTGGAAGCGCACCTCCCCGAGCTCGCGGAGGGTCTCCGGATCGGGCCGCCAGGTGAAGCCCGCCGCGGAGCCGATCGGGTCGCCCAGGCGGCCGCTCTCCACCGCGCCCCGCTCCTCGTGCACCAGGCGATACCGGTCGCCGCTCACGAACAGGGCGTACGAACCGCCGGCCATGCGGTCGCCGGGCTCCAGGTCGCGGAAGATGTCGCGGTCCAGGCCATCGGGCGCTTCCGGGGTGATGAACAGACGGTGCCGCAGGACGACCGGCTGCAGCACGGCGTGGCTCCGCATCAGCGTCGCCCAGCCCTCGCCGGCGAAGATGTCGTCGGGCTGGATCGGGCCGGTCCGCTCCTCGGACTGGTCGAGCCAGATGGTGGCGCTCGCCTGGTAGAGCGGCTCGATGAAGTACCGCGTGCCGAGATACCCGAGGCCGGCCGCGAGCAGCGTGACCGCCAGGATCCACCACTTCCTGGCCCACAGGACCCCGGCCAGCCGCTGCCAGTCGAAGCCCGGCTCCTGGGCGCCGTAGCCGTATCCCGCCGCCGTCGGCGGGTAGTAGTATCCGCCTCCGGGCGGGGCCAGCTCCTGGCCGTCGTACCGGTTCGGCACGTTCGCAGGAAGGTGTTGATCGCTCACGCGGCGTTCTCCCGTTCGATTCCCAGTCCCGACCACCCCGTCCGCACGAAGGCCGGCGCGCGGCTCGTGCACGACCGGCCCCCTGAAGCTCGTCGACCACTGCTACGTGGCAAGTCCGGTGCCGCCGGCCGTTCCGCCGAAAGCCCCGGTCGGCGCTCGTTTCCTCGTCGATGCCACGCCCCCCGCCGGAAAGCTGTAGTACCCGCGCCACACGCCGAGGGTGCGGCC
>CAZTGV010000077.1:0-10626 GCA_964613475.1 uncultured Gemmatimonadota bacterium
TCGCGTGCCTGAGCGCGACCAATCGTTGGGTGGCGGAGCTTCTGTAGCACCACTCCCTTCAACATTCCGTCATCACCCGAGGCTTGCAAAAGCTATCGGGATCTGTTTACTTGTGATGCGTTGAGGAGCTAGGGCATCTTTCTTTTGTCCTTGGCTCATGTGTAGGAGCGCCAACATAAAATAAGGAAGAACCCCCAATCTCTACGGCCCAACAACAGAGCTGAGCTGAGCGACCTCCGAGCGGAGATCAGCGCATCCGATAGCGGAAGGATGCGACTCCCCAAGAAAGGAGGTGACGTTCAATGCTCTGGTCTTTAGCGCTAGCCCTCCTTGCTGGCACCCTTAGGTGGGAGTAAGTAGAGATTGGGGGGTTCTCTTCTTATGAAGCCGACGGTCAAACTAAAAACCTTCCTCAGCCTGGTAAGCGTCCTAGCAGCCCTCTCGCTGCTCCTCACCCTCACGTTCCACCCACCTACCGTTTCCGGCCGGTGGCTAATCGCATTCGTAACGCTCGTCGCGCTCGCTCTTCTCGGCGTACTCCTCTCGCTCCGCTTAGAGCAAAGCGCGAGCACGTCTATGGAGTTCATCTCCCAACTCGGGGCTATCCCACTGTTGGGGCCCGCAGGTGCAATTATCCTGTCTGTCGTCACCTCGCTCCTGTCAGATTTTCTGATCCGACGCAAGGAGCGAACCAAGGCCTTATTCAACACTGGGCAGGTTGTTCTTTCTGTATCTGCCGCGAGTTACTGCTATATTGCCTTCGGCGGAGCGCCTGGCCTGGACGCGCTGCCATTTTACGAAACGTTTCCACCGTTTATCGTTGCGGTACTCGCGTATTTCGCGACAAACACCATACTAGTAAGTTATGTGATTTCACTCTCGGAGGGGCAGTCATTCTCCGAGATCTGGCGCGAGGCGGCAGGCGGTTTGATCGTTTTCGATCTTGCAATTAGCCCCCTCGCATACCTAGTTGCTTTTCTTTATGTGCAATGGGGAGCTCTAGCCCTACTCGCAGCAATCCTTCCTATCATCGGTCTCCGACATAGCTACGGAGTAAACATCGAACTACAGCAACTTAACCAGGACCTTCTAAGAGTCTTGATCAAGACGCTAGAAGCCCGCGATCAATATACGTCGGGGCACTCCGTTCGTGTCGCTGAACGCTCGAGGCGTTTGGCGATCGCATTGAATCTCCGTCCGGCCAGAATTCGATTGATCGAAACGGCCGCACTGCTGCATGACATTGGTAAAATTGATCTCGCGTATAGCGAGATTTTACGTCAAGCTGGCCCTCTCACTCCGGAGCAGCGAGAACTAATCAGAGCGCACCCTGACAAGGGAGTTGACATCCTGAAGTCCGTGCGCAGCATGAATCCTCAGATCCTTCGCTGTATTCGGCACCACCACGAGTGGTTTGACGGCAGCGGATATCCCGTAGGTTTGGCCGGGGAGGAGATCCCGCTTGGCGCACGGATCATCATGGTAGCTGATGCCATTGATGCAATGATGACGGACCGGCCCTACAGGTCAGCATTGTCAACTGAGGAGATTCGCCAAGAGTTGATTCGAAATAGCGGTACGCAGTTCGATCCCACCCTTGTCTCCATCACCCTTGGCAGCTCATTGCTTGACGAGTTCATAACGATCGGGTCCCCAACCATTACAGCGCCACACAGCGCAGCAGCTCTCGTTACCGCTAAGACGTAGCGAGTTCTGTAGTCCTTGCCCCCCGCAGGTCTCCTCCAACCGACGTATCTTGAAAAAGCGGACGTAGCTGTTCTGTACCCGAGCCGAGAGCCTCCCTGTTTCGATCGAACCACCGCTCAGTAAAGCGTACAAACCAGCCGAGTCCAGCTTGGCGGAGCCGGCTCCTGGCTGCAGAAATATCGGTCCTCGCATGAGTTGCGCGACTGACAGCTGAGTCGAACAGGAGCGATAGCCACTCCAGCTTCATCGCCTCTACTACATCTCGGCGCTCGAGATCGGCAGCATAAGCGCGGACCTCTGGTCCTACGCTAACTTCTGGTAGAACCAGCTGCTCGATGGCGGCTGTAAACCAGAACAGCTTGTGGAAGTCCTGGGACGCTCGGGCGCGGTCTTGAAAGCCTGCTCCCACGATTTGCCGCCAGAGTCGCGCGGCTTCTTCATATCTTCTCGTACCTAAAGCCACCAAACCAAGCGATGCCTGCAACTCCAGTGTTACAGTTCTATCCCCGCGGCGAAGTGCGGCGCTCAGCGCTTCGGCATACTTCCGGCGAGCACGCTGTGGATCCTCCAAGTAGAAGTATATATTTGCTAGATTTATAATAGTTGGCAACGAGGTCGAATCGCCAGCCTCGAGCGTATTGTACAACCGCAGAGCAGTCTGACACTCCGCCAACGCCCGATGCCACTCGCCCTGTTCGTAGAGTATGCAGGCCAAGTTGTTTTTCAGGTCGGCCAAGTACAACAGATCGTTGTGTTCCTGAGCCAACTGCATTCCTCGAGCCGCCAAGGCCTCAGCTTCCGCCCACTTGCCAAGCCGCATCGCGACCAGAGATCGATTCAGGGACAGACGCAAGGTTCGCGTTGTATCTGATTCAGCCCGGCGAATGGAAGAAAGGATCTCGTATGCCTTCTCTGTGGAACCCGTGAACGTTGCAAATAGTGCTCTACTTGAGAGACCCTCCATTTCGGCGGCAGGGGTGAGGTAGCCTTTCTCTTCAGCCGCGTTCAGTACATCTGCCATCTCCTGATCCGCCTCTCTCGCAAGCCCCTCATCTCCGTTGCGGAGTCCTAGTTTCACCTTGAAGGCGAGAAGCTCGCAGCGCCTATCTAGTTGCTCGCGGACATCCCCAAGTGCGAGCACTTCTTTCTGAAGAGTGGCCGCTGTCTTCAGAGCGTCGCCGAAATGCAGGCATTCGATTTCAGCTCGGAGCTTCGCAAGGCCAAGCTCTACACGCTTGGAGACGGAAAGACTGTCGCCCAAACCAAGAACTCCAGTCAAGTGCTCCGCAGCAGCATCGAAGCGACCAAGATGGAGTTCTGTCAAGGCCTCGATTTCCAGTGCTCTAGTCGCATCCTCGGGCGATGCAGCGGACGTGAAGGCGAGTTCCGCCATTGTGATCGCCTCCTGATATGCGCATGCCTTACCCGCCTCTGCTGCCGCCCTTATTGCAAAGGCGTACGTCCGTCCCTCGTCTCCCGCTGACGCGAAGTGATGTGCAAGGGTTGCAGCGCTGACGGATCGATCCTTCGCGAGAACTTCCGCTGCTGCCAGGTGCACAGCAGCCTTACGGAGTTCTCCAAGTTCATGGTAGATGAACTCCCGAAGTAGGTCGTGCCTCAACGACAGCTTTGGGTTGCTTGAATGAATGAGGGAACGGCGACTTAGTATCTGGAGAAGTCCTGCAACATCGTTGTTGTCGATTCCCGCGACAGAAGCCACGTTTTCCGGCGTCGCATAGCGGCCGAGCACGGCGACGGCTTCCAGCACACGAAGGCCGCTCGGTCCCACGCCGCGCAGGCGAGCGGCGAGCAGGTGTCTGAGCCGATCGCTCAGGCACCGAGCCGGCAGGCCCTCCCCTTCCGACTCTTCGACCGAATCGGCGGCGCGCAGGATCTCGAGCGCGTAGAAGGGATTCCCGCCGGAGTACTCCGCCGCCAGCTTGGCCGCGTGGCCGTTTCCGGCCGCCGGATCCATGGTCCGCACCAGCTCGTAGATCGCGTCCTTCGGCAGCGGTTGGAGCTCGATAGCCCTGGAGCCCGTGGTGCCCAGGCTCGCCTCGAGCAGCCGCTCCGCGGAATCGGAGATCTCCTGCTCGGTGCGAAGGCTCAGTACGAGCAGGAGTGAGTGATCCCGCAGCCGACGACACATGTAATGGAGCAGGGAGGAGGACGAGGGGTCGATCCACTGGATATCCTCGACGATCCACAGAACCGGGGTCGTCGCGCACGCTCGCCGGACGAGGTCTGTGACTTCTTCGTAGAGCCGGCGCTTGCGGACGTCGGGGTCCGCCCCGTGAAGCTCCCGCTCCGGAGAAACGCGGAACAGCTCGGGGAAGAGATAGCCGAGCTGGAAGTAGCGCCGTCCCTCTTCGTCCGGCTCCCGCACCAGTCGCTCGGCCACGGGGCGGACGCCGTCCACGACCGGACCGTACGCCACGTCCGACTCCGCGGAGTAGCAGCGACTGCTCAGCCGCATCACGCCCTCGACGGGTACCAGCTTGGTGAGCTCCTGGAGGAGCCGTGTCTTTCCGATCCCGGCTTCGCCGCGGACGATCACCACCCCGCCCTCGCCCTGCCGCAGCGACCGTAGGGAACCCCGCAGGACCTCGAACTCCGACACCCGCCCGACCAGGGGCGGCTCGCCCGGCGAGTCGCCCTCGGGGTCGCGAGCCGGGGGTCGCGAGCTGCGGATCCGCTGCACGAGCTCGCGCGTCTCCGGGGACACCCCGCCCGGAAGCTCCCGGATCAGGAAATCCTCGACCTCCCGATAGTGCCGGAGCGCGGACTGCTGGTCGCCGTGCAGCCAGAGCGCGCGCATGAGCGCCCGATGTGCGGCTTCGTCGAGGGGGTCGAGGCGCACTAGCCGCAGCGCGGTCAGGCACATCTCGCCCCAGCGCCCCTTCAGGTCGCATTCCTCGGCGAAGCGGCGAAGCGCCATCTGGGCGACGGTCGTGTAGCGTGTCCGCTCCGACTCGAGCCAGCGATCCCACCGGGGCACCCCGAGCTGCTGCAGGTTGGGCGCGAACTCGCCGCGGTAGAGGCTCGGCACGTCCGCCAGGCTTCCCCGTCGCACCGCCTCCTCGAGCTCCGCACCCTCGTAGCGGATCTGCCCGTCCGAGAGGCGGACGGCGCCGCCGCGCGTTCGGAGGCGAACGCGTCGCAGTTGCCGACGCAGGTCGTAGAGGGCCTGACTCAGCGAGTGGCGCGCGGCGGATTCGTCCGTGTCCCAGAGGAGCTGGGCCAGCTCCTCCCGGCTGCACGCCCGCTGCGCGTGCGCGGCGAGATACACCAGGAGGGCCAGGTGCTTGCGCGAGCGGAAGTGCACCTCCCGCCCATCCGGCGCCTTGACCACGGCGCCGCCGAAGACTTGGAGCGTGTGCATCGACGCCTTCCCGTGACGCGACGAACGCCGGCGCCGTCCCCCGGACGGCGAGTCTCCCGTGGCAACGAGAGAACTATAGAATCGCGCCTCAACTAGATATCATCAACCTGCAGCGGAAGGCGCGAGAGTTGTTGAGAGGCCGCCGCCGACCGGTCGAAAATACCGGGTCGCGACAGGGAAGCGCCCGGCGTCAGGCTCTCTCTCCGAGCCGGCCGTACAGGTCTCCGAGCGCCTTGATTCCCCGACCGTAGACCGAGAGGTCGAGCCACTCGTCGGGGGCGTGCGGGTTGCTGCCGGGCAGGCCGAACCCGATGAGGACGACCGGCGCCCCGAACATCTCCTCGAACATCGGGATGATCGGGATCGATCCCCCCTCGCGGATCAGCACCGGCTCGTTGCCGAAGGCGCGCGCCAGGGAGGCCTTGATCACCTCCAGGTGCTCGCCGCCGGCCGGGGCGGCCCACGGGCGGCCGCCGTGGAAGCGGGCGACCTCTACCTCGACGCCGGCCGGGGCGAGCGCCCGGACGTGCCGCTCGAACGCCTCGGCGATCTCCTCGGGATCCTGGTCGGGCACCAGGCGCATCGAGATCTTGGCCATGGCGCTGGCCGGGAGGACCGTCTTCGCGCCCTCGCCGGTGAAGCCCGAGAGGAGGCCGTTCACGTCGAGGGTGGGCCGGTACCAGAGCCGCTCCAGCGTGGTGAACCCCTCCTCGCCCCCGAGCTCCGGCGCGCCGACCTCGGCCCGAAACGCGCTCTCGCGGAAGGGGAGTCGGGCGAGCTCCTGCCGCTCCTCCTCGGGGACCTCGCGCACACGGTCGTAGAAGCCGGGGACGGTCACCCGGCCGCGCTCGTCGTGCAGACGGGCGATCACCGAGGCGAGCGCGTTCGCGGGATTCACCACCGCGCCGCCGTAGCTCCCCGAGTGCAGGTCGCGCTCGGGCCCGCGGAAAACGACCTCGCAGTAGACGATCCCCCGCAGGCCCACGGTGATGCAAGGAAGGTCGGGCGCGAACATGGTCGTGTCGCTGATGAGCACCAGGTCGCAGGCGAGTCGCTCCCGGTTCGCCTCCAAGAAGCCCTCGAGGTGACGGCTTCCGACCTCCTCCTCGCCTTCGAACAGCAGCTTCACGTTCACCGGGACGCCGCGGCCGGAGCCGAACCGCGCCTCCAGCGCCTTGACGTGCATGTGCAGCTGCCCCTTGTCGTCGGTCGCGCCCCGCGCGTACAGGCGCCCGTCCCGGACCGTCGGCTCGAACGGCGGGCTCGTCCACAGGTGCTCCGGGTCGACCGGCTGGACATCGTAATGCCCGTAGACGAGAACGGTCGGAGCGTCGGCGCCCGCCCGGTGCTCCGCCAGGACGATCGGGTGCCCGTCGGTGGGCACGACCTCGGCCCGGGCGATCCCGGCCGCCTCGATCGCGTTCTCGAGCCAGTCGGCGCAGCGCCGGACCTCGCTCGCGTAGCGGGTCTCGGTGCTGATACTCGGAATCCGCAGAAACGCCTCCAGCTCCTCCCGGAAACGGTCCACGTTCTCGTCCACGTAGCGCTCGATCGGCTCCATCATCATCCTTCAGATCCGCAGCCTGAGCGACATCGACGTCTTGGGTCCGGCGGCGCCGAACTCCTGCCGCAGCTCGGCGGCCAGATCGCGGGCGATCCGAAGGCGGGCTCGGACGTTTCCCCGAAGCTCCTGGTTCAGCAGGTTCCGGCTGAGCCCGCCGGAGAGCTCGAGCGTGTCGTCCGCGCTCAGCCGGATGCCGGCCTGCGAGTTGAGGGTCAGCGTCAGGCGGTCCGGATCGCGGTAATCCACCGCCAGCTGCGCCCGGGCCGCGTCGCTGAGGAAGAGCGTGAGCGTGCCCTTCCCGCGCAGCGTGCCCCGGAAATCGGACGTGCCTTCGATCGCCAGCTCGGCCTTCGGATCCGGCATCGGCCCTCCCCGCCGTGGGCGCTTCCGCACCGTAGGCCGGGGCTCCGCTCCGGAACGGGCGTGGGCGCGTGACCGTGAAGAGGAAACGGCGGCGCCCGCCGGCCCGCGGCCGGGGCGACCGAGCGTCAGTATACGGCGCCCCCTCCGGGCGGCAAAGCAGTTGGCGGCCGGCCCCGTCCGAGTCCGAACGGCGCACCGGGACTGCATCCCGCCCCCGACGCCTGTATGCTGGGTCGGCCAGGGCGCCGGCGGGGCGCCGACTCGAATCGTCGAGGCGATGGATCCGATCACCCACACCCTGACCGGGGCCGCCATCGGGAGGGCGGGGCTCGCGGGCCGGACCGCGCTGCTGTGGCCGTCCGTCCTGATCGGCGCGAACCTGCCGGACGTGGACGTCCTCGCCCTGTTCTGGGGCGACCCCGAGGCGCTCGCGTTTCGGCGCGGGTGGACGCACGGCGTGCTGGCGATGGCCGTCCTGCCGGCGGTCCTCGCCGGCTGTCTGCTGCTCTGGGACCGCCGGCCGCGCGCCCGACGCCAGGACCGCGCGCCCGTCCGGCCCCGCTGGCTGCTCCTCGCCTCCGCCCTGGCGGTCTGGTCGCACCCCCTGCTCGACTGGCTGAACATCTACGGCATCCGGTTGCTCATGCCGGCGTCGGACCGGTGGTTCTACGGGGACGCGCTGTTCATCGTGGATCCCTGGGTGTGGGGGGCGCTGGCGCTGGGAATCCTGCTGGCTCGCCGCGGACGGACCGCCCCGGCGCGGCTGGCGCTGGGCGCGTTCGGCCTCTACGCGGCTGGGATGTGGATCGGTAGCGCGGCCGCCCGGACCGCCGCGGGGCTCTCGCCGGGCGCGGTCGTGGCCGCGCCCGTCCCCCTCGACCCGTTCGAGCGACGCCTGATCGCGGACGAGGACACGCGGTGGCGCTCCGGTCGGATCGACCTCGGCGGTCCGCCCCGTTGGGAACCGGCGGAGGCCGCGATTCCGAAGCGACACGAGCTGGCCCCGGCGGTCGCCGGGGATCCGGCGGTCCGCCGCTTCCTGGTCTGGGCGAGGCTTCCTTATTTCGAGCGGATCGGCTCCGGGATCCGGGTCGGCGACGCCCGGTATCGATGGGCCTCGGTGCTGGTCCCCGCTCCGACGGCTTCGCGCCACGTTCCGCGCTCGGAGCCCGGAGCTTACGACTCCGGGCCCTCGGAATCCGGCCGCTCGGAACCCACGCCTCCGGTGCCCGGGAACCCGCCCGAGACCCCCTGAGGCGGGCACGTCCCTTGCGGGTCCAGCTCGGCAGGACGCGGGGTTGGAAGAGCCCCGCCGGGATCCACCTGGAAGGAGCATCGCCGAAGGGACCTCCGTCGTATTCGCGCCCCGATCGAGGCCGGGGCGCGAACGTCCGGGCTCCGGCCCGCCGCTTCGCGCTTCCGATCGATCACGCCATCTCCGGACCGTCGGCTCCGCCTCGGTTCGATATCATGAAGCAGCGTGCCGCCGACGGGCTTCGGCCCGTCCAACGCCGTCCGTTCAGCAGGGAGAGTCTCGATGGCGATCTTCACCGCACCGACCCGCAGCATGGCCGCCGCCAGTCCCGGCGAGCGCTTCCGCGTGCGACGCATCCATTTCGGCCTGGTCCGCGACCGCTGCTCAGAGCTCGGCATCCGCGAGGGCGACGTCCTGCGTTGCCTGCGCAGCTCCGCGCACGAGGTGGTCGTGCAGTTTCCGGAGCGACACACCGCCGCGCTGGAGCTCGACTACGCCCGCTTCGTGGAGCTCGCCGATCCCGACGAGGACTCCTTCGCCCGCGCGCCGCGGCCGGCCGGCCGCCCCGCCCGGCGGCCCGCCCGGGAACGGAGGACGGTGGGACCGGGCGTCGGCCGCGCGTAGGCGCCCTCAGGCGCGCTCCGGCTGGGCGGGCAGCAGGTCCAGGAAGCGGTGTCCCTCCCGTTCCTCGAAGGCCCCTCGACGAAACGGGACGGGACGCCGGAAGCGGGGCCCCTCCCAGGCGAAGGTGTGGTACTCGCCGCGCTCGCCGCACGGATCCACGTCCCCTCGGCGGACGATCCGCCGGACGAGATCCGACGACAGCTCGCGGCCGAGCCAGTCCGGATCGCCGCACGACAGGTCGATGCTGACCACCAGGCACCGGTAGCCGAGGGCGAGGAACCCCCGCACCAGCCGTAGCGGATCGCCGTCCCAGAGGGGCTCGAGGTGGTCGAAGCCGCGCGCCCGGGTGCGCCGCTCGTACCACTCCCGGATCTCCTCGAGGTGGATGTTCCCGAACACGACCCCTCGGAGCCCGATCTCCTTCAGCCGGTCCAGCACCCGCCCGAAGGCGGCCTCGAAGTCCTCGGGCCCGCTCCCCTCCTGGATCAGTTCGAGCTCGAGCGCCTCGGCCTGCGCCTCGATGAGCCGGCGGCGCACGCCGTGGAAGCGCACGCGGCCGGTCGAGGACTCATGAATGTTGAAGAGGTGGGTGATGCGATAGCCCTGCCGCTCGGCCCGGTGCAGGGCGTGGAGGGAGTCCTTCCCACCGGACCAGGCGACCGCGTAGCTCACACCGCGACGCCGACCCGGCGCCGCGGGCCGGGCGCTCGGGTCAGTGGCGCCACGCCTTCAGCTCCCGGTACGCCTCTTCGGCCGCGTCGGGAAACGAGGCGCGCTCCGGCCGCCAGCCCAGCTCCGCCGACCGGCGCGCGACCAGCCGCTGGTCCAGGCACAGGGCGTCGGCCGCCGGTCCCAGCCCCTCGCGCGCCCGCTCCAGAGGCAGCGAACGGATCGCGCCGCCCGCGCCCGCCGCGTCGCTCGCCGCCCGGGCCACGGCTTCGACCTTCACCGGATGCCCGTCGACCCCGTGGAAAACTCCGGTGCCGCCGGCTTCCACCACCATGCGGTACAGGCGGGCCAGGTCGCCGCGGTGCACCATGGACCAGTGGTTCTCGCCCGTCCCCACGTAGGCGGCCGCGCCCTCCTCCTCGGCGGACTCGAAGAGCTTGCGGGTGAGCCCGCCGTGCCCGCCGTACACGACCCCGGGCCGGATCACCGCCGTGCCGACGCCGTCCTTCCCCGCCTCCAGCACCCGATGCTCCACGGCCGGCCGCCACGCCACCACCTCGGCCGGTCGGTCGATCGGGGCCGACTCGTCCGCCGCCTCCCCGCCGGTGTCCCCGAGCACCCAGCAGCCGGACGTGTAGACGGTGACGCGCGGCATTCCGCCGCCCGCGGCGGCTCGCAGGAGCGCCTCCACGACCGCGACGTCCGTGCCCGGTCCGTCGCCTCCGTAGAAGAAGGCGCAGTGCACGATCGCCTCGTGCGCCCCCGCCTGCCCCTCCCACGCTCCCGGATCCGAGAGGTCGCCGCGCGCCGGCGTCGCCCCGAGGCGCCGCAGTCGCTCGTCCCTGTCCGGCGCGCGGGAGAGCGCCGTGACGTCGTGGCCCGCGGCGGTCAGCTCCCGCACCACGGCGCTTCCGATGAACCCCGTGCCGCCGGTCATGAAGACGCGCATGTCGCCTCCCGATGTCCCGAGATCATTCGACCCGACGCTGGCGGCGCGGCCCGGCGCGACCTCCCGTTAGGCCACCACGCGGCGGAAGAGCCACTTCGTCTCCTCCTGGAGGA
>CAZTGV010000078.1:0-10348 GCA_964613475.1 uncultured Gemmatimonadota bacterium
TGCCGGCTGGCGCCCCTGGGGACCGGAGGGCCCGACCCTTCCGGCCCACGTCTTCGTCGAGCAGGGCGCGGCCGCCAGGATCCCCGGGCCGCTGCTGCGGGTGACGGCGGGCACTCCGGTCCACCTGACCCTCCGGAACACGCTGGGCGACACGCTGGTGGTGCGCGGGCTCCGCGACCGGGGGCAGGAACGGCCGCCGGGCGCCCCGCAGGCGGCCCTGGCCGCGCTGGCGTTCGTCGGGGACTCGCTCGTGGTCGGGCCCGGCGAACGCGCCGAAGTCCGCTTCACCCCGACCGTGCCGGGAGACTACTTCTACTTCGGCAAATCCTTCGAGGCCGGCTGGAGCGCCACTCAGCAGCCGCTGTTCGGCGCGAAGGCGCCCGACCGGTCGCTGACGGGCGTCCTGATCGTGGACGCCCCCGGAGAGGCGCCGGATCCGGAGGAGCGGATCTTTCTCATCAGCCAGTGGGCGGACCGCGAGGTGCCGGAGACATTCCTCCCCTCGGCGCGCTTCTTCATCAACGGACGCGCCTGGCCCCACACGGAGCGGCTCGCCTACGTACAGGGCGACACGGTCCGGTGGCGGGTGATCAACGAGAGCGGCGCCGCTCACCCGATGCACCTCCACGGCTTCTACTTCCAGGTGGACGCCTGGACCGCCCAGACCGGCGAATCGCTGTTCCGGGGAGCGCCGCTCTGGGCCGCCCGGACGGGTGAGTCGCCGCTTCGACAGCCGCGCCCGATGGCGGTGACCTGGCCGCTTCCACCGACCAGCGCGGCTCGCGTGTCCTGGGTCGCGCACGAGCCGGGGAACTGGATCTTCCACTGCCACCTGATGCGGCACATGTCGTGGATCCAGCACCCGGGCTCGTGGGGGGAGGCGGGGCGCCTGTCGCATGAGGAAGGTCAGGAGCCGCCCGCGGCGAACCACGAGGGGTCGTCCGGGAGCGGGAGCGGGATGGGCGGCCTGGTCCTCGGGATCACGATCCAGCCCTCTACGGAGCACCGGGCGCGGACGGACGTGGCGCGCCGCCGGCTGGACCTCCACATCGGCAAGCGGGAGGGCGTGTTCGGGGAGGAGGCCGCGTACGGGTTCGTGCTCCGGGAGGGGGCCGAGCCGCCGGCCGCCGACTCGGTCCGCTTTCCCGGAAGCCCGATCGTGCTCACGCGGGGCGAGCCGACCGAGATCGTCGTGCACAACCGGGCGGACGTGCCACTCGGCGTGCACTGGCACGGGCTGGAGCTGGAGAGCTGGGCCGACGGGGTGCCCGGCTGGAGCGGCACCCCGGAGAGCCCGATCCCGGCGATCGCGCCCGACGACTCGCTCGTCGTCCGGATGACGCCACCGCGCGCCGGCACGTTCATGTACCACGTGCACAGCGAGCCGGGCCATCAGCTCGCTCAGGGCCTCTACGGGCCGTTCCTGGTCCTGGAACCCGGCCAGGCGTGGGATCCGGAGACGGACCGATTCTTCCTGCTCGCCGCCCTGGGGGCCGGGGAGGACCCCGCGCCCGCGGTGAACGGCCGGTGGGATCCCGAGCCGCTGGAGCTGAGAGCGGGCACGACCTACCGGCTCCGCTTCATGAACATCAGCCCGAACGAGAACAAGTCGGTGCGGCTGCTGGAGGGGGAGACGCCGGTCGAGTGGCTGTTCGTCGCCAAGGACGGCGCGGACCTCGCGCGGCCGATCCCGCGCTCGGCGCAGCTGCCCTTCGTGGATGTCGGAACCACCCTGGACTTCCTGTGGACGCCCGAGGGGCCGGGCGAGCGGACGCTCCGGATCGTCACCACCTTCGATCGAGGGCTGGGGGCCTTTCCGCGCGAAGCGCCGCCGCCGCACACGCTGGACATCCCCGTCCGGGTGCGCTGAGGTTCCTCCGGGGCGACGCGAACCGTCGCCGCCCGGGAACGCGAGTCGGCACCCGGGGCACCCGGGTCGGGCGACGGAAAGCAGGCAGGCTTCTTGGCTCGGGAGGGCACGATCTCCGACCGACTGGACGGCTGGAACGCGGTGGTGACCGGAGGCTCCTACGGCCTGGGGCCGCGGATCGGCCGGGCGCTCGCGGAGGCGGGGGCCAACGTGGCGCTCGCCGCGCGCTCGGTGGGGCCGCTCGAGGAACGGAGCGCCGAGTTGAGGGCGCTCGGGGTGGAGGCGGTCGGGATCCCGATCGACCTCACCGAGCGGGGAGCCGTCGACAGGCTGGTGGGCCGGGTGGAGCGGGAGCTCGGCCCGGTGGACCTGCTGGTGAACAACGCCGGCTTGAACTCCGCCGGCCGGCTGGTCGCGCGCGGCCCCGAGGAGATCGACCGGGTCATCGACCTGAACCTTCGGGTTCCCATCCAGCTCACCCGCCGCGTGCTGCCCGGGATGCTGGAGCGGGGGCGCGGGCACCTGGTGCAGATGTCGTCGCTCGCCGGGAAGATGGGCGCCTCCTTCGCCTCGCTCTATTCGGCTTCGAAGTACGGCCTGGTCGGCTTCACGCACGCGCTCCAGGGGGAGCTCGACGGCACGGGCGTGCACGCGTCGGTCGTGTGTCCCGGCTTCGTCTCGGGGGAGGGCATGTGGGCCCGAACCGAGTTGAGGACGCATCCGTTGTTCGGGCTATCCGAGCCGGAGCGGGTCGTCCGCGCCGTCATGAAGGCGATCCGCCGCAAGAAGGTGGAGGTGCTGGTGAATCCGTTGCCGGTCCGCTACAGCGTGGCGGCGTGGGCGCTCGCGCCCGGCTTCGCCTATCGGATGTTCCGCCTGGCCGGCGTGATCTCCTTCCTCCGCCGGTTCGGGCTGCACGCGGAGCGTGAGGGCACGGAACGCGGGGGAGGCGCGCCGTGACGGGGCGAGCCGGCGCGGCGTCCACCCTGTCGCTCGTCCTGGTGGGCGGGCTCTGGTGGCAGCCCATCATCACCCGCCACGACCGCTCCGACGAGGCCTACCTGGAGCTCGGCGTCCAGTACGGGGCCGGCGTGGTGGCGATGAACCTCGAGGCGCCGGGCGGGGCGTCCGACGGGCACGGCACCCTGATCGCGCCGCGGTGGGTCGTCACGGCGGCCCACGTGGCCGTCGAAGTGCGCGTTGGCCACCTGCTGACGGTGGGCGGCCGGGACGTCGCGGCCGAGGCCGTGATCCCGCACCCCGAATGGACCGAGGGGGCCGCCCACGACATCGCGCTCATCCGCCTCGCCGAATCGGTCACCGAGGTCGGCCCGGTCCCGCTGTACGACCGGACGGACGAAGTCGCGCGGACGGTGATCGTGGTCGGCCGGGGCGACATCGGGACGGGCCTGACCGGTCCGACCGGCAACGACGCGCGCCTCCGCGGCGGCACGAACCGGGTGGACGGGGCGAGCGAGCGGCATCTCTGGTGGCGGTTCGACGCGCCCGCCGACAGCGGGGTGACGGAGCTGGAGGGGATCAGCGGCCCGGGCGACAGCGGCGGCCCGGCTTTCCTCGACGTCGAGGGGACGCTCCGGCTGGCCGGCGTGAGCTCGGCCCAGAGCTCGCGCGCCACGGGCGGGCGGAACGGCGTGTACGGGGTCACCGAATACTACGTGCGCGTCTCCTCGTACGTGGGCTGGATCGAGCGGACGATGCGCGACGGACCCGGGGTCGACGGCTCGGAGCTGGAGGAGTTCGCGACGTTCGCGCCGAACGGCGCCTGAGGCGGCTGGGCCTCGTCACCGGGCGCCCGGAAGGTCGGTCAGGTAGCGGGAGCGCACGAGCAGCGACAGCGCGTCGATCGCCACCACGGTCACGAAGACGACCAGCAGCAGCGTCAGGACGCCGTCGTACTGGAGCACCTGCAGGTAGCGCAGGATGTAGAAGCCGATTCCCCCCGCGCCGACGAAGCCGACGATGGACGAGGCGCGGACGTTGTACTCGAACATGTAGAGGAGCTGGCTGAGGAGGAGGTTGGAGGCCTCCGGGATCGCCACGAAGCGGGCCAGCTTCACGAACCCCGCCCCGGTGGCGCGCGCCGCCTCCAGCGGCTCGGGCGGCAGCCCCTCGACGCTCTCGTACTGCAGCTTCGCCAGGTGCCCGACCGTGTACAGGGTCATGGCGAGCACCCCCGCCAGCGGTCCGAAGCCCACCAGGATCACGAACACGACCGCCCACAGGAGCGCCGGGAGCGAGCGGATCGCCGCCGCCAGCAGCCGGGCCGGGACGAACAGCCAGCGCGGCGACAGGGTGCGGGCGCCCGCCAGCCCGAAGGGAAGGGCGATCACGAAGCCGAAGACGGTGCCGAGGAGGGCGATGGCCAGCGTCTCGAGCAGCGCGCCGGCCGCCGCCGGGAGGAGCTCGGTCTGGGGCGGAACCGCGTCCTGGTACAGGCGCGCCAGGTTGCGGAAGCCGCCGAGGAACTGCCCGGGGCGGAGGTCCAGGTAGAGCGCGGAGGCGACGACCGCGGCCGCGAGCAGCAGGAGCCACAGGCGGCCGAGCCGCGGCGGGGTCTCCAGGGTGGGGCTCGTCTCAGGCGCCGGCGCGGAAGAGCTCCCCGACGCGGGAGGGGTCCACCTCGCCGGCCGACAGCTCGCGCACCTTCCGGCCCCCGGCCAGGACGACGACCCGGTCGGCGATCCGGCAGGCGTTCTCCACGTCATGGTCCACGAAGAGGAGCGTCATGCCGGTGTCCCGCCGGAGCTGCCGGAGGAGCGCGACGATCTCGGCCGCCGCCACCCGGTCCACCTCGGCCAGGAACTCGTCCGCCAGCAGGAGCCGTGGGCGCTGGAGGAGCGCCCGGGCCACCGCCACCCGCCGCCGCTCGCCGCCCGACAGGCGCTCGATCCGCTCGCCCCCGCGGCCTCCGAGGCCCACGCGGCGGAGCGCCTCGTCGGCCGCCTCGGCCTCCGCCTCCGGAAAGCGGCCGGTGAGGGCACGCCAGGAGCCCAGCCGGTCCAGGCAGCCGAGGAGCACGTTCTCGCGCACCGAGCGATGGCGCACCAGACCGAGGTTCTGGGGGATGTAGCCGATCCCGCCGGCGCGGCCGGTCCCGTTCGGCTCGCCCGGCTGGAGGCGGACGGTCCCCCGCTCGGGGCGGAGCACGCCGAGGATGACGCGGATGAGGGTGGTCTTGCCGGAGCCGCTGGGGCCGAGGACGGCCCAGCACTCTCCGCGCGGGACCGCGAGGTCCAGGTCGCGCAGGATGGGGCGGCCGCGCCGGTAGCCGGCGGTCACCCCCCGCAGGACGAGGGCATGGGGTGAGCTCGAGCCGGGCTCCGCGTCGACGGCCGTGCGGGCGCCGGCGGCGGGGGCGGCGCGCCCGCGGGTCCGCCCGGAGTCGGCCGTCGCGGCCTCGCCCACGGTCAGGAGCCCCGCTGCATCAGGGTGCGCTCCATCCCCGGTAGCGCGGAGAGCGCGCGGCCGAATTCGCCGAGATGGGCTTCCGTGTCGACCGGCTCGAGACCCTCGACCCCGTACAGCGCCTCGAGGATCGGCCGGTTCTCCTCCTCGTTCAGCGCGAGGAGCGCGTCGCGGACCGCGGCCCGCTCGGCCGGCCCGAGCTCGCCCGAGACCATCACGGCGTGAGAGGGGATGCGGCCGAAGCGGTGCAGGGTGCGCAAGCGGGCCCGCTCGTCCTCCTCCAGGAAGCGCTCGGGCGCGTCGTGCGCCCCGAAGGCCACGTCGGCGCGGCCCTCCAGCAGCGCCTCGAGCGCCTGCTGGTAACCGCCGGCGTACACGGTCGCCGCGAAGGTCTCGCGGAGCGCGCGCTCCAGGGCGTCCAGGCTCTCGCCCTCCAGCGGCAGGATGCCTTCGCGAATCAGCGAGCCCACCGGCATCACGAAGCCGCTCGATCCGGTGCGCGAGGTGAAGGCGAGCCGCCGGCCCGGCAGGTCGGCGAGCTCGTCGATCGGCGAGTCCTCGAGCACGAAGGCCTCGGCCCAGTAGTGGGTGCGGCCGTCGGAGACCTCGGCCAGGATCGCCTCGGCGCCGGTGCGGCGGTGGGCGATCCAGGCGGGGCCGCCGTCCATGAAGGCGACGTGCACGTGGCCGAAGCGGAGGGCCTCGACCAGCGGCTCGTAGGCCGTCGGTGTGCGGACCTCGACCGGCACGCCGAGGCGCTCGGAGAGGAGGTCCGCCAGCCGACGCGCGTCGGGCACGATCTCCTCCGCGCGCTGGGCGGGGAGGAAGCCGAGTACGACGGGCGAGGGAAGCGCGGCGCCCTCCGCCGCGGGGTTCCCGCCGTCGGCGGTGGCGACGTCGGACGCGGCCTCACCGGCGACCGCCTCGCCCGCCGGCTCCTCCGCCGCGGGGCGCTCGCTCGAGTCGGCGGGGGCGCAGGCGAAGGCCGCGGCCGCCGCCAGCGCCGTCAGGATCCCCGGGAGGCGGCTCCCCGGACGGCGGCGCGGCGACCAGAAGCGTAACGGAGACCGCGCCCCGCGCGTCTGGCTAGTGGACGCCGCCCCGCGCGTCTGGCAATGTGCGGCTCGGCGTGCGGACCGCGCGGACGAGGGTGGGGGACTCATCGCGCTCCGATCCCTGGTTGAGACTCATTCTCAATCACGCCGGATCGTAGCGGCGGCGGCGCGGCGGTGCAAGCGCCATCGGCGCGGGAACCAGCGAAGCCTGACGCGCCTTCGAGGGCCGTCCGGCCCGAAATTCGCAAAATCAGGGACGGCGGTGGCGGAAGCCGCGCACGGTTCCGTATATGGGTGCGTGCTCCGAAGCGGCTCTCGATCGTCGAGTCGGGGAGGCATCGAGCTGGAGGCGACGCCCGGTGCGGACGGCGGCTCGCGCGGCGCGGTGAGGGGTACGGGCGGACCGTCCACCGACGGGAGGAGCGACGCCCCTCGGTGGTGGAGGCGATGGCGACAGCGAAGGAGCACAGCGTCATGCGGGAGTCAGGAGTGCGGCGGAGCGCGGGATTCGCGTTTCCCGGGGCGCGGGCCTCGGCGGCGGTGGCGGCGGTGTTGGTGTGGGGCGCGTGCGGCGGGGATGGGCCCGCGGGCCCGGGGAACGGAGACGGGGGCCCGCCCCCGCCCGCGATCTCCCTCTCCATGGCGCTCGGCGAGCTCCGGGTGCTGAACGAGGCGGCCGAGGTGCGGGCGTTCGAGATCGAGTCGGCGGACGGCGCGCGCGAGTACCTGGTCGCGGTACAGAGCGCCGCCCAGACCGCCGGCGCGCGCACGCCCATGCGGCTCCGCGTGCGCAGCGGCTCGGGCGGGGGCGCCTCGATCGCTCCCGCGGGCGCCCTGGAGGCCCGGTCCCCCCGCTCCGACGAGCTGTCCTTGGAGGAGCGGGCGACGCTCGGCGAGTCCGTCCTCAAGCGGAACATGCGGCGCGAGATCGAGCGGGTCGGCGCGCGTGCGATCCGGCCCGGCGAGCGCCCGCCGCTCCGCGAGGCGGACCCGGGGCCGCCCTCCTTCTCGGTCGCCGCGGCGCGGCAGGTCCCTCAGGTCGGGGACACGCTCGAGTTCATCATGGCGGTGAAGCCGGACCTCTCGGTCGACTGCAGCGACACCGACACCCGGATCACCGCGGTGGTGAAGGAAGTGGGCAGCGGCTTCGCCCTCGTCGAGGACACGGCGGTGGCGGGGAACTTCTCCTCGGCCGACTACCAGGACCTCGGCCAGGAGCTGGACGACCTCGTCTACCCGGTGAACACGGCATATTGGGGCACGCCTGCCGACATCGACGGCAACGAGCGCTCGATCGTCCTGTTCACCGCCGAGGTGAACAAGCTCACGGAAGGAGGGAGCCTCACCTTCATCGCCGGCTTCTTCTGGCCCGGCGACCTCTCGCCGAAGGAGAGCTGCGCGGCGAGCAACGAGGCCGAGATCCTCTACATCCTGGCGCCGGACCCGCAGGGCGAGTTCGGCGATGACGTGTCCGTGTCCTTCGCGAAGCGCAACGCCCGCGGAGTGACGGCGCACGAGTTCCAGCACCTGCTGACCGCCCAGCAGCGGGTGACGAAGGGGGGCGGGACCTTCGCCGATCTCGAGGACACCTGGCTGAGCGAGGGCTACGCGCACATCGCCGAGGAGGTGGCGGGCCTCAAGTTCGCCGGCCTGCGGCTGCGCGACGACCTCACCTTCCAAGAGGGGGTGAGCGACGTGGACGCGTTCAACGCGTTCCATCTCTCCAACTTCGTCCGGCTCGCGCATTACATGCTGACCCCCCCGGCCACCCCGGCGATCGCCGACGAGGATCCGGGCGGTTTCGAGTCGCTCCGCATGCGGGGCTTCGCCTGGGCGTTCCTGCGGTGGCTGGCGGACCACCACGCGCCGGACGGGAACGGGATCGTGCCCGGGGCGCAGGAGACGGTGCTGTTCCGCGAGCTGTCGGACGGGAACCCCGGGAGCGCCGACGGCCGGGGGATCGAGAACGTGCTGAGGGCGCTGCAGGTGGCGACCGGGACGAACCGCACGTGGCCGGGGCTGCTGGGAGAGTTCGCCTCCATGCCGCCCCTGACCGACACGGGCCCGGACGCGCTCCCGGAGGTGACGCAGCTCCTCACCTGGGACCTGCGGTCCATGTTCGAGGGGCTGAACCAGAGCAACCTCGGCCAGGCGCCGGACTGCTCGCCCTTTTGCGAACCGTATCCGATCGACCTGACCGAGATCGACCTGGACGGCGGGGTGGACCGCACGGTGAGCTTCGAGATCTATCCGTCGGCGCAGAAGTTCTTCCTCCTGCGGGGCGCCAACGGCCCGCCGGACGTGGTCGTGGAGCTCACGACGAGCACGGGCGATCGGCTCCCGGAGTCGGCCGCGCCCCAGGTCACGGTGGTGAGGTCGCAGTGACCCGAGCCCCGCTCCTGGCGCTGGCCGTCGCGCTCGCCCTCGGGTGCGCGAAGGAGCAGGGGGTGGAGGCGCGTCCGGGGGGCTGGGTCGGCGAGGTCGGGCCGGACACGGTGGCCGGGACGGTGCGGCAGGTCGGGAGCACGCCCTTCCACCGCACCGTCCTCCAGGGCGAGGAGGGGGCGGTGACGGTGACCGGTCCGCTCGGGGACGAGATCACGCGGCTGGTCGGCGCGGAGGTGCGGGCGACCGGGGAGATCCGCGGGGGGAGCGGTCCCTTCGGGCCGGAGCTGGCGGCCACGGCCTACGAGATCGTCTCGGTGGACGGCGAGCGGCCGTACGTGGGGGAGCTCGAGGTGCTGGAGGACGGCTACCGTCTGGAAACGGCGCGCGGCGGCGTGCTGCGGATCGGCGCGGCGCCGATCCGCTTCCGGGACCTCGGGGGCGGGCGCCTGTGGGTCACGGTGGACGAGCGCGGGACGGTGCTCCGCTACGGCATCCTCCGGCCGCCGACGGAGGCGTCGGAGGAGCGGCCGGCCGCGCCGCCGGGCTCGCCCGGAGCGCCGACCCTGGAGCCGGAGGAGGGCCCCGACCCGCGGCGCGACTCGACGGGCGCCTAGGGCCGCCTCCGGCGCCCGGGAGCCGCGCGGCGGAGGCGGCCGGCGGCGCCCGGAACCGACGCGCCCCCGGACCGGCCCTTGCAATCCTCGTCCGGTGCATGGGCGAGATCGGGGCGGTCCTGCGGCAATCCTTCAAGCACGCGCTCGAGGACAACATCGCGGGCGAGGCGGCCAAGGCCGCCTACTTCTTCTTCCTCTCCTTCTTCCCGCTCATCCTGGCCCTGTTCGCCTTCGCCGGGATCTTCGGCCAGGAGGCGTGGTTCGACGCGATCATGGCCCGCGTCCGGGAGGCGGCGCCCGGGGAGACGCAGGACATCCTCCAGGGGCTCGTCTCCCAGATCGCCGAGGAGAGCGCCCCGGAGCTCCTCTCGGTCGGGCTCCTGCTGGCCCTCTGGTCCGCCTCCAACATCTTCGCCGCCCTGACCGACGGCCTGAACGCCATGTACGACCTGGAGGAGGACCGGAGCTGGTGGAAGCGGCGGGGCCTGGCGCTGGTCGCGCTGGTGCTCGCGGTGCTGCTCCTCCTGCCCGCGGCGGTGGCGATCCTGGCGGGGCCGCGGGCGTTCGGCCTGGACTGGGTGCCGCCGTGGTGGGGCGTGGCGCGGTGGCCGGTCGCCTTCGCGGCGCTGGTGGGGGTGATGTGGGTCCTCTACTACCTGCTGCCGAACCGGGAGCAGGGCGGGGTGAAGGGCGAGGTGCTGGTGGGCGCGCTCGTCGGCACGTCGCTGTGGCTGTTGGCCACGCTGCTCTTCCGCGTCTACGTGGCGAACTTCGGCTCCTACGGCGAGACCTACGGGGTGCTGGGCGGCATCATCATCCTTCTCCTGTGGCTCTACCTGACCGCGCTCACCATCCTGTTCGGGGGCGAGGTGGCGGCGGTGCTGGAGCAGCGGCGCCATCCGAAGCAGGAGGTGGGGGAGGGGCTCCCCGGCTCCGAGGGGCTGGTCTGAGGGCCGGTCCGAGGTGCGGCGCCCGGCTTGGCTCGGGCCGTAGGC
>CAZTGV010000079.1:0-10330 GCA_964613475.1 uncultured Gemmatimonadota bacterium
TGAAGGCGGTGGTGGACGCGTACGACGGGTCGGTGGACTTCTACGTGTTCGAGCCCGACGATCCACTCGTCCGGACCTACGGAGCGATCTTCCCCGGCCTTTTCCAGCCGCGCGAGGCAATACCCGAAGCCCTGCGCGACCACGTCCGGGTGCCGCTTGACCTGTTCACCATCCAGACCCGCATGCTCCTGCAGTACCACATGGAGGACCCGGTCGTCTTCTACAACAAGGAAGACCAGTGGGACGTCCCGGTCCAGACGGCGTTCGGCCGCTCACTGCCCTTGCGCCCCTACTACATCGTGGCCCGGCTCCCGGGCGAGGAGGAGGAGGAGTTCCTGCTCATCCAGCCGTTCACGCCGGACAACCGGCACAACCTGGTAGGCTGGATGGCGGCCCGGAACGACGGCGAGCGCTACGGCGAGCGCGTGCTGTTCCGCTTCCCGAGCGGGCGGCATGTGGATGGACCGAGCCAGATCGAGGCGCGGATCGACAACGATGCGATCATCTCCGAGCAGTTCACGCTGTGGGGACAGGTTGGCTCGGAGGTGATGCGCGGGATCCTGTTGGTGGTGCCGATGGGGGACGCCATCCTGTACGCCGAGCCGGTCTTCCTCCGGCCCGAGACGCTGGACTTCCCGGAGCTGCGCCGGATCATCCTGGCCGATGCGCGCCAGGTCGTGATGCACCGGACGCTCGACGCGTCCGTCGCCGCCCTGGTCGGGGAGCTTCCCGCCGTGGCCCCGGCCGCCGAAGTGGCGGGCGACACGCTGGCGCCCACCGCGGCCGTCGCGGAGCCGGCAGCGGTGGATCGCGAGGCGCTCGAGGCGGTGCGGGAGGAGCTCGAGGCGACGATCCTCCGGCTCCAGGAGCTGCTGGAGCGCCTGGAGCCCGCCTCCCCTTGACGTCCAGAGGGATTCCGCCGGCCGGCCATCGGCTGCCGGCTACGACCCGGCTGGGGCGGGTGCGGCTGCAGGTATCCGACCTGGAGCGGTCGCTCGAGTACTACCGCCGGGTCCTGGGCCTGCGGCGCCTGGCGCGCCGCGACGCGGCCTGCACCCTCGGCCCGGAAGGCGGCCGGACGCCGCTGGTCGAGCTGCGGGAGCGGCCCGGCGCGGCGCCGGTCCCGCGGGGCGGGCGCCCCGGTCTCTACCACTACGCCATCCTGCTTCCGGACCGGGCGGCCCTCGGCCGCTTCGCGGCGCACCTGGCGGAGCGCGGCGAGCGCCCGGGCGCCGCCGACCACGCGGTGAGCGAAGCGCTGTACCTGCGCGATCCCGACGGCCTCGGGATCGAGGTCTACGCGGACCGCCCCCGCTCCGCGTGGCGCCGCCGGGGCGGTCAGCTGATGATGACCACCGATCCGCTGGACCTGCCGGACCTGCTGCGCGCCGGCGGGGACGGGGCCTGGACGGGGATGCCCGAGGGAAGCGCCATCGGGCACGTCCACCTGCACGTGGGCGACCTCGCCCGCGCGGAGGCCTTCTACCATCGCGGCCTCGGGCTGGACAAGGTCGTCTGGAGCTATCCCGGCGCGCTCTTCCTCTCGGCCGGGGGCTACCACCACCACCTGGGGCTCAACACGTGGGCGGCCGAAGCGAGGCCGGCCGGCGAGGGCGACGCGCGGCTCCTCGACTGGGAGATCGTGGTGGACGCGCCGGCGGCGGCGCGGGCGGCGCTGGACGGCCTGGCCGAGGCCGGGCATCCCGTCGAGCCCTCCGACGACGGCGGGCGGGCGCGCGACCCGTGGGGGACGGCGGTCCGCCTCCGCGTCGAAACCCCGGAGGCCGCGGGGCGCGCCGGGTAGGGGCAGCGGCCCGCCCGGAGGCGGCCCCGCCCGGAGGCGGCCCGCGGCGACTCGGCCCGCCGGCGACGGGAGCTAGCCGGCGACCAGGTTGATCAGCCGGTCCGGCACGTGGATGACCTTCCGCACCCGGGCGCCCTCCAGGTGGCGGCGCACGTTGTCGTCCTCGAGCGCCGCCTCCTCCACCTCCTCCCGCGAGGCGCCTCGCCCCACCCGCACGGTGGCGCGCAGCCGACCGTTCACCTGAACGGGAATCTCCACCTCGTCGCTGCGGGCCTTCTCCTCGTCCCACTCGGGCCACGCCGCGTGGTCGAACAGGCTGGGACTCCCGCCCAGCCGCTCCCACAGTTCCTCCGCCAGGTGCGGCGCGAACGGCGCGAGCAGGACGACCAGCGGCCGCACTTCGTCAACCGACGGGACCCTCCCCTCCGCCCGGAGCGCGTTCAGGCAGTCCATGAGCGCGGCGATCGCCGTGTTGTAGGAGAGCGCCTCCAGGTCCTCGGTGACCTTCCGGATGGTGCGGTGGACGGCGCGCTCGACCTCCGGATCGTCGAAGCCGCGGCGGCCCGACTCGGCGGCCGCGGTCACGCTGTCCCACACGCGGTTCAGGAAGCGCTCCGGGCCGGCGAGCCCCACGTCCCGGAAGTCGCCCCCCGACTGGAAGGGACCCAGGAACATGAGGTAGGTGCGGAAGACGTCCGCCCCGTGCCGGTCGATGTACTCGTCCGGCAGGATCACGTTGCCGCGCGACTTCGAGATCTTCGCCCCCTCCTTGATCAGGAGCCCGTGCTTGCGGAACCGCTCGTACGGCTCCTCGAAGGAGAGGTGTCCGAGGTCGTGGAGCACCATGGTGATGAAGCGCGAGTAGAGCAGGTGGAGCACGGCGTGCTCCTCCCCGCCGATGTACATGTCCACGGGAAGCCAGCGGTCCGTGCGCGCGGGGTCGAACGGCCGGTCGTCGAACTCGGTGCTCGGGTAGCGCAGGAAGTACCAGGCGCTGTCCAGGAAGGTGTCGGAGACGTCGGTCTCCCGGCGGGCCTCCCCGCCGCAGTGCGGGCACTCGGTGCGGTAGAACGACTCGTCCCGCGCCAGCGGGGCCACGCCGGAGGCATCGGGCCGGAAGTTCTCCACGTGGGGAAGGACCACCGGCAGGTCCTCCTCCGGGACCGGGACGGTGCCGCACGCGTCGCAATAGAGGATCGGGATCGGCGGACCCCAGTAGCGCTGCCGGGAGATGCACCAGTCGTGGAGCCGGTAATGGACGTGCGGCTCGGCGAGGCCGCGCTCCCCCAGCCAGCGGACGATCGCCCGGCCGCCCTCGCCGGCGGGGAGCCCGCCGAAGCGGCCCGAGTTCACCAGCACGTCGTCCTCGCCGTCCTCCAGGTACGCGGATTCGAGCCCGCCGTCCTCCGGCGCCGCCTCGGCGCCCGGCGCGTCGCCGGACGGGGCGACCACGCGGCGAATCGGAAGGCCGAAGGCCCGGGCGAACTCGAAGTCCCGCTCGTCGTGTCCCGGCACGCCCATGATCGCCCCGGTCCCGTACTCCATCAGGACGTAGTCGGCGATCCAGACGGGGACCCGCTCGTCGGTGGCGGGGTTCACGGCGTGGCCGCCCGTGAAGGCCCCCGTCTTCTCCCGCTCGCCGGCCTTCCGGCGCTCCACCACGTCGACCGCGGCGGTCCGCCGCCGGTAGGCCTCCACCTCCTCCCGCCGGTCCTCCGTCGTGACCCGATCCACCAGCGGGTGCTCGGGCGCGAGCACCATGTACGTGGCCCCGAAGGTCGTGTCCGGCCGGGTGGTGAAGACCTCGATCGCCGACTCGCGGCTCCCCTCGGCGTCCGGGAGCGGGAACCAGATCCGCGCTCCCTCCGAGCGGCCGATCCAGTTCCGCTGCGCCGTCTTCGTGCTCTCCGACCAGTCGATCCAGTCGAGGTTGTCGAGCAGCCGCTGCGCGTAGTCGGTGATCCGGAAGAACCACTGGCTGAGCAGGCGCTGCTCCACCGGGGTGTCGCAGCGCTCACAGCGGCCGGCGATCACCTGCTCGTTGGCCAGCACCGTCTGGCAGGAGGGGCACCAGTTGACGGGCGCCTCCTTCTTCTCCGCCAGGCCGGCCTCGTGAAGCTCGAGGAAGATCCACTGCGTCCAGCGGTAGTAGGCCGGATCGGTGGTGTCCACGGTACGGGACCAGTCGTACATCATCCCCGCCCGGCGCAGCATGCGCTCGAAGTTCGCGATGTTGCGCGGGATCAGCTCCATCGGATGGGCGCCGACCTGGAGCGCGTAGTTCTCCGAGTGTATCCCGAAGGCGTCGAAGCCGATCGGCTCGAACACGTCCTCGCCCAGGAGCCGCCGGAAGCGGCCGTGGATGTCGGCCCCGGTGAAGGCGTACAGGTTCCCGACGTGCAGCCCCTCCCCGGACGGGTAGGGGTACATCATCAGGTTGTAGAAGGGGCGATCGGCCCGGTCGAGGTCCGGCTGATGGGTCCGGCTCTCGTCCCAGAACGCCTGCCACTTCCGCTCGATCTCTGTCGGATCGTACATGTCGGTCCCGCCGCTCCGTGCCCTGGCGCTCGCCGTGCTGCTCCACCCCGCCGCCTCGGCGCCGTTCCCTACCCCTCCAGGGCGCGGCGGAAATCCTCCAGGAGGTCGTCCCGGTCCTCGAGCCCGACGGAGACGCGCACGATGCCGGGCTCGATGCCCAGTCGGCGGCGACGCTCCGCCGAGAGGACGGCGTGGCTCATGGTATAGGGATGCTGGATCAGCGTGTCCACCGTGCCGAGGGTCGGGACCAGGGCCGCGAGGCGCAGCCGGTCCATCACGGCGCGGGCGGCCGCCTCGTCGCCCTCCACCTCGAACGAGAGCATCGGACCGCCCGCGGCGAGCTGTCCGGCGGGGAGGGCGGCCGGATCGGGGCGGAAGACCCGCCGGACACGGGGATGCTCGCGCAGCATCGCCGCCAGCGCGGCCGCGTTGGCCGCGTGGCGCGCCATCCGGACGTCCAGCGTGCGGAGCCCCAGGAGGGTGAGCCAGGAGGCGAAGGGATCGGCCACCCCGCCGAGCTCCGTCCGGAGCGGGTCCAGGACGCTCCGCAGGCGCGAGGCCCGACCGCTGACCACGCCGCCGAGCGCGGCGCCGTGGCCGCTGACGAACTTCGTCGTGCTGTGGACGACGAAATCCGCCCCCCAGGCCAGCGGCCGGAGCAACGCGGGCGTCGCGAAGGTCGCGTCCACCGCCAGGGCCGCCCCGACCTGGTGGGCCAGCCGCGCCGCGGCCCGCACGTCGGTGACCTGGAGGAGGGGGTTGGCCGGCGTCTCGATGTGGATCAGCGCGGGCGGCGGGTCCTGTCGCGCGGCCGTCCGGAGCGCCTCCAGATCGCCCACCGGGACGAAGTCCACCCGGAGGCCGAAGCGGCGCAACCCCTGGAGCGCCGAGACGGTGGTGCCGTAGATCCCGTCCTGGCAGACCAGCCGCCCCCCGGCGGCGACGCCGAGCGCGAGGCAGGTGATCGCCGCCATGCCGGAGGCGAACGCCCGGGCATCGATCTCCTCGGGCGGTCCGTCCCCCTCTTCCTCCCCCGCCTGGCCGTCCGCGGCCCCGGGCACCGGATGGCGCTCCAGCGCCGCGAAGTGCCGCTCCAGCGCCCGTACGGTGGGGTTCCCCTTCCGGGTGTAGATCCAGTCGCCTCCGCCGCGGAACGCCTCGACGGCCGTCTCGACGTCCGGAAACTCGAAGGCGCTGCTCTGCACGATCGGCGGGACGTGGGGCCGGACGCGGTCGAGCGGCGCCTCCGCGTCGGCGCCGTGGACGGCGGCGGTTCCGAAACCGCGGGATCCCGCGTCCTCGCCCGCTCGACCGGATCCGGGCTCGCTCA
Organism: uncultured Gemmatimonadota bacterium; assembly: GCA_964613475.1. GTDB lineage: Bacteria > Gemmatimonadota > Gemmatimonadetes > Palauibacterales > Palauibacteraceae > CAZTGV01. The sequence goes on from CAZTGV010000079.1 coordinate 5,673, forward strand.
TCCGGTCGCCAGGATGGCCACGATCCAGGCGGTCGCGGCTCCCACGACCGTGCCGACCAGGTTGACCGCGTGGTTGTCGATCCCGCTCACCCGTCCCTCCAGGTGCCCACCGACGAGAGAGTCCGCGACCATCCCTGCCAGGCCTCCCGCGGCGACCGTCGCACCGGCTGTCGCGCGGCCCCCGAGAGGATCCACCGGCGGAGCCGCGAGGAAGGCGGCCGCCAGGCCGAGCAGCAGGGCGCCCGCCACGCCGGCCGCCGTGCCGGCCGTCGAGACCCCGCCCGAGCGGCCGGGGGGGACGGGCTCCCAGGTGCCGATCCTCCGCGTGGGACCGCCGACCGCGGTCCCCACCTCGGTGGCCCACGTGTCCGCCGTGGCGGCGGCCAGGGCGCCGGCGACGCCATAGTGGGCGAGCGGAAGCACCCCCGCCAGGCCGAGCAGCGCCGCCAGGGCCGCCACCCCGCCGTTGGCCAGCACCTGCCACGCCCCGCGCCCGGCGGCGTCGCCCCGCCCGGCGGCGTCGCTCCGCGCCGGGTTCCAGCCGGTGAGTGCCGATGCGGTGACGAAGAAGAGGGCGAGGAGCGCTAGGCCGGCCGCCCCGGCGCCGGCCAGGACCGCCGCGCCCACCCCGACGGCCGCCCCCGCCCCCGCGACGGTCAGCCAGCGGAGGCGCCGCGCCAGGACGAAGAACCCGACCGCGGCCGCCGCCAGCAGCGCCGCCGACAGCAGCGCCGCCGACAGCAGCGCCGCCGACAGGAGCGGCGCCAAGGCCGCCGCCGCGCCCCGCGCGATCACCCGGCGCCGCGTCCGACCGTGGAGCCACCTCCGACCGCGGAGCCGCGCTCTTGCCCCGCCCGCACCCGGCCGGTAGCGTCCGCGCAATGGGCGAGCCTCCCCGCGCATCGGACAGCGTCCCTTCTTCGCTCGGGCTGGCGCTTCTCGAGTCGCTGCGCGACGCCGACACGCCGGCGGGGGTCATGCCTTCCGAGAAGGACCTCCCCCTGGCTTTGCGGCGCCGCCTCGGCCTCTCCCGGGTGGTTGACGATCAGATCCGCCGCTACGCCCGCCTCCGCCCCCGCGACGGGGTGACCGCCCAGGAGGCGACCCAGCTCTTCGAGCTCATCGGCCGCCGTCCGGACGCCTCGTCGGTGCTCGCGGTGGCCGGCCGTCGTCTGGCCGCGGCGCACCTGCCGAAGCGCGCGCGTCGTCTCCGGCGGCGGGCGCTCCCGGCCGGCCTCCGGCAGCGCCTCGCCCTCCGTCGCGTACGACGCATCGCGCGCGAGCTGAACCCCGGAGCGGAGATCGCGGTACACACGAAGCCGCCGAGCCTGGAGATCGCGCGCTGCCTGCCCGCGCGCGCGGTGGGGAACGGGACCGGCTGCGCCCTGCTCGCGGGCCTGATCGAGGCGGTGCTGGAGTGCTACGGCGTGGACGGCCTGCGCCCGCTGCACGCCGCCTGCGAAGGCCGCTCGGACGCGCGGTGCGTCTGGCGGTTCGAGCCCCGGGACTGAGCCGGACGAGGGCGGTCTCGAAGGCTCAGCCACCGCGTGCCGCCGGAGGGTCGGCGCGCGGCGCCGGAGGGCCGGTCTGCCGCGCCGGAGCGCCGGACCGCCCGCCGGGCTCAACGCGCCGCGCGGCAGGCGAGGGCTCCACGTGGACCACCACCCCCGAGAAGCCCGCCTCCCGCTCGAGCCGCTTCTCCACCCGGTCGGCGATGCCGTGCGCCGAGCGCACGTCGGTGGACGGATCCACCCGGATCGTCAGCTCCGCGAACGCCTCGCCCGGACGGCCGCGGGAGCGGATCTCGGCCGCCGCGAGCACGCCCGGGGTGGATTCGGCCAGCGAGCGGATGCGGTCGGCGTCCAGCGCCCGGCGGTCCACCAGGACCGGGACGGTGGTCCGGAGGATCTGGTAGCCGGACCAGGCGATCACGCCCGCCACCAGGATGGCGAGCCAGGCATCCGCCGCTCCCCAGCCCAAAGCCACCAGACCCAGGCCGCCCAGCACCGCGGCGGTGACCAGCACGTCGGCGGCCGTGTGCCGCGCGTCCGCCGCGAGCATCTCGCTCCCCCACCGCCGGCCGAAGCGGGCCTCCGTCCAGGCGACGGCCACGTTGAGCCCCATCGCGGCGGCCAGCACGACGAAGGCGCTCGGGCTCACCTCGGGGGACGGCGCGCCCGTCGCCAGCCGGCGGACGGCTCCCTCCAGGAGCTCGAAGCAGGTGATCGAGAGGAAGCTCACGACCGCCAGGGCGCCGAGGGTCTCGAACTTGCCGTGGCCGTAGGGGTGCTCCTCGTCCGGCGGCTCGGCCGCCAACCGGACGGCGAACAGGCCGACCACGTTGTTCAGCGCGTCCACGCCGGAGTGGGCGGCGTCGCCGAGCACGGCGATCGAGCCGGTGCGGAGCCCGACCAATAGCTTCGCGGAGATGACGACGAGGTTGGCGGCGAGGACCCACCAGAGCACCCGCCGCACGGCCCCACGGCGGGGGGGCGTGGGCGGAGGAGCGTCGCTCAGCGCCGGTCCCACCGCTCCACGATCCAGTCCATCAGCATCTCGAACGGGGTGCGTCGCGGGGCGCGGCCGCTCGACTCGTACTTCTCGTACAGGCCGGGATAGCCGAGGCCGGCCCACAGGCCGAAGCCGAAGGCGAGGACCATCGGGACGAGAAGGACGATCAGCAGGATGTGCTCGCTCATGGCGACGGTGTCCGGTCCGGGCTCCGCGCGTCCGCTCGGATTCCTTGCGGCTCGCGGGCGGCCGTTCCTAATGTCAGCCGGAAATGTCAGCCGGAACCGTTCCCGCCCAGACCTCCGACAGGATGGCCCCATGCAGCAGCCCCAGCGCCGCGAGATCGATGTTCTCCTGACCGAGGAGCGGAGCTTCGCGCCGCCCGCCTCCTTCGCCGAGCGAGCCCACGTCCGGGACCGCGCGCCGTACGAAGAGGCCCGCGCCGACCGCGAGGCCTTCTGGGCCGCCCGGGCCCGGGAGCTGCACTGGTTCCGGCCCTGGGATCGCGTCCTCGAGTGGAACCCCCCGTTCGCCGAATGGTTCTCGGGCGGCACCCTGAACGCCGCCTACAACTGCCTGGACCGGCACCTCGAGGGATGGCGCGCCAACAAGGCGGCGCTGATCTGGGAGGGGGAGCCCGGCGATCGGCGCGTCTACACCTACCGGCAGCTCCACCGGGAGGTGTGCCAGGCGGCGAACGCGCTCAAGCGGCTGGGGGTGGAGAAGGGCGACCGGGTGGCCATCTACCTGCCGATGATCCCCGAGGCCGCGATCGTCATGCTCGCCTGCGCGCGGATCGGCGCCCCCCACTCGGTCGTGTTCGGCGGCTTCTCCCCCCGCTCGCTCCGCGACCGGATCGAGGACGCGCGGGCCAAGCTCCTGATCACCGCCAGCGGCGGCTATCGGCGGGGCGAGGTCGTGCCGCTCAAGCGGAACGCCGACGAGGCGATCGAGGGCCTCGACGTGGTCGAGAACGTGATCGTGGTCCGCCGGCGGGGCACGCTCGGGGACGAGTCCTTCACCCGCCTGAAGCCCGGCCGGGACCACTGGTACCACGAGCTGATCGCGGAGGAGTCGGCGGACTGCCCGGCCGAGGAGATGGCGGCCGAGGACCTCCTCTACATCCTCTACACCTCGGGGACGACCGGAAAACCGAAGGGCGTCGTCCACACGACCGGCGGCTACATGACCCAGGTGGCCGCCACCACGAAGTGGGTGTTCGACCTGAAGGACGAGGACGTCTACTGGTGCACGGCGGACGTGGGCTGGGTGACCGGCCACTCCTACATCGTCTACGGCCCGCTCGCCGTCGGGGCCACCGTCCTCATGTACGAGGGGGCGCCCGACTGGCCCGACCGGGGCCGCTTCTGGAAGCTGTGCGAGACGTACGGGGTGACCGTGTTCTACACGGCGCCCACGGCGATCCGCGCCTTCATGAAGTGGGGCGAGGAGTGGCCGGCCCGCCACGACCTCTCCCGCCTGCGGCTCCTCGGCACGGTCGGCGAGCCGATCAACCCCGAGGCCTGGATGTGGTACCGCGAGCACATCGGCGGCGGCCGCTGCCCGATCGTGGACACCTGGTGGCAGACGGAGACGGGGGGGATCATGATCACGCCGCTCCCCGGTGTGACCGAGACGAAGCCCGGCTCGGCCACCGTCCCCTTCCCCGGCATCGAGGCCGCCATCCTCGACGGCGACGGGAACGAGGCCGAGAGCGGCTACCTGGCCATCACCTCGCCGTGGCCCTCCATGCTCCGCGGCATCTACGGGGACGAGGCGCGATTCCGGGAGACCTACTGGTCCAAGTGGGACGGGACCTACTTTCCGGGCGACGGGGCCCGGGTCGACGAGGACGGCTACTTCTGGATCGTCGGGCGGGTGGACGACGTGCTGAACGTGGCGGGGCACCGGATCGGCACCATGGAGGTGGAGTCCGCCCTGGTGGACCACCCCGACGTCGCCGAGGCGGCCGTGGTGGGCCGGGCCGACGAGCTGAAGGGCCAGGCGATCTCCGCCTTCGTGAGCGTGCGCGAGGGCCGCGAGATCTCGGCGGAGCTTCGCGAGGACCTCAAGGAGCACGTGGTCGAGCAGATCGGCGCGATCGCCCGTCCGGCGGACATCATCTTCACCGCGGACCTGCCGAAGAC
>CAZTGV010000080.1:0-2856 GCA_964613475.1 uncultured Gemmatimonadota bacterium
GTCGAGATGGACGGCTTCGAGTCGAACGAGGGCGTCATCCTGCTGGCGGCCACCAACCGGCCCGACGTGCTGGACCCGGCGCTCCTCCGGCCGGGCCGCTTCGACCGGCAGATCGTGGTGGACAGCCCCGACGTGAAGGGGCGCGAGGGGATCTTCCGGGTGCACACCCAGGACATCCCGCTGGCGGACGACGTGGACCTCTCCGTCCTCGCCAAGGGGACGCCCGGCCTCTCCGGGGCCGACATCGAGAACGTGGTGAACGAGGCCGCCCTCCTGGCCGCGCGCGAGAACAAGGACCGCGTGTACATGGAGGACTTCGAGCGCGCCAAGGACAAGGTGATGCTCGGGGCGGAGCGGCGGAGTATGGTGATCTCCGAGGAGGAGCGGAAGGTCACCGCCTACCACGAGGCGGGCCACGCGGTGGTCGGCCTGCGGGTGCCGGGGCTGGACCCGCTGCACAAGGTCACGATCGTCCCGCGGGGCCGCGCGCTCGGGATCACCGCCTCGCTGCCCGAGGAGGACCGGCACAACTACACGAAGGACTGGCTGGAGGGACAGCTCAAGATGCTGTTCGGCGGACGGGTGGCCGAGGAGATGACGTTCGGCGAGAAGAAGATCACCACCGGCGCCGGGAACGACATCGAGCGCGCCACCTCGCTGGCACGGCGCATGGTGACCCAGTTCGGGATGTCGCCCGCCATCGGGCCGATGGCGGTCGGCGACCGGGAGCAGGAGGTCTTCCTGGGCCGCGACATCAGCAACCGGCGCGAGGTGAGCGAGAAGACGGCGCAGCTGGTGGACTCGGAGGTGAAACGGATCCTGGACGACGCCTACCGCGCCACCCGGGACGTGCTCGAGGAGAACCGCGAGCTGCTGGAGCGGATCGCCCAGGCGCTGCTCGAGCGGGAGACGCTGGACTCCGACGACATCAAGCTGCTGGACCAGGGCGAGCCGCTCCCGCCCCTCCCGGGCCCCGAGCCGGTGCCGGCCGCGGAGGAGGAGGCGACGCGGCCCGCCGCCGCCCGCAAAGCGGGCGCGCGCGACAAACCGGTCGAGGGCGCCGGCGGCGAGCCGGCCCCCGCCCCCGCCTGAGCCGCCGGTGAGGGGGGAGGGGCGGACGGGGCGCGCGCCGGGCGCGGAGGCGCCCGTCTGGCGGCTGCGCGAGCGTCGCCTCTCGCTGGAGCGCCCCATGGTCATGGGGGTCCTCAACGTCACCCCGGACTCCTTCTCGGACGGCGGCCGATTCCTGCATCCCGACGCCGCCGCGGCGCGCGCCCGGCGCATGGTGGAGGAGGGCGCGGACCTGGTGGACGTCGGCGCCGAATCCTCACGCCCCGGGGCGGCCGCCGTCTCCGCCGGCGAGGAGTGGGACCGCCTGGCGCCGGTGCTGGCGCGCCTCCGCGACCTGCCGGTGCCGATCTCGGTGGACACGACGAAGGGCGAGGTGGCGCGCCGCGCCCTGGAGGCCGGGGCGGCGGCGATCAACGACATCTCGGCGCTTCGCTTCGACCCCGACGTGGCGCGGGCGGCGGCCGAGGCGGGCGCCGGCCTGGTGCTCATGCACATGCGGGGCACCCCCCGGACGATGCAGGCCGACACGGAGTACGACGATCTGATGGGCGAGGTGGCCGGCGCCCTGGCGGACGCGCTGGGCCGCGCCCGCGCCGCCGGCTGCGCGGCGGAGCAGCTGGTGGTGGATCCGGGGATCGGTTTCGGGAAGTCCCCCGAGGGGAACCTGGAGATCCTGGCCCGGCTGGACCGGCTGGCGCCGCTCGGCCAGCCCATCCTCGTGGGTCCCTCCCGCAAGTCGTTCATCGGCGCGGTGCTCGGGCTTCCGGTCGAGGAGCGCCTGGAGGCCACGCTGGCCGCCTGCGTGGCGGCGCTCTTCCGCGGCGCCCGGATCTTCCGCGTGCACGACCCGGAGCCGGCGCGGCGGGCGCTGGACCTGGCGGAGGCGGTGCGTCGGGCGGGTGGCGAGGCCGCGCCGGTCGCGGCCGGGGGAGCCGCGGGCGGACGGGCGGCCGCCGGGGCGGGGGTGTAGCCCATGGAGACGGTCCTCCAGACGATCCGCTACCTTCAGGTCGGCTGGAAGGACCTGGTCGAGATCCTTCTCGTCTCCTACCTCATCTATCGCGTCCTCCTCCTGTGGACCGGCACCCGGGCGTTCCAGATCCTGTTCGGGCTCGTCCTGCTGGTGGCCGTGTACGCCGTGGCCAGCCTCCTGGAGCTCCGGCTCATCGGCTACATGCTCTCCCAGGCGTTCACCTACGGCGTCTTCGCCCTGATCGTGGTGTTCCAGCCGGAGCTGCGGAGCGCGCTGGCGCAGCTTGGCCGCAGCCGCTTCTGGCAGATCTTCCCGAAGCTGGAGGAGCGAGAGCGCGAGGTGGCCGAGGAGGTGGCGCGCGCGGCGGAGCGGCTGTCGCGCGCCAAGATCGGCGGCATCGTCGCGATCGAGCGAGAGGTGGGGCTCGCCGAGTACACGGAGCAGGGGACGCCCATCCAGGCGCAGGTGTCGGCGGACCTCCTCACCACCATCTTCACCCCCTACTCGCCCCTGCACGACGGGGCGGTGATCATCCGCGGCGATCAGATCGTGGCCGCCGGCTGCATCCTGCCGCTCACCCAGTTCCCGATCAGCGACCGGTCGCTGGGCACGCGGCATCGGGCCGCGCTCGGGCTTTCCGAGGAGACCGACGCGCTGGTGGTGGTGATCTCCGAGGAGACCAGCCAGATCTCTCTCGCCCGTCGGGGGGTCCTGCGGCGCGGTCTCACCCCGGAGCAGCTCCGGGCGCGGCTGGCGGCGGAGCGGCAGCGTCCCGGGGAGGAAGAGGAGGAGATCTCGGCGGCCGGCGCGCT
>CAZTGV010000080.1:2956-10212 GCA_964613475.1 uncultured Gemmatimonadota bacterium
CCGAGGCCGGCGCGCCGCGCGGGGCGGAGGACCGAGGCACGGAGGGTGCGAGACGGGGTGACGCGGCGGTACGCTCCGGCGACCGCTGAGGCGCGGACGATCCTTCGTTGACTCGTCGGAACCGGGTCCCTAGAATAAATTTCCGCCGCTCCGCGGCGCGTCCACGGTTCCACCGGAGGTGACATGCAGGACGCCAGTTACGAGCTGTTGACCCTCTTCCGGGACGGCGGGTTCATGATGTACCCGTTGATCCTCTGCTCCCTGATGGCCGTGGGCGTGATCATCGCCAAGGCCTGGACCCTGTTCGTCGCCCACCGCGAGTCCCAGCAGCTCCTCGAGGATATCGAGGAGCTCGGGGTGGAGGGACGGCTCGAGCAGGCGATCCAGAGGGCCGAGGAGACGCCGGGGCCGGTCGCGGCCATCCTGCTCGCCGGGCTGCGGCGGGTGCGGGAGCGGCGGCACACGGGCGCCGACGTCCAGAAGGCGATCGACACCACCGGCAAGATCGAGCTCGACTTCCTGGAGCGCGGGCTGGTCGTGCTCGCCACGATCGCCAACATCGCGCCGATGCTGGGCTTCCTAGGGACGGTGATCGGCATGATCCTCGCCTTCCAGGCGATCGAGATCGCCGGCCAGGTCGAGCCGGGCCTGGTCGCGGGGGGCATCAAGGTGGCGCTGATCACCACCGCCACGGGCCTGGCGATCGCCATCCCGGTGAACGTGGCGTACAACTTCTTCGTCACCCGCGTCGACATGCTGATCGCGGACATGGAGGAGGGCGCCCAGGCCGTGCTGGACCTCATTTGGCGCATGGAGCGGAGCGGTGCCGCGCCGCCGGCGGCGTGAGCGCGGAGACGTGGACCCGGCGGGAAAGGGCGGGCGGCGGCCAGATCCTCGGAGCCTCCGCGGGGTATGGAATCCCGGAAGGCTCCGGACGAGCGGGGCCGCCGCCGGCGACCGGCACCACGAGAGAGGATTGACATGCCGATTCTGAGCCGGAAGGAACGGGTCTCCGACGAGATCCCGACCGCCTCGCTGGCGGACATCGCGTTCCTGCTGCTGATCTTCTTTCTCACGACGACCGTGTTCAACGAGGAGCGCGGGCTGCCGATCGTGCTGCCGGAGGCGCAGGAGGAGCAGGAGGTCTCCCCGAAGAACATCCTCTTCCTCCTCGTCCAGCCGGACGGCCGGGTGGTCGTGCGGCGCGGCGAGGCGGAGCAGGAGCAGGTGATCTCCCATCGGCAGGTGGAGGGGATCGTACGGCAGGAGCTGGCCGGGAATCCGAACCTGATCGCGGCGGTCCAGACGCATCCGGAGGCCGCGTACCGGCACATGGTCAACGTGCTGGACGAGCTGAAGCTCGCCGGCGCGGAGCGGATCTCTCTCCAGATGATGGACTAGCGGAGACGGCATGGCGATCAAGGATACCGGCTTCAAGCGCAAGTCCGGGGCGGAGAGCGCGATCCCGACCTCGTCGTTGGCGGACATCGCTTTCTTGCTCCTGATCTTCTTCATGGTGACCACCGTCTTCCGCCGCGAGCAGCCGCGGGAGATCGAGTGGGTGCAGGCGGAGGCCACCGAGAAGATCGATGAGAAGCGGAAGAACATCCTGCACGTCTGGGTGGAACGGGATGGCCAGGTCTACATCAACGACCGGCTCATCTCGGCGGCGGACGTAGGAAACGTGGTGCGACCGCTCTACGCGGAGAACCGCGAGCTGGTCATCGCCATCCGCGGGGACCGCGAGGTCCCGTATCGGCAGATCAACACGGTGACCGAGGGGTTGCAGGCGGCCGGCGCGGTGCGGGTCACGTTCGCCACCCGGCTCGAGCAGCGGGTGCAGCGGCCGCGCCGCTAGCGCCAGGAGGAACGAATGAACGAGACGCAGCGACAGCACGAGATCGGTCACACGGCCAACGATGACTTCAAGAGCGGGTACGGCGACTGGATGGCCATGGGCCTGATCGGCGCCGTGCTCGTGCATCTCGGACTCTTCGTCCTCGTGCCGCAGTTCCAGGCGGCCGACCTGGGCGACGCCGCCGACGAGATGGAGGCCGTCCAGCTCCCGCCGCAGGTGGAGATCCCGCCGCCGCCGGAGCAGATCGCGCGGCCCGCCACGCCGCGGGTCGCGGAGGTCGCGGTGGACGAGGACATCACGATCGCCCCGACGACCTTCGAGACGAACCCGGTCGAGAACCTGCCGCCGCCCCCGTCGGGCGCCAGCCCGTCGGACCGTCCGGCGTTCATCCCCTACGACACGCCGCCGCAGCTGCGCAACTCGACCGAGATTCAGCGGCTGCTGCAGCGCTACTACCCGCAGAACCTGCGCGAAGCGGGGATCGGCGGGCGCGTGGAGATGTGGCTGTACGTGAACGAGCAGGGCCGGGTGGAGAATACGCAGGTCAAGACCTCCAGCGGCAACACCCAGCTCGATCAGGCGGCGCAGCGGGTGGCGGACCAGATGCGCTTCCGCCCGGCCCAGAACCGGGACCGGGTGACGGACGTCTGGGTCTCCCAGTGGATCACCTTCCAGGTGCAGTAACGGCGCAGCGCTGACCGACAGGTCGGCGCGGCGGGGGGGGGATCCGCGCCATCACCGTCGTCCCGAGGGGCCGATCGCGACGAGGGGCCGCCAACCGGCGGCCCCTTCTCGTTGCGCTGTTCTCGCCGCGCCGCGCGTGCGCGGCGGGGACGTGGGCGCTAGACTGTGGCCGTGACGCGAGAGGAGCTCGAGGAGCGGCTGGAGCGGGTGCGCGCACGGATCGCGGGGGCCGCCGAGCGGGCGGGGCGGGACCCCGCCGAGGTGGAGATTCTGCCGATCACCAAGGGCCATCCCGCCTACGTCTCGCGCCTGGTGACGGAGCTCGGGCTGCCGGCCGTGGGCGAGAACCGGGTCGGCGAGGCCGAGGAGAAGCGTGCCCTGCTCGGCGGGGACCTGGGCCTCCGGTGGCACATGGTGGGCCACGTGCAGCGCCGGAAGGCCTCGCGTGCCGTGGCGCTGTTCGAAGTGGTGGAGTCGGTCGATTCGCTCCGCCTCGCCGGGCGGCTGTCCCGCGAGGCGGCGGAAGCGCGCGGCGGGGAGGACGGCGGGCTGGAGGTCCTCGTTCAGGTGAACGCGTCGGGCGAGGCGACGAAGGGCGGCTTCGCGCCGGACGAGGTGCCCGCCGCGGCGGCGGAGATCGCCGCCCTGCCGGGCCTGCGGGCGGTCGGCCTGATGACGATGGCGCCGCTCACCGATGACGAGGAGACGCTGCGGCGGACGTTCCGCTGCACCCGGGACCTCCTGGAGCGCTGCGCGGAGGCGGGAGGCGGCGGCTTCGAGCGGGGGGTCCTCTCGATGGGCATGAGCAACGACTTCGAGATCGCGGTGGAGGAGGGGAGCACGCGGGTCCGCCTGGGCACCGTTCTCCTGGGGGAGAGGCCGACATGATCGATTTGACGCCGCTCGACGTCCGCAAGAAGAAGGAGGACTTCCGGCGCGCCGTCCGGGGCTACGACGCCTCCCAGGTGGACACCTTTCTCGACCTGGTGGCCGACCGGCTGGAAGTGCTGGTCCAGGAGCACCGGTCCCTGGCCGAGCGGGTGGCCTCGCTCAGGGAGCAACTCACGCACTACCAGGAGCGCGAGAAAGCGCTGAACGAGGCGCTGCTCGCCGCCCAGGAGCTGCGAGAGGAGGCGCGGTCGCAGGCCGAGCGGGACGCGGCGGTGCGGTTGCGCGAGGCGGAGGCGCATGCCGAGGCGATCCTGCTCGAGGCGGACCAGTCCATCCGGCACTCGCAGCGGCGCCTGAAGGAGATCCGCGCGCGGCGCGGGCAGTTCATCCGGTCTTTCCGCGGCCTGATCCAGCGCTTCAGCGAGCAGCTCGAGCTCGAGGAGGCGCGGCTGGAGGCGGAGCCCGACGAGTTCGGCGACCTGCTCGAGACGCTCCAGGCGCAGGACCGGGAGGACGCGGAGGGAGGTTCGGGTGAGCCGCCGCGGTCCGGAGGCGCGGAAGAGCGGGCGCGAGTCGCCGAGAGCCGGCCGGCGCCGGGCGGCGGCGCCGCAGATCGAGCGCCGTCGCCGCAGGCCGGCGGCCGCGCGACCGACGAAGGGGGGGCGCGGTCGACGGGAGCCGGCGCGGGATCCTCGGCGGGCCGCCTGGGGCCCTCGGCGGGCGGTCCGGCGACCTCGGCCGCCGCGGGACCTTCTCCCGATGAGGGACCCTCCGCGGATGAAGGAGGCTCGGGCGATGAGGACGCGGGGGCGGGCGGCGACGGCTCCGCGCTCGCGGCGCGCCCGGAGGGCGAGCGGCCGTGACCGTCGGCGCCGCGGCGCCCGCGGCGCTGGAGCGGGCCGTCGCGCGGATCCGCGAGCGGTCGGATCTCCGCCCGCGGGCGGCGCTGGTGCTCGGCACCGGCCTCGGCGGCCTCGCCGAGCGCATCGAGGAGTCGGCCGCCGTCCCCTACGCCGAGATTCCCGGCTTCCCCATCTCGACCGTGGAGACCCATGCGGGCCGCCTCGTCCTGGGGACGGTGGAAGGGGTGCCCGTGGCGAGCCTGGACGGCCGCTTCCACCGCTACGAGGGCTACACGCTCCAGGAGATCGGCTTTCCCGTCCGGGTCCTGCGGGCGCTCGGGGCGGAGACGCTGGTGGTCACCGGCGCCTGCGGCGGGCTGAACCCCCTGTGGGCCGAGGGGGACCTGGCGCTCCTCTCCGACCACATCAACCTGATGGGGGACAATCCGCTCGTCGGCCCCAACGTCGAGGCCCAGGGTCCCCGCTTCCCGGACATGTCGGAGGCCTACGACCGAGATCTCCGCGATTCGGCCCGCGAGGTGGCCCTGGAGGCCGGGATCGCGCTCCGCGAGGGGGTATACGTGGCGGTCACCGGCCCGAACCTGGAGACCGCCGCCGAGTACCGCATGCTCCGGGCGATCGGGGCCGACGTGGTCGGCATGTCGGTCGTCCCGGAGGTGATCGTGGCCAACCACGCGGGGATGTCCGTCCTCGGCCTCACGGTCGTCACCGACCTGTGCCTGCCGGACGCCCTGGAGCCGGTGGAGGTGGAGGCCATCATCGCGATCGCGCGCGAGGCGGAGCCCGCCCTGACGCGCGTGGTCCGCGGGGTGATCCGCCGCCTCTGAGCGCTTCCTGGGCCGGCTTCCGAGCCGCCTGGAGCCGAGCCGTCCAGACCCGTGCCATCTAGATCCGATCGCCAGGAGTTCACGAGCCCGTGCCGTACCGAGAGCTTCCCGACACCGTCGGCGCGCTGGAGGAAGAGGTCCAGCGCCGCTGGGAGGAGGAGGACACCTTCGGCCGCAGCCTCGCTCTGCGCGAGGGCGCGCCGGCGTACGTCTTCTACGAGGGCCCGCCCACCGCCAACGGCCGGCCCGGCGTGCACCACATCCTGGCGCGCACCCTGAAGGACCTCTTCGCCCGTCATCGGACGATGACCGGCCACCACGTGACCCGGATCGCGGGGTGGGACACGCACGGCCTGCCGGTGGAGATCGAGGCCGAGAAGCAACTCGGCATCTCGGGGAAGCCGGAGATCGAGGCGCTCGGGATCGCCGAGTTCAACCGGGTGTGCCGCGAGAACATCTTCACCTACAAGGACGACTGGGAGCGGCTCTCGCGGCGGATCGGCTACTGGCTGGACTACGAGCATCCCTACATTACCTGCTCGGCCGAGTACGTCGAGTCCTGCTGGTGGGCGCTGGCCGAGATCGACCGGAAGGGGCTCCTCTACCGGGGCTACCGGGTCGTGCCGTACTGCCCCCGCTGCGGGACCGGACTCTCGAGCCACGAGGTGGCGCAAGGCTATAAAAAAATTACCGATCCTGCCGTTTACATAAAGTTTCGCTTGAATGACGATCCGGACGGGGCGCGGATCCTGAGCTGGACGACCACGCCGTGGACGCTGCCCGGCAACCTGGCGCTCGCGGTCGGGCCCGACATCGACTACGTCCGGGTCCGGGTGAAGGAGCCGGCGGACGCCTCCGGGGAGCCGCACACGGGCGAGAACGGGCCCGCGGCATCCGGCGCGGGGCCGCACGCCTCCGGGGCGGAGGGCGCCGCGCCGGGCGAGGTGCTCATCCTCGCCCGAGACCGGATGGAGGCGGTGCTGCGCCATCCGGTCGAGGTGCTGGGGACGGTGAAGGGGCGCGAGCTGGCCGGCCTCCGCTACGAGCCGCTGTTCCCGGGCGCGGTGGACGCGACCGGCGAGGATCCGGAGGCGGCGTGGAGCGTCCTCACGGCGGACTTCGTGAGCACGGAGGAGGGGACGGGGGTCGTCCACACGGCCGTCATGTACGGTGAGGACGATTTCGAGCTCGGCCGCGCCGCCGGGCTCCCGATGCAGCACACGGTGGACGAGGACGGACGCTTCGTGGCGCGCGTGCCCGGCGGGCTGGCCGGGGGCTTCGTCCGGGATCAAGAGACGGAGCGGCGGATCCGGGACTGGCTCCGCGAGCGCGACCTCCTCTACCGACGGGAGACGCACGAGCACGCGTATCCGCACTGCTGGCGGTGCGAGAGCGCGCTGCTCTACATGGCGCGCGACTCCTGGTACATCCGGACGACCGCCGCGAAGGAGCGGCTCCTGGCGCACAACGCCGCGATCGACTGGCACCCGCCCGAGATCGGCCGCGGTCGGATGGGCGAATGGCTGGAGAACAACGTGGACTGGGCGCTCTCCCGGGACCGTTACTGGGGGACGCCGCTCCCGATCTGGGAATGTTCGGAGGACCCGGAGCACCGGGACGTGCTGGGCTCCTACGCGGCGCTGGCCGAGCGGGTCGGCGGGCTGCCGGAGGACTTCGACCCGCACCGTCCCGGCATCGACGCGCTCGCCTGGGCGTGCGAAGAGAAGGGCTGCGGCGGCACCATGCGCCGGGTGCCGCAGGTGGCGGATGCCTGGTTCGACTCGGGGTCCATGCCGTGGGCGCAGTGGCACTGGCCGTTCGAGAACGAGGACGGTTTCCGGGCGCACTTCCCGGCCGACTTCATCGCGGAGGGGGTGGACCAGACGCGCGGCTGGTTCTACTCGCTGCTGGCGCTCTCCACCCTCCTGTTCGACCTGCCGGCTTACCGCTCGGTAGTGGTGAACGATCTGATCCTGGACGCGGCGGGCCAGAAGATGTCCAAGTCCCGCGGCAACGTGGTGGACCCGTGGGAAGCGATCGGGGAGCACGGGGCGGACGCGATCCGCTTCTATCTGCTTTCGGTGAGCAACCCGTGGGTGCCGAAGCGGTGGGACCCGGAGGGCCTGCGGGAGG
>CAZTGV010000081.1:0-10178 GCA_964613475.1 uncultured Gemmatimonadota bacterium
GCCGACTGTCGGCCGAGCAGGTGCTGCAGCTCCTTGTAGACGCCGCGCTCGCGCATCTCCTCGAGCTCGCGGCCCAGGCGCTCGTCCAGGCCCGAGGTGCCCGCGCCGGCCGCCACGTCCGCTTCCTGGTACAGGGTCATCGCTCTCCGTCCCGCTCGGTGTCCGATTCGTCGTCTCGCGTTCCGTCCTCGCGCCGGCGTTCGTCGCCCCGCTCGCCGTCGCGATACCAGTCCGCGGCCCAGCGCTCCGTGGCCCGCGCCGAGTCCACCCGGATGGTGGGGCGGGAGCCGAAGGCGCCGCACACCGTGAATCCGACCAGCCGCCCGTCCACCCGGAGCAGCCGGTCGGTCCCCGCCTCGGCCGTCACGACCTCCGGGGGGTCCGCCAGCGCGAACGGCCGCTGGTTCCCGACCCATCCGGGGCCGAAAAGGAGACAGCCGCCGCCCCTGCGCACGGTCCCGTATCCGCGGGTGCGCATGGCGGAGAACCGTCCCTCCTCCACCACGTGGAGGCGCCCCAGCTCCAGGCCTTCCACCGTCCGGACGATGTAGGTTCCGGGCCGGCCGATCACCATGGCCCGCGCCTCGTAGAAGCTCACCCGCTCGCGCGGGCACATCGTCTGGAACGTGCTGCGCCGCGCCGAGAGCTCCAGCACCGTGTCCCGGACCGCCACCATCGCCGTGTCCAGGCGCCCGCAGGCGTCCGGCGCGACGGGCCCGGCGAACTCGAACGAGAAGGGCTCCCCGGCGACCACCGTGTCCGGGTAGGCCGCCCAGGCGACGAACGCCGGGCCGGGCGTCGGATCGCCGATCCGGCACGCGGCCGCCAGCACGAGCGCGGTGGCCAGGACGGGAGCGGAGCCCTGACGGGAGCGGCCGTCAGCACCGGCGCCCGCCACCCCCGCGCGCGACGGGACACCCGGCACCGCCACGGCTCGGCCGCGTCAGCCGATCGAGAGGACGACCTTCGCCGCCTCCCCGTCCCGCATCGCCGCGATCCCCTCCTCGAACCGCTCCATCGGCAGCCGGTGGGTGATGACCGGCTCGATGTCGAGCCGCCCGGCCGCCAGGAAGCTGCGCATCCGAATCCACGTTTCGTACATGCGGCGCCCGATCACGCCGTACACGTGCAGACCCTTGAAGATCACGTCCCGCGCCAGGTTGACCTCCACGGCGCCGCGCGGTAGGCCGAGGAGCTGCACGTGGCCGGCGTTCCGGCATATGCGGAACGCGGTCGCCACCCCGTCCGGATGGCCGCTCATCTCGCACACCACGTCCGCCCCGTATCCGCGGGTCGCCTCCTCCACCGCCGCGTCCACGTCGTCGGAGGTCGGATCCAGCAGGAGGTCGGCGCCCATGGCGCGGGCGATCTCGAGCCGGTCGCGGTGTGGCTCGATCGCGATCACCCGAGCGGCGCCCGCGGCGCGGGCGATCCCCACCGCGAACAGGCCGATCGGCCCGCAGCCCACCACCGCCACCACCTTTCCCGACACGTCCACGTGCAGGACGGTGTGGAAGGCGTTCCCCAGGGGATCGAAGAGCGCGGCGTGGTCGTCGGAGACCGCATCGGGGATCGGGACGAGGTTCGCGGCCGGCACGACCACCCGCTCCGCGAACGCGCCGGCCCGGTCGATGCCGAGGATTAGGGTGCTGCGGCAGACGTGCGCGTCGCCCGTGCGGCAGAGCTCGCAGTGGCCGCACACGATGTGGCCTTCCGCCGAGACCCGCTGGCCCACGCGGACGTTCTCGACCAGGCGGCCGACCTCCGCCACCTCTCCCATGAACTCGTGGCCGAGCACCAGGGGCGGCTCGATCCGGCTCCGAGACCACTCGTCCCAGTCGTAGATGTGCAGGTCCGTCCCGCAGATCCCGGCGCGGCGCACCGCGATCAGCACCTCGTCCGGCCCGATCTCCGGGTCGTCCACCCGGCCGAGCTCCAGCCCGGGGCCGGGCGCCGGCTTCAGGATCGCCTTCATGTCGTGTGGGGCCCTCCTCGTCGGGTGCCTGAAAGTGCCCGGGGGGTCCGGGACGGGCAAGCGGTCAGGAACCTCGGCGCGCCGCCCCCCTACTACCGTCGGCGGACCCGGTCATCCCTCCCCACCCCCGGCAGGCGCACGTGGAGCTCCGCTCCAGACAAGCTGGTCGCCGTTTTCGACGCGCGTTGGCCGCCGGACTGCTCGCCTCGACGGCGCTCCACGCCGCGCTGTTCCTGCTCTGGCGAGGAGAGCCGGTCGCCGGCGCGCCGGGGATCGCCGCCCGCGCGGCGACCGCCGCGGAGGCGCGGCCGGCGAGCGGGGGGATGCGGGCCCTGGAGCTGGCGCCGGTCCGGGAGGAGGAGATCCCCGCGCCGCCCGCGCCCATCCTCTCGCCCGAGGCCCCGGAGCTGGAGTGGGAGGAGCCCGCGGAGGCGCCGGATCCTTCCCGTATCTCCCTGGAGCGGCCGGGCACGCCCGGCGATGCCGGCGGGGAGGAGGGGGACGCGGGCGAGGCGGGCCGCGAGGACGGCGCCGGTACCGCGACGGGCCCCGGCACGGGCGCGGAAGCGCCGGTTCCCCGCTCCCTCTTCCCGCAGTGGGACCCGCCGGCCGCGGTGCGCGGGCTGCAGGTCACGGTGCACGTGGAGGTGGACGCGGAGGGACGCCCGACGGGCGAGGTGCGCCTCGATCCGCCCACTCCGGACCGCCGCTTCAACCGGCGCCTGGTCGAGGAGGTGCGCCGCATGGAGTACCACCCGGCGCGGCGGAACGGGGAGCCGGTGCCCGGCTGGGCCCGCATCACCTTCATCTTCTGAGCTGCCCCGCTCGCTGCGGCTCACCCCCGGCGGTCCGGCACGGGTGTGCGGCGGCGGGCTGCGCGGCGGGTTGGCGCCCCCGCCGGCGCCCGGTCCCGGGCCGCTCAGGCGCCGGCCGGCGCCGGGCCGGCCGTCTCGAGTCGGCCGCTTCCCCGCCAGCGCAGGGGGAACGGCTCGCAGAACGGCCCCCGCACCCGGTGGTACTCGGAGAGCGGCCGCCCCTCGGCCTCGAGCCATAGGACCCGCAGGACCGCCAGATGGGTGATGAGGAGGGCGGGTCGGTCGGCCGCCGAGAGGAGCGAGTGCGCCACCCGGTCCATCCCGTCCAGGGCGCGGGTCCGCACCGCATCCAGCCGCTCGCGGCCCTCCAGCCGGAAGGTGTCCGGCCGCTCCATGAACGCCTCGTGCTCGGCGGGCCAGCGCGCCCGCACCTCCTCCACCGTGAGCCCCTTCCAGGGGCCGACGGCGATCTCGTGCAGGCCGTGGACGGTGCGCACGGTGGCGGAGAGCGCGTCGGCCAGGATGCCGGCGGTCTCGGCGGCGCGCCGCACCGGGCTGGAGAAGACGTTCCGCACGCCCTCGGGCTCCAGCCGCCGCGCCAGCGCGGCCGCCTGCCCGCGGCCGCGCTCGTTGAGGCGGTCGTCGCTCCAGCCGGCGTAGCGGTTCGCCACGTTCGCGTCGGTCTCGCCGTGACGGACGAGGTACAGGAGCGGGTTTTCCGGCATGGGGTCGCGTCCGCCTCCGCGTAAGCATCCAGAAGGAGCGCACACGTTGAGCGCGGGTTGAGCCCGCGCGCCAGGGTGGGGCGTGCTCGAGCTGAACCACGTGGAGCGGCGCGCGCTCCGCCTCGCCGCGGTGCTCGTCGTGCTGGGAACGGCGGTGCGTCTCGGCTTCGGCCCCGGGCCCGCGGACACCGCCTGGCGTCCGGCGGGAGCGGGGGAGGCGACCGGTTGGACGGCCACCCGGGACGCGGTGGAGGCGGCGCTGGAGAAGGAGATGCGGGCCGGGCGCCCGCTCGCCGACGGCGAGCGCATCGATCCCAACCGCGCGCCCGAGGAGGAGCTCCGCCGCCTGCCGGGCGTCGGGCCCGCCCGCGCCCGCGCCATCATCGAGACGCGCGCGGCGGGGCCGTTCGCCTCGGCCGAGGACCTGAGCCGCGTCCCCGGGATCGGCCCCGCCGGCGTGGCGCGGCTGCGCCCGCACCTCGCCCTGCCCGCCGGGGCCGCGCGCGGCGCGGCGGGAGCTGGACGCGGCGGGCCGCCGGGCGCCTGGTCGCCGGGGGGTGCGGCGCCGGGCGCGTCCGCCGACCCGCTTCGGGTGGACGCGCGCATCGACGTGAACCGCGCCGACACCCTCGCGCTCCGGCGCCTCCCCGGCATCGGGCCCGCCCGCGCCCGTCAGATCGTCCGCACGCGCGAGCGGCTCGGTGGCTTCCGGGCCGTGGAGGACCTGCTGGAGGTGCCGGGCATCGGCCCGGCCACGCTGGAGCGGCTCCGGCCGCGCGTCCGGGTAGGTCGGTGATCGGCATGCTTCTTGACCCCTACCCCCGCTCGAAACGCGACCTCCGGCCCCCGCCACGGGGGGTTCGGGCCAGAGATCTCGAACCGGATGAAGCGGACACTCGATGGCGCTCACCACGGACATCCTGGACCGACGCGACCTGGCCGCCGCCGATCGGCGGACCTGCGAGGCGCTCCTCGGCCGGGGGCTGATCTCCCCGGAGGACCTGGAGAAAGCGCTCGAGGAGCGGCGGCAGACCGGGGCCCGTCTCGGGTTCTGCCTCGTCTCCATGGGTATGGTGCAGGAGCAGATCCTGGCCGAAACGATGGCCGCCCAGTACGGGGTGCGGTCGGTCGACTTGTCGAAGATCGACCTGGATCCGAAGATCCTGAACCTCATTCCGGCGGATTTTGCCACCAAGCATCTCGTTTTGCCGCTTTTCCGCTCGGGCCGGCAGCTCACCGTGGCCATGGCGGACCCGACGAACCTGAACATCATCGACGATCTCAAGTTCATCACCCGGTTCGACATCGATCCGGTGGTGGCCGGCGAGTACGGCTTGCGGACCGCGATCGACCGATATTACGAGGTCGCCAGCGCCCGGCTCGGCGAGCTGCTCGAGGAGCTGGAGGAGCAGGAGATCGAGGTCGTCGAGCAGCGGCAGGAGGAGGACCTCTCGGCCGCGGCCCTCCGGGAGCAGGTCGAGGACGCGCCGGTCGTCAAGCTGATCAACGGCATCCTCACGGACGCGGTGCGGCGGGGCGCCTCCGACATCCACGTCGAGCCGTACGAGGCGGAGCTTCGGGTGCGCTACCGGGTGGATGGGGCGCTGCAGGAGATCATGCAGCCGCCGGTCCGGATGAAGGCGGCCCTCACCTCACGGTTCAAGATCCTGGCGGACCTGAACATCGCGGAGCGGCGGGTCCCGCAGGACGGCCGGATCAAGATGAAGATCGGCAAGCGGGTGATCGACTTCCGCGTCTCCACCCTTCCGGTCCTGTTCGGAGAGAAGATCGTGTTGCGGATCCTGGACAAGGGGAACCTCACCCTGGACCTCGAGGCGTTCGGGATGGAGCCGCTGGCGGAGAAGCGGTTCCTCCGGGCGATCGCGAATCCGTACGGGATGGTGCTGGTGACCGGCCCGACCGGATCGGGGAAGACGACCACCCTGTACAGCGCGCTCAGCCGCATCAACAACGAGGACGTGAACATCATGACGGCCGAGGATCCGGTGGAGTACAACCTCCACGGGATCAACCAGGTGCAGGTCCGCCCCGACATCGGGCTCGATTTCGCCTCGGCCCTGCGCGCCTTCCTCCGGCAGGACCCCAACATCGTGATGGTCGGCGAGATCCGGGACCTCGAGACGGCCGGGATCGCGGTGAAGGCGGCGCTCACCGGGCACCTGGTGCTCTCCACCCTGCACACGAACGACGCGGCCTCCACGATCACCCGGCTGGTCGACATGGGCGTGGAGGCGTTCAACGTCTCCTCCGCGGTGAACCTGATCACCGCGCAGCGGCTCGTGCGGCGCATCTGCACGAACTGCAAGGTGGAGGCGACCTACCTGCCGGAGGCGCTGGAGGCGGCCGGGATCCCGGACGAGGAGCTGCCCGAGTACGTCTTCTACAAGGGCGAGGGCTGCGATGCGTGCGGGGGCTCCGGCTACTCGGGGCGCCAGGGGCTGTACGAGGTGATGCCGATGACCTCCACCCTCCGGCGCATGGTCCTCCAGGGCGCCTCCTCCGACGAGCTCAAGCAGCGGGCGATCGAAGAGGGGATGCTCACCCTGCGCACCGACGGCCTGCTCAAGGTGAAGCGGGGCATCACCACCCTGGAAGAGGTCGTCAAGGAAACCGCCCTCTGAGCCGTCCCGCCGGCCGTCGTTCTCCGCCGGGATCGCGGGCCGGAATCCCCCGGGACCCGGCCGGAATTCCGCAAGGACTCCCGCGTTCTGCCAGCCGCCGGGAGGCCGGCGCCTTCCGCCCGAGCGGACGGGCGCAAGAGGTGGAACGGCCGCGAAGCCCGATCGCAGGCCGCTCTCTCGCCGAAGCCGCCGCGCCGCCGCCACAAGTCGTGGCGGGGCACCGGGCTTGCTCGAGGTTCACCGGCCGTTGACGCGAACCGGCGACGCTTGAGCGTGGGACCGAGGGGCGCGACCGGCGCGCCACGCCCGCGCGGCACCGATCACCCGGCACACGGACGAACCGCCATGGAGCAGAGCACGTCTCTCAGCCTCCGAGCGCTGCTCGAGGAGATGATCGAGCGCGAGGCTTCCGACCTGCACCTGACGGTTGGAGAGCGGCCGAAGTTCCGCATCGACGGACGCCTGGTGAACGCCTCCTTCGACGTGGTGCTCACCCAGAAGGACACGATGGCGCTCGCCTACTCCGTGCTCACCGAGCAGCAGAAGAAGACCTTCGAGCAGAACGACGAGCTGGACTTCTCCTTCGCGATCGAGAAGGTGTCCCGATTCCGCGCCAACATGTACCGGCAGCGGGGCAGCATCGGCTGCGCGATCCGGCAGATCCCGTTCGAGATCAAGGACTTCCAGGAGCTGGGCCTGCCTCCGGTCGTGGCCCGCCTGGCCGAGAAGCCGCGCGGGCTGGTCCTCGTCACCGGGCCCACCGGCTCGGGGAAGTCGACCAGCCTGGCCGCGATGATCGACAAGATCAACCGGGAGCGGCAGTCGCACATCATCACGATCGAGGACCCGATCGAGTTCGTGCACAACCACAAGCGCTGCCTGGTGAACCAGCGGGAGGTCGGGACCGACACGAGCAGCTTCCCGACCGCGCTCAAGTACGTCCTCAGACAGGACCCCGATGTGATCCTGATCGGCGAGATGCGGGACCTGGAGACGATCCAGGCCGCCCTCACGATCGCGGAGACCGGGCACCTGGCGTTCGCGACCCTGCACACGAACTCGGCCGCCGAGACGATCAACCGCGTGATCGACGTCTTCCCGTCGCACCAGCAGGAGCAGGTGCGCGCCCAGCTCGCCTTCGTGCTGGAGGGGGTCGTCACCCAGACCCTCCTCCCGAAGGCCAGCGGCAAGGGCCGCGCGCTGGCGGTGGAGATCCTGATCGCCACGCCGGCCATCCGGGCGCTGATCCGGGAGGACAAGGTCCACCAGATCTACTCGGCCATGCAGGCCGGGAAGAAGTTCGGCATGCAGACCCTGAACGACTCGCTGTACCAGCTCTACGTGCAGCGGCAGGTCAGCCTGGAGGAGTGCCTCCGGGTGACCTCGGATCCCGCCGAGTTCAAGCGGATGGTCGGTGGCGTCGCGGCCGCCGGCTAGCGCGGCCTGTGGCGGCGGGCGCCGACGGAGGCGGCGGGGTCGAACTCCGCCCGCCTCGTTCCCGCGAATCGCGGGAGGGTGGGCGTTTCGCGTGACCGGTGGGCACCCCCGCACGGGGACCGCACCGGGGCGCCGCCGGATGAAAGGCTGGTAAGTGCCCGATTCACAGTGTGCTACAGATCGAGAGGCTCGGGGCATGCCGAGGGCATCCCGATTGCGCACCCCGGGCCGGGGCGTCGCGACCGCGGCGTTCCACGATGGGGGCCGGTCGCCGGGAGGTGTTGGGGTGGCTGACGCGGGGAACCGGAGGCCGGCCAACTTGCGCACGTCGGGGGAGGGCGGACCTGTGGCCGTTCCTCCCCCGTCGCGCGCCTCGTCCGAGCGTGATCACGACCTTTCTTCCGGGAGTGCCTGACGATGCCCGTCTGGAACTACAGCGCGCGAACCGTCACGGGCGACATCCGTCGCGACGAGGTCGAGCTTCCCAGCAAGGACCACGTCATCGCGTACCTGCGCCGACAGAAGCTGATTCCGGTCTCCGTCCGGGAGAAGCCGAAGGAGATCACCTTCGGCGGGTCGCGCGTGAAGTCCCGCGAAATCGTCATCTTCACCCGTCAGTTCGCCACCATGATCAACGCGGGGCTGCCGCTCGTGCAGGCGCTCGACATCCTGGCCCGGCAGACGGAGAACAAGGCGCTGAAGAAGGTGGTGCAGGACGTCCTGTACGACGTGGAGTCGGGGAGCACCCTGGCCGACGCGCTGAAGGAGCATCCGAAGGTCTTCACGAACCTGTATGTGAACATGGTGGCGGCGGGCGAGTCCGGCGGGATCCTGGACACGATCCTGCTCCGCCTGGCCACCTTCCTCGAGAAGAACGACGCCCTCACCCGAAAGGTGAAGGGCGCCATGATCTATCCGGCCGTGATCCTCTCGGTGGCGGTCCTGGCGATCGCGATCCTGCTGCTCTTCGTGATCCCCACCTTCCAGACGATGTTCGCCAGCTTCAACCAGCAGCTCCCGCTCCCCACCCGGATCGTGATCGGGGCCTCGGCGTTTTTGCAGGCGTACTGGTGGGTCATGGCCGGGGGGCTGGTGGTCGCCGGCTTCGTCTTCAGGCGCTGGGTCGGCACGGCCGGCGGCAGGCTGCGGTTCGACCGCATCATGCTGCGGTTTCCGATCCTCGGGAACCTGGTGCGGAAGGCGGCGATCGCGCGCTTCACCCGCACCCTGGGCACCATGCTTAGCTCCGGGGTGAGCATCCTGGACGGCCTCGAGATCACCGCCCGCACGGCGGGCAACCGGGTCGTCCACGACGCGGTGATGGAGAGCCGGTCTGCGATCGCCGGCGGGAAGTCCATCGCCGAGCCGCTCAAGGAGACCGAGGTGTTCCCGCCCATGGTCACGCAGATGATCCACGTGGGCGAGGAGACGGGCGACCTGGACGGCATGCTGAACAAGATCGCCGACTTCTACGATGACGAGGTGGACGTGGCCGTCGAGAGCCTGCTCAAGGCGCTCGAACCGGCGCTCATCATCGTGCTCGGCACGATCGTGGGCGGCATGATCGTGGCCATGTACCTGCCGATCTTCGGCCTGGTGAACGCGATCCAGTAGCCGGGTACGGGCCTGGCAGCCGCTCCTGATCACGCGCGCCGCGGCGCCGCACATGCGCCGGAGCGGTGGCGTAATCGTCATCGGCTCCACTACCGGCAGCCTCGGCTTTCCGGCTGCTCGGCCTATACCGCGAAGACAGTGCTGGGCGCGAGCTCATCCGGACCGCCGATCCTCGCCTGCGGCGTCTGGCTCACGATCCAGTCCTCGTAGCCCTCGTTCGCGTCCTGCTCTCCGGCCTGTCGACGTACGTGCACCGGGCGGCCCCGGCCGCGGTACGGCCCCCCCCACCGGCCTGGATGAGCCGATTCCGCAGCGAAGTGCGTAAGGAGGGTGAGAGGAGACGGATCTTTACCCCCGCAGCGAGGAACACCCATGAAGTCCTCCACCCTCTTTTGTTCCGCCCTGGCCCTCACCGCCGCCCTCGCCGTCGGATGCGCGGACGCCGGGCCGACCGGCCTGGAAGATCCGGCGGCAAGCAGGGGAGCCCCCGACGCCACCGGCGTCAGCGAAGCCTCCGGCGAAAGTGTGGTCTGCGGGCTGGACGTCGAGTTCACCGTGTTCAACGCCGGCGCGGCCTGGGACGCCCCGTTCGGCCCCCCGGAGCGGGCGGCGCGGACGAACGTTTTCACCCTCACGAACCCGGCGAACGGGAAGTCCGTATCGGTCCGAACGGCAGGACAGGTCACCCGCGAGGTCGTCGCCTTCCATCAGGACGGATCGTTCACGGTGCGGGAGGAGATCGAGGGCGCCCTCTCCAAGATCCAGACATCCGAGGGAGAGCTACTCACCATCGGCTCCGGCCGGCTCATCCTCCAATTCCGGGTGATCCCGGGCCCGGACGGCTTCGTGTTGGCGGATCTCCAGGTGATCTTCGAGGCCGGCACCACCGAGCAGGCTCCGCCCCTCTTCACTCCGGAGTGGTGTGAGATCGTGGTGGGCGCGCTCACCTGAGACGGCCCTGGCGGTGGGG
>CAZTGV010000082.1:0-10171 GCA_964613475.1 uncultured Gemmatimonadota bacterium
CCGATCGCCCTCTTCATCGCCGTGTTCACCGGCATCGTGCTGGCGCTCCAGAGCTCCTACGTCTTCACCGGCATCGTGCCCCTGTACTTCGTCGGCACCCTGGTGGGGAAGTCGATGATCCTGGAGCTGGGGCCGGTCCTCACGGGCCTGGTGCTGGCCGGCCGGGTCGGGGCGCACATCGCGGCCGAGATCGGCACCATGCGGGTGACCGAGCAGGTGGACGCGCTCGAGATGCTGGCGTACGACCCGCTCTCCTACCTGGCCGTGCCGCGGGTGCTGGCCGGAATCCTCACCTTCCCCCTCGTCGTCGCCGTCGCGATCGCCGGAGGCCTCGGCGCCGGGTGGCTGACCGCGGTCAACCTCCTGGACCTCTCGACCGAGGAGTTCGTCCGCGGCGTCCGCATGTTCCACCGTGGCTTCGACGTCCAGTTCGCGCTCATGAAGTCGGCGAGCTTCGGCCTCGCGGTGACGGCGGTCGGCTGCTACATGGGCTTCAATGCGGGTCGCGGGGCGGAGGGGGTCGGACGGGCGACCACCCGCGCGGTGGTGACCGGCTGCATGCTCATCCTGGTGATGGACGCCGCGTGGGCGTTCCTGCTCCTATGAGCCGCCCGGCGCCGCCTCCCGCGGTCCCGGCCACGGAGGGCCCGTGATCCGGGCCGAGGCGCTGGAGAAGGCCTTCGGCCCGCTCGTGGTGCTGCGCGGGGTCAGCCTCACGGTGGAGACCGGCGAGACCGTCGCCGTGCTCGGGCGCTCGGGGACCGGCAAGTCCGTCTTCCTCAAACACGTGGCCGGGCTGCTCGAGCCGGACGCCGGCTCGGTCTGGGTGGGTGAGGAGCGGGTGACCGGGGCCTCCCCGCGGGCGGTCCGCGCGCTCCGGCTCCGGATGGGGTACGTCTTCCAGGCCGGGGCCCTGTTCGACTCGATGACGGTGGGCGAGAACGTGGTCCTCCCGCTCCGGCGCCGGGGGGTGCCTCCCGCGGAGGCCTCCGAGCGCGCGGCGGCCACCCTGGAGAAGGTCGGCCTGGCGGGCCAGGAGGCCCGCTATCCCGCCGAGCTCTCGGGCGGGATGCGCAAGCGGGCCGCGGTGGCGCGCGCGGTGGTCGCCGAGCCGGAGTACCTTCTCTACGATGAGCCGACCACCGGTCTCGACCCGGTCACGACCGCCGTGATCGACGAGCTGGTCGTGCGGCTGAAGGAGGAGCTCCGGGCGACCAGCATCGTCGTCACGCACGACCTGCGGAGCGCGTTCCGGGTGGCGGACCGGGTGGTGATGCTGCACGAGGGGGGCATCCGGGCCTCCGGCACGCCCGCCGAGCTGGAGGCCTCCGAAGATCCGGTCGTGCGGGCGTTCGTGGAAGGGCGGATGGACCTGTGGCCGGCCGGGAGCTCGTGACCCGAGCGCCGGAGGACCCGGAGGAAGGGACGACGTGAAGCGACCGAACGACGTGATCACCGGCGTGTTCGTGCTCCTCGGCATCGTCCTGGTGGCCGCCGGGGCCTACTGGCTCTCCGAGGCGCGGTGGGGCGTGGAGGAGCGGGTCCTGACGGCCGCGTTCGAGCGCGTCGGCCAGATCAAGGCCGGCAACGTGGTGACGCTGCGCGGCGTGCGGGTGGGCCAGGTCGAGGCCGTCCGCCTCGTGCAGGACGGGGTGGAGCTTGACCTGCGGGTGCGCGCGGACGTGGCGCTCCCGGAGGACGCGGTGGTGGTCCTGCAGCCCGCCAGCCTGTTCGGGGACTGGCAAGCCACGATCGTCCCGGGCTCGACCCGGCCCGGCCTGACCGACCGGGCGCGTTCGCCGTCGCCGGACCGGCTTCCCGGCGTGACGCTCTCCGACTTCGCGAGCGTCGCGGAGAACACGGAGGAGATCGCCGAGAACCTGCGAGGGATCACCGATCGCTTCGAGGTCGCCTTCACGGAGACCACGGCCCAGGACCTGGCCCGCGTGATCCGCAACTTCGGACGCGCCAGCGACGAGCTGGTCACCCTGCTGGAGCGGCAGCGGAGCGAGTTCGGCGAGTTCAGCGCCGACCTGATGGGCGCCGCCGAGGCGCTCCGGGTCGCGGCGGCGGACCTGGACCAGACGATCTCCCGGTTGGCGGCCGCCACGGCGGGCGGGGAGCTGGAGGACATCTTCGCCAACACGCAGGCGGCGACGGGCTCGCTGCGCGAGGTGGCCCGCTCCCTGGCGGATCGGTCCGACGACGTGGACCGGAGCATCGCCCGCGCCGACAGCGTCCTCCGCGAGGCGCAGGAGCTGCTGGCGGCGATCAACCGGGGCGAGGGATCGCTGGGGCGGCTGGCGCAGGACGTCGTCCTGTACGAGAACACGGCGGCCACCCTCGCGGAGCTCCGGGCGCTGCTCGACGACGTGAAGGCGAATCCGCGCCGCTACTTCAACGTCTCCATCTTCTGAGAGCTCTCCACCGGCTGACGATTCCGCCGGGAAGCCCGTCCGGGATGCATCTGCCGATGCTTCGGCCGACAACCCCGCGCGGGACGCTCGCCCGAGCGTCCCATCCACCCTCCTCCCGCCGCCACGGCGGCCACACCCTGGGGACGCAGCCGCCGGGCCCCGAAGCGGTCCGGCCCCGAGAACCCCAGCCTGTGGAGGTGCTCGAATGTCCCGATCGGTGAACAAGGTCACGCTGGTGGGGAACGCCGGCTCCGATCCCGACGTGCGGGAGACGGGGACCGGGACCCGGGTCGCCCACCTGTCCCTGGCCACCAACCGCACCTTCCGCCGCAACGGGGACGTGCAGCGGCGGACGGACTGGCATCGGCTCACCTTCTGGGGCCGCGCCGCCGACACGGTCGAGCGGTACGTGCGCAAGGGCGCCCGCCTGTACGTGGAAGGGCGGATCGAGTACGGCTCCTTCGAGCGCGACGGCGTGACGATCCCCACGGTCGACGTGGTCGTCTCCGAGTTCGTGATGCTCGACCCCCGCGGGCCGGCGGAGCTGGAGGAGGCCGACGAGGAGGCCGCCGTCGGGGCCGCCTGAGCCCTCGGGCCCGGGCCCGGCGGCATTGCGCGGCGCGGGGCGGGCGGCCCATGTTGCGCTTCTCCGCCCACACTCGGCCCGAGAGCGCCCATGGTTCGGGGTTCCCCGTTCTCCTACGACCCTTCCACGACGGGAGCGTCTTCCGCCGCTCCGACCCTCGAGCCCGAGGTCGACCCGCTCCTCGCGGGGACGAGCGAGCCCCGGACCGTGTTGGTGGCGGGCGCGGGGGGGTTCGTGGGCCGTCACCTGCTCCGGCGGCTGCACGACCGGGGACACCGGGTGCGAGGGCTCGGGCGGCGGCCCGCGCCGCTTGAGGGTCTCGCGCGCCTCGGCTGGTGGCGCTGCGACCTGACGGACCGCGGGGGCGTGACCGGTGCCGCCGAAGGGTGCGATGTGGTCGTGCACCTCGTCGGGATCGCCGAGGAGGGGGAGCAGACCTTCAGCGCGGTCCACCGCGAGGGGACCGAGAACCTGGTCGCGGAGGCGGAGCGGGCGGGCGTGGAGCGGTTCATCTACGTGAGCGCGGCCGGCGCGGCCCCGCAGGCGCGCGCGGGGTTCTGCCGCACGAAGTACGAGGCCGAGGAAGTGGTTCGCGGATCGGGGCTGGAGCACGTGATCTTCCGCCCCTCGGTCATCTACGGTCCGGAGGACCACTTCACGACGGCGCTGGTGACGCTCCTTCGGAAGCTCCCCGTCTTCCCGGTCCTCGAGGTGGGGCCGCTGCGTCTGCAGCCGGTCTCGATCGAGGACGTGGCCGAGGCGCTGGCCCAGGCGGTGGATCGCGACGACGTATGCGGACGTACGTACGAGCTGGCGGGGCCGGATCGGCTCAAGTTCACGAAGATCGTGCGGATCGTGGCCTCGCATCTGGGCCTCCGCCGGCCGATCGTGCACCTGCCGGCGCCGGCGGCCCGCGTCGCCCTGGCGATGGTCGATCGATTCGGGCTCCCGGCCCCGCTCACCCCGCAGCAGCTCGACCTGCTACGGGAGTCCGGGGTGCTCAGCCGGCAAGAGAACGCCCTCCGGACGGTGTTCCAGGTGGAGCCGCTGCCGTTCCGGGACGCGGTCGCGGACTACCTGTGAGCCGCCGTTCCCCGGCGCGCCCGGAGGCGGGGGGAGCCGGAGGCGGAAGACGGCGCGGAGGCGGAGAGCGCTGAGGACGTCCAGGTCGTGGAGGAGGCGCAGGGGGGTGCGAACGGGCGGCATGGGGAAGGCGGCGGGGCGATGACGGAGAACGGGGATTCCGGCTTCCTCACCGTCTCGAACCTGCTCAGCCTGAGCCGCGTTCCGCTCGGGGTGGCGCTCCTCGGGCTGGAGGACGCGCGCTGGCTGGCGGCGGTCGTCGCGCTCGCGGCGGTCACCGACCTGCTGGACGGGTTCATCGCCCGGGTGAGCGGCACGGTCTCGCACGTGGGCCTCCTGCTCGATCCGCTGTGCGACAAGATCTTCGTCCTCCTCGGGCTGATCTCCTTCCTGCCGGGCCCGCACCTCGACTGGGCCGGGCTGCTGGTGCTGATCCTGCGCGACATCTTCACAGCCGGGTCGTACCTGCTGGGGAGGATGTTCGGGCGCGTCATACCCTTCCGACCGCGCTGGCCGGGCAAGGCGGCCACCGCGCTGCAGCTCCTCACGCTGCTCGCCCTCATCTTCCGTCCTCCCTATGTTCCGCTGCTCGTGCTGGCCGTGGGTCTGGTGTCCGTGTACTCGATCGTGGACTACGGCATGTCCGCGCTGCGGGAGGAGCAGCGGGGTGCGGTGGCGGGGTAGGGGCCCCCGCAGCGGCCCGCGGCATGCGCCCGGCGCGGCGCTTCCGCGGCATGCGCCCGGCAAAGCGCCTCCGCGGCGTGCGGCCGGCTCCGGCGCCCCCGCGGCGCGCGGCGGGCGCGGCTCGGGTCGGCCGCCGTCCCCGCCGGCCGTGAACGATCCGAGCGCTCGAGTGTGGGAGAGGCGTGCGATCCGACCTGGTCGACATCACCATCATCGGCGGAGGGCCGACCGGCCTCTACGGCCTGTTCTACGCCGGCATGCGGGGGGTGACCGCGCGAGTCATCGACGCCCTGCCGGAGCTCGGAGGGCAGCTCACCGCGCTGTACCCGGAGAAGGACATCTTCGACGTGGCCGGCTTCCCCAAGGTGCTGGCCAAGGAGCTCGCCCGAGAGCTCGTCACGCAGGGGACGCAGTTCGACCCCGAGGTGTGCCTGGACGAGCGGGTCCTGGAGCTGAACCCCTCGGACGGGATCTTCGAGCTGCGCACCGACGCGGGCATCCGTCCCACGCGGACGGTCGTGGTGGCCGCGGGGAAGGGGGCGTTCAAGCCGCGCACCCTGGACGTTCCCGGCTGGGACCGCTTCTACAAGAAGAGCATCTGGTCCCACGTGAAGGATCCGCAGGCGTTCCGGGACCGGCGGATCCTGATCGTGGGCGGCGGGGACTCGGCTTTCGACTGGAGCTGGGGGCTGCGGGAGCTGGCGGAGAGCATCGTCCACATCCATCGGTCGAACCGCTACCGGGCCCACGCCCATACGGTCAGCCTGGTGGAGCAGGCGCACGAGCAGGGCGACCTGGAGCTCCTGACATATCACGAGGTGGAGGAGATCCACGGGGACGAGCGGCTCGAGGCGGTCACCATCTACCACAACAAGTCCGAGGAGCGCCGCCGGCTGGAGGTGGACGACGTGCTCGCGCTCATCGGCTTCGTACCGAACCTCGGCCCGATCGCAGACTGGGGAGTGGAGCTGGCGGGGAACTCGATCCGGGTGGACTCCCGGATGCGCACGAACATCCCCGGCGTGTACGCGGCCGGGGACATCGCGACTTACGAGGGGAAGCTGGAGCTCATCTCGACCGGCTTCGGCGAGGCGGCGATCGCGGTGAACAACGCCGTCCACCACATCGACCCATCCGCCAAGGTGGATCCCGGCCACTCCACGAGCGCCGCCGCCTTCCGGGGGAAGTGACGTCGGGCGAGCGGTCGAGGGTCGCGGTCGACGGTCGCGGTCGGGGGTCGCGTCGACGCGAAGCGGTAGACGGGAGGTAGGCGGGACCCGATGATCCGGCTGCTGCACGTGGCCGATGTCCACCTGGACGCCCCCTGCGGGGCCTTCGGCGCGGCGGCCGGACGACGGCGCACGCAGATCCTCGAGGCGTTCCGTCGGCTACCGGAGCACGCCGAGGCGGAGAAGGCGCACGCCGTCCTGGTGGCCGGGGACCTGTTCGACGGCCCCCAGCCCTCCGCCGAGGCGTTCGCGGCGGCGCGCGAAACCTTCCGCCGGCTGACCGAGGCCGGCCGGCCGGTCTTCGTGGTGCCGGGAAACCACGATGCGATCACCCTGCATCCGAACCCCTGGGGGCGCGACCTCGGCGGGGCGCACGTGTTTCGCGAGCCGGAGTTCGGCGAGCCGCGCACCGTCGAGACCGAGGCGGGTCCCCTGCACGTCTACGGGCTGGCGCACGACCCTTCCCGGCCCGAGGCGCCGCTCGCGGCCTTCCGCCGCTCGGGGGCCGAGGGGGCGCACGTGGTCCTGCTCCACGGGGCCGTGCCGGACGCGCCCCACTGGGAGACCTCGCCGAACGGGCTGCGGCTGCCGCCGGAGGCGCTGGCCGGGCTGACGGCGGACTACGTGGCGCTCGGGGACTACCACCGCTTCCGTTCGCCCGATGGGTTCGGGCGCTTCGAGCGCGCCTCCATCCCCGCCTGCTACGCGGGCGCGTTCGCGGCTCTCGGCTTCGGGGACGACGGGCCCCGGGGCTTCGTGATCGCCGATGTGGCGCCCGGCCGCCCGCCGCGCGTCCGCCACGTGCCCTCCGGCGCGCCGCCCGTGGTCGACCTCGGCGAGATCGACACCGGCGGCCTCGAGGCGACCGAGGAGGCGGTGGACGCGGTGGCCGAGCGGGTGCCGGAGGGCGCCTGGTTCGTCGCCGAGCTGGCCGGGACCCCGGGCTTTCCGCTGGATCTGACGTCGGTCCGCGTGCAGCTGGCGGCCCGCTTTCCGGAGGCGGCCTTCCGGGTGACCGATCGGACCCGGCATTACGCGTCCGAGCGTCTGGACGAGCTGGCCGACGAGGACACGATCGTCGGTCACGTGGTGAGGCTCGGCCGGGAGCGGATCGAGGCGGCCGCCGGCGAGGAGGAGCGGGAGGTGGCGCGCCGCTCGCTGCGGGCCGCGCTCGGCGAGCTGGGGGTGCGGTGATCCGGTCGGCGGGATCGCCGGCGGCCCGGCCGGCCTCGGCCGCGCGGGACGCCGAAGCCGGGCGGCCTCCCTCGGTGCGGGTCGCCGAGCTCTCGCTGGACTACGGCTGCCACGTCCGACGCGCGATCCGTTTCGGCGCCGAAGGCGGCCCGGCGGTCGTCTACGGCCCCAACGGGTCGGGGAAGAGCACCCTGCTCGAGGCGCTCGTCCGCGTGCTCTTCGGGTTCAACCGGCGCCTTCCGGGCGAGCGGGAGCGACAGGACGCGCGCACCCCCTGGACCGCGGCGAGCTTCGAGGGCCGCCTCGTCCTCCGCTCCGGTCGCGAGCGGTGGGAGCTCCACCGCGACTTCGCGACCGACCGGGTCACCCTGACCCCGCTCGAGGGGGACGCAGCGCCCTGGCGGGGCGACGGGAACCCGGGCTCTTCCAACAGCGAGGCGAAGGAATACCGGCGGCGGCTCCGCCGCCTGTTCGGCTTCGCGAACCGGGAGGCGTACGAGGCGACCGCCTGCATCCACCAGGGCGAGCTGCTCGGCACGCGGCTGAACGACGACCTGCTCCAGCTGGCGGCGGGCGGCCACGGCAACGTGGACACGGCGCTGACAGCCCTCCGCGAGCGCCACCGGGGCCTCACCGTGCGGCCGGTCGCCCCCGGGGCGGGCGAAGCCCGCAATCCCCGGGAGCTCGAGGAGGCGCGCCAGGCCCTGGCCGAGCTCGAGCGCCAACTGCAGGCGGCGGAGGAGGCGACGCGCCGCCGCCGGCCCATCCGCCTCCGCATCGAGGCCCTCGGCGCCCGGCGCGAGAGCCTGCGCGCCGAGGTGGCCCGGCTCGAGGCGGCCCAGGAACCGCTGGCGGAGCGGCGCGCCCTGCGGGCGGAAGCGGCGACGCTCGCGGCGCGTCGCCGCGCCCTCACGGCCGCCCGGCGCAAGGTGGCGGAGGCGCGCCGCCGCCTCGAGCGGGCGCGCGAGACGGCCGAGGAGGCCGTCCGGGACCATCCGGCGGACTTCCCCGAGCGCGTCTCGCGCCTGGAGACGTTTTGGCGGCAGCGTCAGGAGCTGGAGGCGCGCAGACAGGAGGCGGAGCGCGTCGGCGCCGGCCTGCGGACGCCCCCCGCGGCCCGGGCCGCGGGGGCGTCGGGAGTCACGGCCCTCGCCGTGGCCGCGGTCGCGCGCGCGTTCGGCACCCCGGAATTCCTGACCGGCGCTCTGCCGGCGGGCCTGCTCGCGGCGCTCGGCGTCCTCCTGCTCGCCGGGGCGGCCCTGGGCTGGGACCGGGCCCGCGCCGAGCGCCAGCGCCGCCGGGCCGCCGCGGCGGAAGCGGCGGAGGGGCTGGCCAGCCTGCGGCGGGAGATCGAGCGCACGCTCCGGGGCGTCCCGAACGCGGAGAGCCTACGGCCCTCCAACGCGCGGGAGCGGCTGGAGCGCTTCGAGCGGGGGCGCCGGGCCGAGGAGGCGCTGGGGGAGGCGGAGGTCCGACTCCGCTCGGCGCTGGACGAGGCGCAGGAGGCGCTCGCCCGTCCGGAGCCGGGGGTGGCCGAGGGCCGCGACCCGCACGCCGCCGCCGCGGCCGCCTTGGAGCGCCTCGAGCGGGCCGAGGACGATCTCCGGAAGGAGGAGGCGAAGAAGGAGATCCAGCTCGAGCGCGGAGAGGCGGAGCGGTTGGAGCTGCCGGACGGGGTCGCGGCGGAGGCGGAGGCGGTGCGCCGCGCGCTGGCCGAGCGCCGGACGGCGTTGGAGGAGACCGGCCGCGAGCTCCGTCGGGAGGAGCGCGCCCTGCTCGAGGAGGGGGCGCCCGCCGAGAGCCCGGTGGCGCTCCGCGACCGCCGGGAGGAGGGGGCCGCGCGCGTCGCATCGCTCGAGCGCGAGGTCCGGATCCTGGAGGCGGCGTACGCGCTGGTGCGCGACGCGTACGCCTCCTTCCGCGAGCGGGACGAGGAGCGATTGGTCGCCCACGTCTCCCGGCGGATGGCGGACCTCTCCGGAGGCGCGCTCGGCCCGGTCGAGCCCGGCCGCGCCCTGGCGGACGCCACCGTTCGGTTGAACGGACGCTCCGTCCCGCTCGGCTGCCCGCCGCTGAGCTTCGGGGAGTACCACGCGGCGCTCCTCGGCATCCGGCTGGGCGCGACCGACTTCCTCTCCGCCGCCGGGATCCGACCGCCGCTCATCGTGGACGACCCCTTCGTGCACCTGGACGAGGGGCGGGCCGCCAGTCTCTGGGCCGTGCTCGAGCGGGTGTCCGAGGAACGTCAGGTGATCGTGGCCACGCAGGACCGGCTGCTGCTGGACCACCTGGGGATCGAGCCCGCCGTCCGGCTCGAGTCCTGACGCGGAACGCGGAGCCTCGCGCTGTTTCGGGCGCCGAGCGCGGCTTCAGGGGCTCGCTTTACCAATAGGTAAAGCGGTCGGCGCCTCCAGGAACGCCTCGATCTCCGGCCACTGCCGCTCCGCATCCTCCTCCCCGAGCTCGATGAGCCGCGAGATGTAGGCGCTCTCGAACAGCAGGTAGCTCACGAAGTCCGCCGAGCGGGCACGCGGCGAGCCGAGGCCCCGCACGAAGAAGCGGAGCGTGCGGGGCAGGCGGCGCTCGTAGTCGGCGGCGAGCCGTCCGATGTCCTGCGAGGGGCGCAGGATGAGCAGCTCGATGCGTCGCAGGCCGGTCTCCTCCCGGCGCTCGGGCGGGAGCGCGGCGAGCAGCGCGTTCAAGCGCCGGAGCCGGGCGGCGTCCCAGTCGAGCGTGTCCAGGAACACCGAGTTGAAGAGCAGCCCGAGGATGCGGGCCGGCGGCGGGTACCCGGGCACCTCCATGCGGCGCGCCTCCGGCTCGGAGCGGGGATAGCGGGCCGACACCGCGAGGATGCGGTCCGCCCCGAGGCGGATGGCGGGAGCGAGGGGCGCCGTATGACGGAAGCTCCCGTCGCCGTACCACTGCTGTCCCACCTTCACGGCCGGGAAGAGGAGCGGGATCGCCGCCGAGGCCAT